>JAJUFT010000085.1 GCA_029263615.1 Alcaligenaceae bacterium | reverse complement strand
CGTTTCGGCCAGGTAAATGGCGGTACCCACGGTGGGGTGACCGGCGAAGGGCAGCTCCGATTTGGGGGTGAAGATGCGCAGCTGCGGGATGGATGAGCCGGCTGACCGGTGGATGAAAACGGTTTCGCTCAGATTGGCTTCGGCCGCAATCTGCTGCATCGTGCGGTCATCGAGGCCGTCGGCGTCCGGCACGATGGCCAGCGGGTTGCCTCCGAAACGTTGCTGCGTGAAAACGTCCAGGGTGATGAACTGCCGTTGCGCATGGCTCATGGGCTTCTCCGGTTCGGGCGATGCGCCATTATCACCTGAACGCAGCCCATGTTCATCCGCCACAGGGGTTGCCCGGATGGCTGCGTGAGCGGACCGAACCATGGGGTAAGATACGTGACGCTTTCATTGAACATTCATCAAAAGATCAACCTCAGGAGACATCAATGAAGTGGCTTCGTGTACTGCGGCCGGTATTGGTCGCGACCTTGCTGTGTTCGGGCGTGGCGGTGCAGGCCCAGGTGAGCATGATGTTGCCGGCCAACCCCGGAGGGGGGTGGGATTCCACTGGTCGTCAGGCGATGAAGGCCATGAACGAGGCCGGCATCTATACGGGCACCGTCAGCTTCACCAACCGCGGGGGAGCCGGCGGGACCATCGGTCTGGCCGAGTTCCAGCGCCAGGCCGGCAATGCCGACGCCCTGGCCGTGTTCGGCGCCATCACGGTGGGGTCGATCTCGATGAACAAATCGCCCATCGACCTCAGCAAGTTCAAGCCGGTTGCCCGTCTCACGGCCGAGCATATCGTCCTGGCGGTGAAGGCTGACGCGCCCTACAAGAACCTGGCCGAATTCGTCGAGGCGCTCAAGGCCAATCCGGGCGGGACACCTGTGGGTGGCGGGTCTGCGGGCGGGGTCGACCATATTGCCCTGGCCCTGCTGGCGCAGAAGGGCGGCGTGCCGGTGGGCAAGCTGAACTACATTCCGCAGGCCGGCGGCGCCGACACGGTGACCGGCATCGTCAACGGCACCCTGAAGGCCGGTCTTTCGGGCATCTCCGAGTTCCAGCAGTTTGCGGAGAGCGGCCGCATCCGCATTCTGGGCATCACGTCCGCGGAACGCCTGGCAACCGCCAAGGATGTCCCGACCTTCAAGGAAGCCGGTTTCGATGTCGAGATCGCCAACTGGCGCGGTGTGCTGGGTTCTATCGACATGCCCGAAGACAACTACCGTCAATGGGTGGACCGCTTTGCCAAGCTCAGCGAGGCACCGGAATGGCATGCCGTCATGCAGCGCCTGGGCTGGGAGCCGTTCTACCTGGGCGGTGAAGAGTTCGGCAAGTTCATTGCCGCCGAAAGCGAGCGCATCAATGGCATTCTCAAGGATGCCGGTCTGATCAAGCCTTAAGCAAGAGTCGGCCATGGCATTCAAATCGGTGCCTCGCCAGCCCTGGTGGCTCGGGCTGGCGGTCATCCTGTTGGGGGCGATCTGTCTGTACGCGGCGTCCAGCCTCAGTCTGGGCGCACAATATGCCGGGGTCGGCCCGGGGCTGTTCGTGGCCATGGTCGGTCTGGGGCTGGCCTTGCTGGGGGTGTTGCTGATCTTTCAGATGACGCGTGGTATCGCCTTCGATGAAGAAGCGCGCGCGCAGGATCCGGGTATGGACAAAGGCGCCTTCTTCACGGTGGTGGTGGCCAGCCTGGTGCCCGCACTGGCAATGAAAACCCTGGGCCTGCCGCTCACCGCGGCGCTGTCCTTCATGCTGGTGGCCCGCGCACTGGGCTCGAGGCGCGTATTGGGCGATCTGTTCGGGGGGTTCGTTCTGGGCAGCGCGTCCTGGGCCCTGTTCAGCAAGCTGGGCCTGCAGTTGGGCGGCTTTCTTCCGCTGGCGGGGGTGTAGATGGACACCTTTTCCCTGCTGCTGGACGGCTTCGGTGTTGCCCTGCAACCGGTCAATCTCATGTGGGCGCTGGTCGGCTCCCTTCTGGGCACGGCCATCGGTATTCTGCCGGGCATCGGCCCCGCCCTCACCATCGCCCTGCTGCTGCCGGTCACCGTGTCGGTGGGGCCGGTCTCGGCGTTCATCATGTTCGCCGGGGTGCTGTACGGCGCCATGTATGGCGGTTCCACCACGGCCATTCTGATCAATACGCCCGGGGAAGCGGGCTCCATGATGACGGCGCTGGAAGGAAGCAAGATGGCGCGTGCCGGCCGCGGGGCGGCCGCACTGGCGACGGCAGCCATCGGCTCCTTCATTGCGGGCACCATCGCCACGCTTGCGCTGACCTTTGCCGCGCCGGCTGTGGCCGAACTGGCCTTCATCTTCACCCCGGCCGATTATTTCGCCCTGACTGTCATGGCCTTCACGTCGGTGGCGGTAGTCATGGGTTCCTCCCGCGTGAGGGGCTTCATTTCGCTGTTCATCGGCCTGGCGCTGGGCGTCATCGGCATTGACGGCATGACCGGCCAACCCCGCATGACTTTCGGCATGGCGGACCTGCTCGACGGCGTGGAACTGACGGTCGTGCTGGTGTCGGTCTTTGCCGTGGGCGAGATTCTCTACGTAGCCAGCCGCTATCGGTATCAGAATGAGGAAATCATTCCCATCAAGGGCAAGGTCTTCATGACGCGCGAGGAGTGGCAGCGCTCCTGGAAGCCATGGTTGCGGGGCGCCGCCATCGGCTTTCCCATGGGAGCCATCCCCGGGGGCGGCTCCGAGCTTCCCACCATGCTGTCCTATTCGCTGGAACGGAATCTCTCGAAAAAGCGCGAGGAATTCGGCCATGGGGCGATTGAAGGGGTGGCCGGCCCGGAAGCCGCCAACAACGCGGCCGCCGCGGGCATTCTGGTGCCGCTTCTGACCCTGGGCCTGCCGACTTCGGCCACGGCCGCGATTCTGCTTGTGGCCTTCCAGAACTATGGCCTGCAGCCGGGTCCCTTCCTGTTTTCCAGCAATCCCGAACTCGTCTGGGGACTGATTGCCTCGCTGTACGTAGGCAACGTGATGCTGCTGGTGCTGAACCTGCCCCTGGTGGGGCTGTGGGTGCGGCTGCTCTATATCCCCAAGCCTCAGCTCTATGCCGGCATCCTGGTGTTTGCCATGATCGGCATCTGGGGGGTGTCGGGGTCGGTGTTCGATCTGGCCATGATGGCCGGGCTGGGCCTGGTCAGCTACGCGATGCGGGTATACGGCTTTCCCATCGCCCCGTTGTTGATCGGCTTGATTCTCGTTCCGCTGGCCGAGAATCAGCTTCGCACCGCGCTGGCGGCGGGCCAAGGGCAGCTTGGGGTGCTGTTCGACAGCGCCATTGCGGTCACCTTCTACGTGGTCGCCGTGCTCTTCCTTTTCGTTCCCTGGCTGGTCAGGCGGATGAAGGTCGCCTGAAGGCGGGTGTCATAATACGGGACGCCGGGCGATCGTCGCCCGGCGGATGTCCCCGATTCTGCTTCAAATGTCCCGCAACACCAAAGCTGCACAACGTCGGCGGCGCAGCGCGAGCGCGCGCAAGGCCGGCCGCCCTCACCACGTTTCCCGCTTCCTGAAGGCGCTCACCAGTTCGGCGGTTCTGGCGTTCAGCTTCGCCAGCTGGGTGCTGCACCCCCAATGGCATGCCGCTCTTTCGCCGCATTCGCTGCTGCAGGCGTGGAGCGCCCTGCGTCAGGCACCGACAGCACCCCTGGTTCCGTATGCGGGCGAGACGATCCAGACGAACTTTTCCGAGTGCCGGCACTTCTTCCCACGGCAACAGCCGCCGGTCGTTCCTGCACGGCCGGCCTTGCGTGAGCTCTGTTTCGACGCGTTCGCCATTCTGCATGACGGCCGGACGAAGACCCCTGTGCTGGTGGCGCAGCGTCTCACGCGTGACATGCTGGAGCAGGCGCGCGGGGTGGAGCGGACCGACAAGTTCTACGTCGAGGCGCGCTTGCCCCGCAGTGAACGGGCCGAACTCGCCGACTATCGGAATTCCGGCTATTCGCGGGGGCACATGGCGCCGGCCGGTGACATGCATACGTCGGCGGCGATGGCGCAGAGCTTTTCCCTGGCGAACATGGTTCCCCAGGACCAGACGCACAATGCCGGTGCGTGGAATCGTATCGAACAGGACACGCGCAAATATGTGATGCGCGCTTCGGGGCCTGTGTACGTGATGACTGGCCCCGTGTACGGGGATCACCCACAGCGCATCGGCGAGGGCGGCGTGGCCGTACCGGACGCATTGTTCAAAGTGGTGCACGACGCCAACACCGGTCGCACCTGGGTCCACTGGCAGGCCAACCATGCGGAGGCCCATGCAGGCCAGCCCATCCGCTACGAGGATTTCCTGCGCATGACCGGGCTGCAGTTGCCGGGAGTGGCCGGCTGACCTGACCTGGCCGGCCGAGCGCGGCGTGGCCGGTTTGGCCGACCTCAGGCGGACAGACTGTGCGCCATGCGTTCACAGAAATGCAGGGCGATCTCTTCAAAACGCCGCAAGGACGACTTCCGGTTGTCGTGCCGCATGACGGCGATGCCCAGCCCGGCTTCCACCAGATAGAGCCCTTGAGGCTTAACGCAGTTCCCGGAGCGTTTCGGCTACGGCGTTGAAGAGGCTGTCGAGCTCTTCGCGCGTGCTGGTGAAGGGCGGGCCGAACTGCAGGGTGTCACCCCCGAAACGGACATAGAAACCCTTGCTCCACAACTTGAGGCCTGCTTCGAACGGGCGGATGGCCGGGTCGCCCTCACGCGCCGCCAGCTGGATGGCACCGCCCAGACCGCAATTTCGTATGTCGACGATATGGGGACTGCTCTCCTTCACGCCGTGCAGAGCCTGCTCGAAGTACGGAATGATTTCGGCGGCACGGTGAATCAGGCCGTCGCGGTCGAGCAGGTCGAGCGCGGCAATGCCGGCTGCGCAGGCCACCGGGTGGGCCGAGTAGGTGTAGCCATGGGTGAATTCCACCACGTGTTCGGGGAGGTCCTGGCCCATGAAGGTGTCGTAGATCTCGCTGTCGACCACCACGGCCCCCATGGGGATGGCGCCGTTGGTCACCTGCTTCGCGATGTTCATGATGTCGGGGGTGACACCGAAGAATTCCGCACCGGTGGTGGTGCCCATGCGGCCGAAGGCGGTGATGACTTCGTCAAAGATCAGCAGGATGTTGTGCTGGTCGCAAATTTCGCGCAGGCGTTGCAGGTAGCCCTTGGGCGGAACCAGCACACCCGCCGAGCCGGACATGGGCTCGACAATGACGGCGGCGATATTCGATGCGTCGTGCAGCTCGATCAGCTTGAGCAGTTCGTTCGCCAGCTCGACCCCGCCCGTTTCCGCCTGGCCGCGCGTGAAGGCCATACCGGGTTGCAGGGTGTGGGGCAGGTGATCGACATCCATGAGGGAACCGAACATCTTGCGGTTGCCGCCGATGCCGCCGAGGCTGGTGCCGCCGACGTTCACGCCGTGATAGCCGCGTGCCCGACCGATGAGCTTGGTCTTGCTGGGCTGGCCTTTCAGACGCCAGTACGCGCGGGCAATCTTCACTGCCGTGTCGGCCGCTTCGGAACCCGAATTGGTGAAAAACACATGATTGAGGCTGCCTGGCGTCAGCGCGGTGATTTTCTCTGCCAGCTGAAAGGACAGGGGGTGCGCGAACTGGAAGGCTGGCGCATAGTCGAGGGTGCCGAGCTGGCGCGACACGGCCTGCTGGATCTCCTCGCGAGCGTGCCCGGCGCCGCAGCACCACAGGCCCGAAAGGGAGTCGAAGACCTTGCGGCCCTTGTCGTCATACAGCCAGTTGCCCTGCGCGCCCACGATGATGCGCGGGTCTTTCTGCAAGGCGCGGTTGGCCGTGAACGGCATCCAGTGGGACTTGAGGTTGAGCGACTCCACCAGACCCACGTTCTGAAATGCAGGGAAATTCATATACGCCTCCGTCAGGGCAAGGAAGACGGAATCTCTGTGAAGCACAGTGCTGCCGGGATTCCTTTCTAGAAGCCTATTATGGCCAATGTTTCGCGGGAGGGGAATCGGCATCCCCACCCACTTGAGTCCCGGCCTGGCGCGGAGGTCAGGGCCGCAGCTGCTTGTCGCCGTCGCTGTCGTGGCGGTGGAAATCGGCCATGACCTGATCGAGGAATTCCTGACGGTTCACGCGTCCATCGCCGTTCGCGTCCATCTGGTTGAACTGCTCCGGGGTCAGGATGTGCGCCGTTTCATCGGAACTCAGGCTGCTGTTCCGATTGGTGTCCAGCTCGATGAAGGCGCCTTCCATGAACTGATAGTACTCGCCTTCGCTGATCGTTCCGCTGCCATCTTTGTCGAGCGCGTTGAACTGCTCCCAGGTCATGCCCTTGGGGTCACCCTGTGCCAGCGCAAGAACCGGGGCGGTCACCAGGGCTGCCAGGGCCAGGGAAAAAGAAAGGGATTTTTTCATGGCGTCGGCTCCTTATTTACAGCCCATGGCGTTGCCGATATAGCCTCCCGCGCCGATGCCAACGGCTGTGGCGGCAGTTCGGCCACGCCCGCGGCCTACGGTGCTGCCCAGCAGGCCGCCCACGACGGCGCCACCCACGGTGCCGGCAATGCAGTTGAACTCGGCTTTTTGTGAACGGCTGTGCGAGCCGGAGGGGGCCTGGCAGGCGACCAGTGTGCCGAGACAGGCCAGGGCAGCCGTCAGGCCAACCTTGCTGAATATTCGTCGCTCCATGTTGTTCTCCTGATGATTGGACAACGGTCACCATGTATAGCAATTCGTGGAAACTTGCGCCATCAAAATGTTACGAATCGGGGTGCCGCGGGCGCCACACTCATGGATGCCTCCAGTGGCGATACCAAATTGTACGTACAGGTTGTACGTATAACGTGTAAACTTGCGCCCTGTCAGTCTTATATAAGTCCCAACTCTTCTTCGACCATCCCAATTTTCGTGTCGTGCAACGCCACGCCACGGAAGCCATGGAGCAACCCCATGAAACCCGAAGTTTCCCGCATTCCCATGTACCAGACGATGATGAAAGTGCCTGGCGGCCTGATGCTTTTGCCGCTCATTCTTGGTTCCATCATCGGCACCTTCGCGCCGGATGCCCTTGCCATCGGCGGCTTCACCACGGCCCTGTTCAAGAACAGTGCCTTGCCCCTGATCGCCTTGCTGATTTTTGCCACGGGCACCCAGGTCAACATGCGCACCGGCGGGCCGATCCTGGCCACGGCCGGCACCATCCTGCTGATGAAAACGCTGGTTCCCGCCACCCTGATCGTCATCCTGGGTCGCTATGTCGGGCTCGACGGCATCTGGGGTGTGTCGATTCTCGCCATGCTGGCGGCCTTCGACAACAGCAACGGCGGCCTCTGGCTGGCCTATACCGGCCAATATGGCGACGCCCGCGACCGGGGCGCCTATGTGGCCAGCGCGGTCAACGACGGGCCGTTCTTTTCGCTGCTCTTCCTGGGGGCGTCCGGCCTGGCCGACATCCCCGTGGTGGCACTCATTGCAGCCCTGGTGCCTTTCCTGCTGGGCGTGCTGGTGGGGAACCTCGACATTGAATGGCGTAATGTGCTCAAGCCGGTGCCCAATATCGTGATCCCCTTCTTCGCTTTCGCGCTGGGCACCGGCATCAACCTGAGTGCGGTCGTGTCCGGCGGCATGAGCGGACTGGTGCTGGGTCTGCTCATCAGCCCCGTCACGGGCTTCCTCGTGTACCTCGGATATCGCTTCATTTTGCGTCGTGGCGGGAAAAGCGGCATCGGGTTTGCGGCAGGCACGACGGCGGGCAACGCCATCGCCACACCGGCGGTGGTGGCCGCTGCCGATCCATCGTTTGCCCAGTATGTCGACACAGCGACGGCGCAGGTGGCTGCCTGCGTGCTGATCAGCTCGATTCTGGCACCGGTGCTGGCCTCGTGGTTCCTCAAGCGAGCAGGTGAGCTCAAGGTGGCGGACGATGTGTCCGTGCCGGAAGGAGCGGTTGCGGACGCGAAGGTGTGATCATGACCGCGCCCTTCATTGCGATTGTCGCGGACGATCTCACTGGCTCGGGAGATACCGCGGTGCAGTTCGTGCGCGTCGGGTGGCAGACCCAGCTTTCCGTGGGCAGGGCCGCCCAGGCACTGGCCGACCCGTGCGCCGCGCAGGCGGAGGTCATTGCGGTGACCACCCATAGCCGTGCACTCGATGCCCTCGAGGCGGCACGCGTGGTGGGGGAGGATGTCTCCGCGCTGCGGGCGGCCGGGGTGAAGCGCCTCTACAAGAAAGTGGATTCCACACTGCGGGGCCCGTTTCTGGCCGAGATCGACGCTGCGCGTCGGGCGTGGCGGGAAGATGCCATCGCGGTGGTGTGTCCTGCCTTTCCGGCCACAGGGCGCAGTCTCAAGAACGGGGTCCTGTATGTGGACGGGCGTCCGGTGACGGAAACGTCGGCAGCGACCGACCCGGTCACCCCCGTGACCGAAAGCCACGTGCCGACGCTGCTGGGCTCGGCGCACGTTCCACAACGTGCGGACGAAGCGGCGGACGAGCTTGCCGCCCGCATTCTGGCGGCGGGCGACATCGTCGTCGTCGACGCTGAGACGCCCGAGGACATGGAACGGCTGGCCTGCGCCATCGCCTGGCTGGGTGAACGGGCCTTGCCCGTCGGCTCCGGCGGGCTCGCCGCCCCGCTGGCCCGCATCTGGGCCCGTTCGGAACATCAGGGGGCTGTGGTGGTCGTGGTGACCTCCCAGCATTCGTGTGCGCGTGAACAGGCTCGCGGGCTGGTGGAGAAAGGCGCCCGCGTCTGGGGGCCTGAACCCGAACAGCTGACCCACCCGGAGCGTTGGGCCGCTTACATGGATCAGGCCCTGACGAAGGCACAGGGAGAGCCGCCTCAGGGAACGTGGCTGCTGCTGGCTCCTGAAGGTGCGCATCCGGGCCTGGATTCCGATGCGGTGGCCACCCGTCTGGGTGAGCTGGCCGCCCGGATGGTGCTCGAGTGTCGTGCCGCAGGCGTGGTGGCCACGGGCGGTGACGGCGCCAGTGCGGTGCTCGACGCCCTGGGCGCGGGTGGCATTGCACTGGTGGACGAAGTCACCGGTGGCATGCCGTTGGGCACGCTCACCGGCGGCCCGGCCGCGGGGCTGCCCGTGGTGACGAAAGCGGGGGGCTTCGGAACTCCCGATGTATTGACCAGGGCCGTCACGGCGGTCCGTGAACGGAGATTTTCAGCATGACGTTGGCACAAGACACTCAGACTCGACCGCTTCCCACACTCGCCGTGACGCTCGGTGATGTTGCGGGGATCGGGCCGGAAATCACGGCCAAGATGCTGCTGAATCACGACGCCTTGCGCCAGCGCGCACGCCTGTTCGTGGTGGGCGATGCCGCCTCGCTGCGCAGGGCCGTGGTCGCCCTGGGTGAGGATGTAGGGCGGGTGCGCGTCGTGGACGGCCCGGAAGGGGTCACGAATGAACCCGGCCTGATTGAAGTGATGCAGGCGGGGCCAGAGCTGGGGCACGTTCCCCTGGGACAGCTGCATGCCGATGCCGGTGCCGGCTCGGAGCGCTTTGTCACGACGGCCTGCGCTCTGGCACGTGAAGGTCGCATCGAAGGCATCGTAACGGCACCGTTGAACAAGGCGGCCATGCACATGGCGGGCCATAAATGGCCCGGGCATACGGAGCTGCTGGCCCACGAGTTCGGGGTGAAAACTTTCTCGCTGGTTCTGTCGGCGGGCGACCTGTACATTTTTCACGCCACCACCCACGTCTCCCTGCGTCAGGCGATAGAAGACGTCAACCCGCAGCGCATGCGCGCCGTGATCAAACTGGCCGGCGCATTCGCACAGGCACTGGGGCGGGGAGACGAACCGGTTGCTGTCGCGGGTCTGAATCCGCATGCGGGCGAGAACGGCATTTTCGGCACTGAAGATGCCGAAATTCTGGAGCCGGCAGTGGCGCAAGCCAATGCCGAAGGCATCAAGACGGTCGGCCCCATTCCGGCCGATGCGCTCTTTCCGCAGGCGGTGCGAGGCAAATGGAAGTTCGTCATCGCCTGCTACCATGATCAGGGTCATGCGCCGTTCAAATCGGTTTACGGTGACGAAGGCGTCAATATCACGGTGGGGCTGCCCGTGGTGCGGGTGTCGGTTGACCACGGTACGGCCTTCGACATTGCCGGTAAGGGCATCGCCCGTGAAGACAGCCTGGTCCTGGCCGCGGAACGCGCCGCGGCCCTGGCGCCGGGTTGGTCCCAGGTCTGGGAGACGGCGCGCACTATGACGGGAGGTTGAGGACATGGCGGGGCAACCGCAGCAGGTGGGTGGGCTGGACCGGCACAGTGCCGAGCCGCTGTACGCGCAGATCGCCCGCCTCGTGGGTGAAGAGATCCAGGCAGGCCGCTTGCCGGCGGGAGCCGCCCTGCCCAGTGAGGCGTCTTTGTGCACCCGCTTCGGTGTTGCCCGCAGCGTGGTCAGGCAGGCCCTGTCCGTGCTGCAATCCGAAGGGCTGATCCGCAAGGAGCAGGGCAGGGCAGCCATTGTGGCGGCCCGAGCCGAGCTGCGCCGCATGGTACAGCGTTCCACCGGCCTGTATGAACAGTTCGCATCGTCAGGCATGCTGCTGCGCACCCGCATTCTGAAGCTGGAGAAGGCGGTCCCGCCCCCCGAGGTGGCCGAGTTCTTCGGCAGCCAGAATGGCTGGCTGCTCGAACGCCTGCGCCGCATCGATGACATGCCCATCGCTTTTGTCCGCACGTGGTTGCCACGTGACCGCGTGCCCCGACTCGACGCCTCCCAGCTGGAAGATGCGTCGCTGCATGCCGTGATGGCCCGCCTCTACGGCATCCGCCCGGGCCGCGGAAGAAATCGCATCCGGGCAGTCGCGGCCGACAAGGAACTGGCCGAGCGGCTGGAAACTGCCGTGGGCGCGCCCTTGCTGATGCTCGAAGGGCAGGGCATGGATGCGCAGGGCAGGCCGATGGAGTTTTTCACGACCTGGCATCGCCCAGAGCAACTGGTGTTCGATGTGGAAGTGGGGGCGGAAACCGAACAGGTTCAGGTTTCGATGACGAACGCAAGCGTGGAGCCGCCTTCTGCAACGCCCGCCAGCGGCCCGCAGGATGCCTTCGACACGCTCGAGCGCTTGCTCACCACGGCCCTGGGTGTCGTGAAGCAGGCTCGGCAGGGCTGAGCTCAGCCGCTACAATTGCCCCGTCAAGGGTCTGGCGGGGGGCATCTGGTTCCCATCACGCCGGTTCAAACAAGAATAACCAGGGGCGGCGCGGCTTTCCAGACACGGTCGCGTCCTGTCCCGCGGAGGGGACCATGATCGAGGGATTGATCAAGCTGCTGGCATTCCAGCTGGTGGGTGAAGCCGTCGTCCACGCGCTGGCGATCCCCATGCCCGG
>JAJUFT010000109.1 GCA_029263615.1 Alcaligenaceae bacterium | reverse complement strand
CAACCTGTTCGGCACGCCGCAACGGGTGGCGCTGGGCATGGGCGCGTCTGATGTTTCCGCGCTGCGCGACATCGGTGAGCTGCTCGCCAGCCTGCGTGAGCCCGAGGCGCCGCGCAATTTGCGCGATGCAATCAACACGGTGGGAACGCTGAAGTCGGCACTGTGGGATATGAGCCCCAAGCGCATCCGTAATGCGCCGTGCCAGGAAGTGGTCATCGAAGGCGACGATGTCGATTTGACGCGTATTCCCCTGCAGCATTGCTGGCCGGAAGATGCCGCACCCCTGCTAACGTGGGGGTTGGTAATCACACGCGGGCCCCGCGCACGGCGGCAAAATCTGGGCATTTACCGGCAGCAGCAACTGGGCCGAAACAAGCTCATTATGCGATGGCTGTCGCACCGGGGCGGCGCACTGGACTTCCGCGATCATTGCCTGGCGAATCCGGGGAAACCGTTCCCGATTGCGGTGGCGCTTGGCACCGACCCCGCAACCATCCTGGCGGCCGTTACACCAATTCCCGACAGCCTGTCGGAATACCAGTTCGCGGGTCTGTTGCGGGGCTCCCGTACCGAGCTGGCGCAAGCCATAGGCAGTGAACTCTCGGTGCCTGCCTACGCAGAAATCGTGCTGGAAGGCCATATCCTTCCGTCGAGCGACCCTCGCGCCGTCGCGCCGCAGGTGCCGGAGGGCGCCCCGCGCCCGCCCCACAGCGAATACGAAATGGCTCTGGAAGGCCCGTATGGCGACCACACCGGCTATTACAACGAACAGGACTGGTTCCCGGTGTTCACTGTCGACCGCATCACCATGCGGCGCAATCCGCTTTACCACAGCACGTACACCGGCAAGCCGCCAGATGAGCCGGCAGTATTGGGCGTGGCGCTGAATGAAGTATTCGTTCCGCTGCTCAAACGCCAGCTTCCGGAAATCACCGACTTCTATCTGCCACCGGAGGGCTGCAGCTATCGCTTGGCCATTGTGTCGATGCGCAAGCAATACCCCGGACATGCCAAACGGGTGATGTTCGGCATCTGGAGCATCCTGCGGCAATTCATGTACACCAAGTTCATCATCGTTGTCGACGATGATGTGGACATCCGCGATTGGAAAGAAGTTGTGTGGGCCATGACCACTCGCATGGATCCGGCCAGGGATACGGTGCTGGTGGAGAACACGCCCATCGACTACCTGGATTTTGCGTCGCCCGTGTCAGGGCTGGGCGGAAAGATGGGAATGGACGCCACCAATAAATGGGCGGGTGAAACCGACCGCGAGTGGGGCCGCCCCATCAGCATGGACTCAGACGTGAAGGCCCGGGTTGACGCGATGTGGGATGCTTTAGGTCTATAGCAGCAAGCCCGCCCTACGCGGCGGGCTTGCTGCATCAGTCACGCAGATTGCGGGCTGCCTGCCAGGCCACCAGCGCGCCGGCAGCCAGCTTCCACCAGCGCAGGCGTCTCCTTGCCCTGGCGGTAAACAGCGCTGACCCCACCGAAAGCAGCATGGGGTACTTCCGCGAAAGGTTGACCGTGCTCATGAGCAGGTCGGAAGGTGACTTGCGTTTGGACCGGGGGAAAACCGATTCCATCAGGCCACGCGGCGTGAGCGATGCGCCCAGATACTGCACGCCATGCACCATGCTCTGGCGTTCGATGGCTGCCCTGGCTTGCAGCAGCTCGATACGGGTCTTGCGGTCTTGCGCAGAAGACTGGCTCATGGGCGATCTCCTGGGGGCGGTGTCCATTCGGGCGGTACGGCCTGCGACGGAGACTCCTTCAGCCGTTCCACCAATTCGACATCCCGCCGTAGCTCGGCGAGAGTGGCCGAAAAAGGCGTAGGTCCGTTCACAAGCTTGCTGCGTACCGCGATCAGCAGGCCCACCCCGATGGCAAAGTAAAGAAATGCCAACACCGCCAAGGCCAGATACCGGTCTTCAGTGGGCCAGAAATAGACGGCGACCGTACCCGTGAACACGAGCAACGATAGCGTCAGGAATAGCAGCGCACCAAAGGCCAGTCCCAACAACACCAGTACATTGGATTTCTGCTCCGCGGCTTCGAGCGCGAAAAGCTCGAAGCGCGTGCGCAGGATCGAGAGCAAGGTGGCGCCGAGGCCACCGACGGCTTGACGCAGCGCCATAGGGGCCGCCCGTATCAGCGACGGCAGATCAGCGCACCCACCAGCACGCCGACAAGGCCGGCGACTCCGATGGCGCGCCAGGGATTGTCGTGCACGTAGTCATCGGTGACCCGCATTGCGCGACGCCCTTGAGCCATGAGCTCGTCCTGGGTGGTGTAAAGGTGTTCCCGCGTGCGACGCAGGGAGCGCATGGCGCTTTCACGCAACTCTTCCGCCTTTTCGCCGGTAGTTTCCGCCGCCTGTTGCAGCATGCGCTCAGCTTCGTCCAGGCTGTGCTTCAGTTGGCCGACGAATTCTTCTTCACGGGCACGGATATCATTTTCGTTCATGCTACGACTCCTTGAAAGTTGAGGCTGCAGGGACACCTTGGAACGCTACAGGCAAGCAATGTACCTAGGTATGCTTCTGCCGCGTTCCGAAGATACGGTCACCGGCATCCCCCAGTCCGGGAACGATATAGCCGTTCTCATCGAGATGGCTGTCGATGGATGCCGTGTAAATATGAACGTCGGGGTGACTTTTCTCTACGGCCGCGATGCCTTCGGGCGCCGCCACCAGCACAAGCGCACGCACGTTGCGGCAACCGGCTTTCTTCAAGAGGTCAATGGTGGCTACCATGGAACCGCCTGTGGCAAGCATGGGATCCACGATGAGAGCCAGCCGCTGATCGAGCTGACCGACCAGCCGCTCGAGATAAGGCTGGGCCTGGAATGTTTCCTCGTTTCGGGCGATGCCCACGGCACTGACCTTGGCCCCCGGAATCAGGGTGAGCACGCCATCAAGCATGCCGATGCCTGCTCGCAGAATGGGAACGACCGTGACCTTCTTGCCGGCGATCTTCTGGACGTCGACGGCGCCACACCATCCTTGAATGGTTTCGCGCTCCAGCGGAAGGTCTTTTGACGCTTCATAGGTGAGAAGCGCGGCGATTTCCTGGGACATTTCCCGGAAATTCTTGGTGCTGAGTTCAGCCTTACGCATCAAGCCCAGCTTGTGCTGAATAAGGGGGTGGCGGATTTCATGTATGGGCATTCGTCGAGTACCTGCAGTGACATTGGCAACACGACTGCATTATGCACTGACTGCCCGACTGCCGCTCGCGGCCGGCACCCGGTTCCAACCGTACCCCGCCGGGCTCGGACCCTGCCCCGCCAGCCCTAACGGGTCGCCAGCCACTGCACCACCGTATCCAGGAACTTGCCCGTCGTGGCCGCGCGGTCGTCGTTGATCATGGCGACGATCACGTAACGCCGCCCACTGGCGCCGAGCACATAGCCCGCCAGGGCGCGTGCGTCACGCAGGGTGCCTGTCTTCAGATGAGCCATGCCGCGCGTCTCATCGCTGCGCAGGCGCCTGCGCATGGTGCCGTCCACGCCCGAGATGGCCAGGGACGATATGAACTCCGGCATGAGCGGCGATTGCCACGCTGCGCTTAGCATGCCGGCCAGCCCTTCGGCGGTGAGCCGTTCACTGCGAGACAGCCCCGAGCCGTTGTCGATCACCCAGCCGCCCGTATTCACCCCCTGTTCCCGCAGCAGCTCCAGCGCCGCCACGGCACCGGTGGCCGGTGTCGCCGCGCCGGGCCGCCGTTCCGCGCCCAGTGTGAGCAAGAGCGTACGTGCCATGACGTTGTTGCTCTGCTTGTTCACCAGGCGGATGGTGTCGGCCAGCGACTCGGAATCGTGCCATGCCAGCATGCGGGCGTTGGCCGGCACAATGCCTTCGGTGACGCCGCGCGCCAGAGTGCCGCCCTGCTCCTTCCACAACATTCGGAAGAGCGCCTCGAAATGCTGCCGCGGCGGCAAGGCGAGCCGATACAGTGAAAATTCGCCACAGGAACCCGCCACCGTCCCACTCACGTTGATCAGGATATCGTTCCCGACGTTTCGGGTCTGCGTGCTGACGTTGGGCGAGCCGGGGCAACGGGCATTGCTCCATTGCAGATCGCCTTGCACCCGTACCCCGCGCACGGGCGGGTCGACAATCGGCACCCACTTCTGGGCAGCCATATCGGGCATGAAGACGAGCCTGACTGTGCCCAGGCCCACCAGCATCGCATCGGGACTGGCGTTGTACGGACGGTCGGCCGCGCCATCGAAGGCGCCCGGGTCCAGCGCGACGTTGCCGAACAGGCTGCGGTCCACCACGACTTCCGAAACATTCTTCACGCCTCGCAGGCGCAGCTCGCGCAGCAGCGACCACATCTCGTGCATGGTCAGCAGCGGATCGCCGCCGGCCTTGAGATACAAGGGCCCAGTGAGTGTTCCTTCAGCATCCACCCTTGCATCCGGGCGGGTGTAAAAGGCGGTCCGCCAGGTGTAGTCCGGGCCCAGGCCAGAAAGCGCAGCCCAGGTCGTTACCATCTTCATGACGGATGCAGGATTGCGGGGCACCTGGCTATTGACGGAAGCCAGCCGCTGGCCGCCCAGCTCATGCACCACCAGCGACAGCGCAGAACCCGGGATGCGGGTGGCATTCCAGGCCTGCCGCACTTCAGGCGGCAGGCTTTCCAGCGATTGGGAGTGCGCGGCCGGCACCGCCAGCACGCCGGCGCCAACCACTGCCAGACAACTTGCGAACAGGTGCCTTGCACGGCGCAATAAATCGGCCGCCGGAGATTGAAACTTGAATGGCATCGGAGAAGCGTGTCCGCGTTCGGAAAAGCCTCCAGCATACCGAAACCGAACACCGCTTAAAATACCGGGATTCTTACCTTTCCCCGTCCCGCAGGGCGGGAATACAAGCTTGCCAGTGAATCCTGACCTCCAGCTCTCCCAGTTCGACTATGAGCTGCCCCCAGAACTCATCGCCCAGACTCCAGCCGCAAGCCGCAGCGAAAGCCGGCTGCTGCATGTCGATCGTCTCGGGCAGCTGCATGACCGGCAGTTCAGCGATCTTCCGACATTGATCCGGCCTGGAGACCTGCTGGTCTTCAACGATACGCGGGTGATCAAGGCTCGGCTGCGCGGCCAGAAGGAAAGTGGCGGCCGCGTAGAGGTGCTGGTGGAGCGTATCATCGAGACGCAGACCGCGCTGGCTCACATCAAGGCCAGCAAATCGCCCCGGGCAGGGACCCGTCTGCGCCTGGCCGACGCCTTCGATGTGACGGTGACCGGTCGTGAAGGCGAACTTTTCCGGGTGGAATTTCCCGACAGCGTGCTGACCCTGCTGGAAGCGCACGGCAGCACACCGCTGCCGCCCTACATCAGCCACGCAGCAAGCGCCGAAGACGACTCCCGCTACCAGACTGTTTACGCCCGCGAGCCAGGCGCCGTGGCGGCACCCACCGCCGGATTGCATTTCGACGAAGTCATGCTCACCCGGCTTGCCGAACAGGGGGCGGATACCGCTTTCGTAACGCTGCACGTGGGGGCCGGCACCTTTCAACCGGTGCGTGTCGAGAAAATCAGCGAACACGTCATGCATACGGAACGCTTCCACGTCGGGGCGGCCACCTTGCAGAAAATCCGCGAGACCCGTGAGCGCGGCGGCCGCGTGATTGCCGTGGGAACGACCAGTGTGCGGGCGCTGGAGTCGGCGGCGGCTTGGCTGGAAGATCGGGCCGAGGCCACGACGAACGCTGACGTCGAAGGCGATACCCGACTGTTCATCACCCCCGGATACCGCTTCAGGCTGGTCGATGCGCTCATCACCAATTTCCACCTGCCTCAGTCCACCCTGCTCATGCTGGTTTCCGCGCTCACCGGTATCGAGCCCATGCGCCGTGCCTATGCGCACGCCGTCCAATCACGGTATCGCTTCTTCAGCTACGGCGATGCCATGTTCATCGAACCGTCCAATCTTTCATGACCCGTCTAGAATTCCAACTGCTCGCCACCGATGGCGCAGCCCGGCGCGGCCAGCTGCGTCTGAATCACGGGGTGGTCCAGACTCCGATTTTCATGCCGGTAGGCACTT
>JAJUFT010000070.1 GCA_029263615.1 Alcaligenaceae bacterium | reverse complement strand
CGTGGTTCTGGCTGAGCCGCGGCCGGTGCAGGCCTTGCCCGGTTTCGACCGAGGCGGGTGGTCGGTGCAGGACCTGTCCGCGCAGCAGGCCGGCCTGCTGCTGCCGGTCGCCGACGGCATGCGCGTGCTGGATGCCTGCGCCGCGCCGGGCGGCAAGACGGCGCACCTGCTGGAGCGCGCCGACCTTGACCTGACGGCGCTGGATTCCGACCCTCAGCGCCTGGCGCGCGTGGCACAGAACCTGGAGCGTCTGGGCCTTTCCCATGAGCGGGTGGCGTTGAAATGTGCCGACGCCGCGGCGTTGGACGATTGGTGGGACGGCCAGCCCTTCGATGCCATTCTCGCCGATGTTCCCTGCACGGCCTCGGGGGTGGTGCGCCGGCATCCCGATATCCGCTGGCTGCGCCGCGAAGAAGACGTGGCGCGCACGGCGGCTCTGCAGAAGCGCATCGTGGACGCCCTCTGGACCACGCTCAAGCCCGGCGGCCACCTGCTCTATGCCACCTGTTCCATCTTTCCCGAGGAAGGGGAACTGCAGGCCCGGGCATTTGCCGAGCGCCATGCCGATGCGCGGCGGCTTCCCGCGCCGGGCCAGATTCTGCCTCTGCCGGCGGACGACACGCTCGACGACGATCGGCAGGCGCTGGCCGTCGGCGACGGTTTCTTCTATGCCTTGTTTGCCAAGAATGCATGACTCGTCAACAATGACGCATGTCGTCCATTCACAAACGGGCAGGTTCGTCATGATGTTGCGGCGATTGCTCATTCTGTTGCTGTGCTTCTTCCTGGGTCAGGTCCATGCCCAGGAAGAGGTGTCGGGCGACCCTGAAGTCCTGAGCATCGAACCGGTGCTGGCCGATGGCTGGCTCAACATCGATGCCGACGTCCACCTGCCGCTGCCGTACGAGTTGCGCTACTCGGCCGAGCGCGGGGTGACCCTCTATTTCACCGCCGACATCGAGATCATGCAGCCCCGCCGCTGGTGGTTCGACAAAGAGGTGGTGCGAAGCGAACAGACCTGGCGCGTGGTCTACAACGCCCTGACCCGGCAATGGCGGGTCGGTACGGGCGACCTCACGCTGCCCGAGGCGTCGCTCGATGACGCACTGACTTTCGTGCGCAATATCCGCGGATGGGCCGTGGTGCCCACCGCCGAGCTCGAACCGGACACGCTCTATGTCGGACGCATGCGCGTGCGGCTGGATACCTCGCTTCTGGCGCGCCCCTTCCGGGTGCATGCCCTGAACAGCAGCGCCTGGTCACTGTCGACACCATGGAAAGACTTCAACTTTTCGATCTCCGCCGGCGAGCCCCAGCCCTAGTGCGCTGGACCTCGCGCATCGCGCTGGTCGTAGCGGTGGTCAGCGCCCTGGCCCTGCTGGCCCTGCTGGTCTGGGCCACGGGCAATGCCTCGCGTTTCGCGCAGCAGTACGACCTGTTGCTGATTCTGAATGCGATTCTCGCGGTGGCCATGTTGTCTTGGGTGGTGGTGCTGGGTGCGCGGCTCATGCGCCAGGTGCGCAAACGCCAGTTTGGGGCGCGGCTGACGTCCCGCTTCGCCCTGTACTTCACCCTGATCGGCATTCTGCCTGGCGCACTCATTTACGTGCTGTCGGTCCAGTTCATGTCGCGTTCGATCGAATCCTGGTTCAACGTGCGGGTCGATACGGCGCTGGAAGCCGGCCTGAACCTCGGTCGGGCGGCACTCGACACCCAGCTGGCCGACCTGAACGAACGCGCGCGCGACATGGCGGCCCGGCTGGGCAACAGCACCGACATAGACATGGCCCTGGTGATCAGCAGCCTGCGCGAAAGCCACCAGGTGTCCGAGGCCATGGTGTTTACCGGCAACAACCGGCTGGTGGCGTTCTCGTCCACGGATTTCGGACAGCTCGTGCCGGACCTGCCCCCGCCTTCGGTGATCAATCAGCTCAAGGTGTCGCGTGCCTACTCCGCGGCAGAAGTTCAGGAACCGCCGGGGGTGATGGGAGAGGTGGAAACCGATGTGACCCGGGTGCCCGGGCTGCGGCTGCGGGTCGTGGTGCCGATCAACGCCATGAATCACGCACCGCTGCTGGGCGTCTCGACCGACACGCGCTGGCTGCAGGTGATCGAGCCGGTGCCCGAGACCATCGCCCGCAACGCCAATCAGGTGCAGGAGGGCTTTCGCGATTATCAGGAACTGGCCCTGTCGCGCCTCGGTCTGCGCAAGCTCTACGGCATCACGCTGACCATGGCCCTGCTGCTGGCCGTCTTTGCCGCGGTGGTGGCGGCGCTGGCGATTTCGCGCCGCCTGGTGCGACCGCTGCTGGCGCTGGCAGCCGGAACCCAGGCCGTGGGCGTGGGCGATTATCGGCCCTTGCCTGAACCGCCGCGCAAGGATGAAGTCGGCCAGCTGACGCGTTCCTTCAATGCCATGACCCGTCAGCTGGAAGAAGCGCGCCGGCAGGTCGAACGCAACCGTCAGCAGTTGGAACGCAGCAACGTCTATCTGGAATCGATCCTGAGCAATCTGTCTTCGGGCGTGCTGGTTTTCGACGAAATGTTCCGGGTCTCCATGTTCAACCAGGGGGCACAATCCATTCTGCGCGCCGACCTGCGTTCGGTGCAGGGCCGGCCGCTGGAAACCGTGGAAGGCGGTCTGGCGCTTTCACAGCATATTCGCCAGGCCTTCGCGGCCCATGCCGCCATGGATTCTGAACGGCCGTACTGGCAGCAACAGTTCGAACTGGAGGTCTCCGGACAGGACGAGATGGCCCGACGCCATGTGGTGACGATTCTGGCGCGCGGCACGGAGCTTCGCATCGCCGGCCGCGGCAACGGGTATCTGGTGGTCTTCGACGACATCAGCGAGGTGATTTCCGCCAACCGGACGGTTGCCTGGGGCGAAGTGGCCCGCCGCCTTGCGCACGAGATCAAGAATCCGCTCACGCCCATTCAGCTGTCGGCCGAGCGCCTGGCGATGAAGCTGGCCGACCGTCTCAATGAAGAGGACGCGGCCATGCTCAAGCGTTCTACCAATACCATCGTCAATCAGGTGGCGTCGCTCAAGAAGATGGTGGATGATTTCCGGGAATACGCGCGTACGCCGCCGGCACAGATGCAGCCGGTGGATGTGAACGAGCTGATCGGTGAAGTGCTCACCCTCTATGGTTGGGACCCGGACACCGGCGTGGCGCGCGCCCAGGGCGTGTCACTGGAAGTGGATTTCGCCAGCGATCTCCCGCTGGTGGAAGGCGATGTGACGCAATTGCGCCAAGTGATTCATAATCTCTTGGCCAATGCGCGTGACGCAGCGGTGCAGCAGCATCCTGAAGAGGGCGCAACCATCCGGGTGCAGACCCGGCTGGTCGAGGCGCCGGCGAGCGACAACCTGGGGCGCAAGGCGGTCAGGGTGTCGGTGGCGGACAATGGTCCCGGTTTCGAGCCGCAGGTGGTGGATCGCGTCTTCGAGCCCTATGTCACGACCAAGGTCACCGGCACCGGTCTCGGTCTTGCTATAGTGAAGAAGATCATTGAAGAGCATGGCGGCAGTATCGACCTCGCCAACCGACGCGACGGAGGCGCCCGGGTATCCCTGCTTCTGACGCGTCTGGCGGGTAAGGCAGCCTCTCTGGACGAAGCCGCTCAGGCGAACGATAATCAGCAAAATTAGTTGGGGTGACGCTATATGGCCAGAATTCTGGTTGTTGACGACGAAATTGGAATTCGCGAGCTCTTGTCCGAAATCCTGTACGACGAGGGCCATACGGTGGAACTCGCGGAAAACGCTGCGCAAGCCAGGGCCGCCAGACAAACCTTCCGGCCCGACCTCGTACTGCTCGACATCTGGATGCCTGATACCGACGGCGTCAGTCTCTTGAAGGAATGGGCGGCGCAGGGCCTGCTCGACATGCCCGTCATCATGATGAGCGGGCACGCCACGGTCGATACGGCAGTCGAGGCCACCCGCATCGGTGCTGCCGACTTCCTCGAAAAACCCATCACCCTGCAGAAGCTGCTCAAGACCATCTCCACCGCGCTGGCACGGCCGGCCGTGTCCGGTGCGCCCGCGTCCATGGGGCACGAGGCCCCGCGCGGTGCGGCCAGGCCGGTTCAGGCAAGTTCCGTGGCGCAGCAGCCGGTGGCCGCTGCACCCGTCGAAGATAACGAGCCGGTGGCCGAAGAAAATGTTTCTCCGCTCAGCGTCATCTCGCTCGACCAGCCCCTGCGCGAGGCCCGTGACGAATTCGAACGCATCTACTTCGAATACCATCTGGGCCGCGAAAACCACAGCATGACGCGCGTTTCCGAGCGTACCGGCCTGGAACGCACGCACCTCTACCGCAAGCTCAAGCAGCTGGGCATCGACGCCTCGCGTCGCCGCAACCTCGCTTCCTCGTCCAACTAGCGCGGCCAGGCAGCGCCGTCAGGCGGTGCCTTCGCCGGGTTCAGGGTCGCCTTCCTTGCGCGGCCTTACTGTGGGGCCCTTGCTGCCCGGCGCACGACCGATTGCGCTGATGGGAATCCGTGCCTCGCCCCGGGGCCCCTTGCTTGAAAGTCCCCGCCAGGCATGACCATAAGCCACTTCCAGACTCAGGTGGATCGTGCCGTCCATGCCGCGCTGGGCTTCCAGCGCGTTCAGCAGCCGCTGGTGCCAGGCCCGGCCTGACAGGCCGGCGCGCCGCTCGGGATTGGGGTTGCCGCCCAGCAGACGGATGTCCGCCAGCAGTTTTTCCGGGCTGCGGTACGTGAGGGTGATGATTTCCTGATCCATCACCGGATCGGAAAACCCCAGCTGCACCAGCATGTCGCCATAGTCGTGCATGTCCACATAGGGGGGCGTGGCGGTCTGAAGGCCGGCGTCCTGCAGAGCTTTGCGCAACTCGGCGAAGGTGCCCGGCCCCAGGCTGGAAAACATGACCAGCGCCCCCGGTTTGAGCACGCGGCGCCACTCGGCCAGCACGTCGTGCGGCGCGGGGTGCCAGTGCAGGGACATATTGGACCATAGCAGATCCTGGCTTTCGGGCGGCAGTGGAAGGGCGGCCAGGTCGCCTTCCATGAACTCCACCGGCAGCATGGGCTTGTTGCGCAACCGTTGCCACAGGCCCGGCCTGGCCTGGAAACGTTTCCTGGCCACTGCCAGCAGCGCCGGGCTGCAGTCCACGCCGGTGTATTCCATGTCGGGGTACTGCACCCGCAAGGGCTCGACGGCATGGCCGGCGCCGCAACCCGCATCCAGCAGGCGGCCCGGGCTCACCCGGATATAGCCCAGGCGATGCAGCATGCGCTTGGCGATTTCCCCGTAGAGGAATTGGGCGTCATCCAGCGGCGCACGGCGGTCGAACTGTTGGCGCACATGTTGGGCGTTGATGGGAAGAAAAGACTGTGACATCTGCGTGAACGGGCACTGGCAAAGAGGGTGCGTTCCGTGATGGGATAGGGTTTCCCCTGGAACCGCGAATCCTTCCATTATGGCCTATCTGAACAGGCTGCGCGAATGGCGCGCGCGAGGCACGGCATGGCGCGACCACCTGATGCTGGGCTGCCTGCTGTGCCGGAGCCGGACTCCCGGCGGACTCTGCCAGCCCTGCCGGGAAAAGGTCTGCGCCTCAATGGCGCCGTCAGTGCGCCGCTGCCCGCGGTGTGCGGGGCGATTGTCCGAATGCGGGCTGGCACCGTGCCCGGACTGCAGCCAGATCGATCCGGCCCTGCTGCGGGTGGTGGCCGCCTTCGATTACGACTGGCCGGGGGAATTGCTGATTCAGGCGCTCAAGCTGCGCGGGCAGTTCTCCTGTGCGCCGGTGCTGGCCGGCCTCCTGGCGGCGCGCTGCGGGGCCTTGCAATGCGAGCCGGACACCTGGGTGACGGCGGTGCCGGCGGGGCGCCAGGCTCTGATTCGCCGAGGTTTCAACCCGGCAGGGGAAATTGGTCGTGCCCTGGCGGCACGGCTGGGGCTGGCATGGCGGCCCGGTCTCCTGACGCGGGTGGAAGAGGGGCCGGAGCAGAAGTCGCTGGGGCGGCGGGAGCGCCGTGATCAGGTGCGCGGCCTCTATCGGTGCCGTGCCGACGTGACCGGCCGACACCTGCTGGTGGTGGATGACGTGATGACCACGGGCAGCACCCTGAGCGCCATTGCCGAGGCGCTGCAGGCGCAGGGGGCCTCGGCGGTCTGGGCGGCCGTGGTGGCGCGGACCCCGGCCCGTTCGCAGCCGCGTGCGCATGGCGGCTGACCGTCGCGAGCGCTCGCCGCCGGGTGAGCGGCGCCGACGTCAACGGGCTCGGTTAGACAGCGGGCGTGAGCAGCGGCGATAATCGCAGGCTTCGCTGCTTTTGCCCCCACTCCCATGTTCCACATCGTTCTGGTCTCGCCTGAAATCCCGCCTAATACCGGCAATGTGATTCGCCTGGCAGCCAACACGGGTGCCCATCTGCATCTGGTGCGACCCCTGGGGTTTGAACTGGATGATGCCCGCCTCAAACGCGCGGGTCTGGATTATCACGAATGGGCACGCATGCAGGTGCACGATGACCTGAACGCGGCGCTGGCCGCCACCGGTGCAGCGGCGAATCGCTGTTTTGCCATGACGACACGGGGTGCGCGCAGCTTCGCCGGTGTCGAACTCCGGCCCGGCGATGTGTTCGTGTTCGGAAGGGAAACGGCCGGCTTGTCGCCGGCCGAACTGGAATCTTTTCCGCCGGAACAGCGACTGCGCCTGCCCATGCGACCGGGGCAGCGCAGCCTGAATCTGTCGAATGCCGTGGCGGTGGTGGTGTTCGAAGCCTGGCGACAGTCAGGCTTCGAAGGGGCGGTTTAATCCAGCGTGATGCCCAGCTTCTGGATCAGCGCGGTGAGCTTTTCCTTTTCCTTGCGGATCATTTCCCGGGCTTCGTCCGGGGTGGTGGGCGCAGCGGTGAAATAAAGCGTGGCCATCTGTTCCTGCACCTTGGGCAGTGCCAGCACTTCCAGCACGTTCTTGTTCAGCTTCTGCACGATGTCGTCGGGCGTACCGGCCGGCACGAAGAGCGCATCCCAGGAAATGGACTCGAAGCCCGGGAAACCCTGCGAGGCGACCGTGGGCAGGCCCGGCAGCACGGGGCTTTCTTCGAGGCTGGTGATGCCAAGTACCTTGACCTTGCCGGCCTTGACCTGGGGCATGGCCACGCCGGGCACCATGAAGCCCGCATGGACGTCGCCGGCGACAATCGAGGTGATCACCTGCGGGAAACCGCTGTAGGGGACCTGCAGCAGCGAGATGCCGGCTTCCTGTTCGAGCATGGCCATGCCCAGGTGGGCGGAGCTGCCCGGGCCGACGGTGCCGTAGTTCAGTGCACCGGGCTTCTCGCGGGCGCGCTCGACGAACTGCTGCACGTTGTCAGCTGGCGCATCGGCGGGCACGACCAACACGTTGGGGCTGGTGCCGACCATGCTGATGACCTGCAGGTCTTTGTCCGGGTCATAGCCCAGGGTGTTCTTGTAGAGCGACGGCGCCGTGACGATGGGCCCGTTGATGGTCAGCAGAATGGTGTAGCCGTCGGGTTTGGCCTGCGCGACCTGACGTGTGCCGATGTTGCCGCCGGCACCCGGCTTGTTCTCGATGACGATGGTCTGGCCCAGTTTTTCGGACAGCGGATCGGCAATCATGCGGGCCAGGGTGTCGGGCGACGAACCGGGCGGGAAGGGCACCACCATGTGAATGGGGCGAGAAGGCCAGGTGTCGGCCTGTTGCGCCCAGACCGGGGCGGCAAGCAGGGTGGCGGCCAGACCGAGGGCCGAGAGGGTCAGGCGCCGGCGAGATCCGGAACAGGGAACCATGATGAATCTCCTTGTCATTGGTAGGAGGTTGGGGTTTCAGGCCGGGAGTCACGCGACAGCAGTGCCGCCACGGCGGAACGGGGTGCCTGGCCTTCGAACAGGACCTTGCACACGGCGTCGGTGATGGGCAGTTCCACGCCGAGCCGCCGGCCCAGGGCCAGCGCGGCACGCGCACAGCGTACGCCTTCGGCCGTCATGCCGCCGGCCAGAATGTCTTCCAGCGACATGCCTTTGCCGATGGCCAGGCCCACCTGACGATTGCGGGAAAGCGGGCCCGTGGCCGTCAACACCAGGTCGCCCAGGCCGGTCAGGCCCTGCACAGTCTCGGCCTGCGCGCCCAGCGCAATGGCCAGCCGCTGGATTTCGGCCAGGCCGCGGGTGATGAGGGCGGCGCGTGCATTCGAACCCAGGCCAAGGCCGTCGGAAATGCCGCAGGCAATGGCCATGACGTTCTTGAGCGCGCCCCCGACTTCCACACCGGTGATGTCTTCGCTGGTGTAGATGCGGCACCGTTGCCCGTGAAGTGCCCTGAGCACCATGGCGCCGGTGGCGGCCGAGTGACTGGCGATGGTGAGGGCCACCGGCAGCCCCTGGGCCACTTCGAGGGCGAAGGATGGCCCGGAGAGCACACCCAGACTCACCCCCGGCAACCCGCCCAGCGCGGCTCCAGCCACTTCCCGGGGAAGTTGCCCGGTATCGGGTTGCACACCCTTGCAGGTCCACACCACGTGCAGCGGTGGGTGCGTGCGCCCTTGCAGCGCCCGAGCCAGAGCCTGACATGTTTCCGCCAGACCGGCAACGGGCACGCCCAGAATGATGAGCGCGTCGGCGGGGGCCGTGCAGACGTGATCGACTGCGGTGTGAAAGTCGCTGGTGGCCTGCAGTTCAGGGGGGAGGGAAATATCCGGCAGATAGCGTGCGTTGCGATGCTGCGTGTTGATTTCCGCAGCGCAATCGGCACGACGCGCCCAGATGAGGGTGTCGGCCTGTTCGCAGGCCAGAGCGGCAAGTGCCGTCCCCCAGCTTCCGGCGCCCAGGACGGCAACGCGAATCGGAGAGGCGACGGCACTCATGGGAACGTCAGTTGGTCTTGGCGCCGGGGGGGATGTACAGACCGGAATCGGAGCCTTGCTGCTGTTGTTGCTGCTGTTGCTGTGCCATTTCCTGGATGCGTTGCTCGTACAGGGCCTGGAAGTTCACTTCGGCCAGGTGCAGGGCAGGCAGGGACGTGCGGGTGATGGCGTCGGCCACGTTGGCACGCAGGTAGGGGTAGAGCATGGTGGGGCAGACGATGCCCAGCAGGGGGTCGAGCTGCTCGACGGGGATGTTGGCGGCTTCGAAGATGCCGGCCTGCGTGGCTTCCACCAGGTACAGGACCTTGTCCTTGATGCGGGTGGTCACGGTCACGGTGACCGTGGTTTCGAAAATCGTTTCAGCCAGGCGCTTGCCGCCGACGTTCAGTGTAACTTCGACCGCAGGGCCTTCCTGCTCGAGCAGGATCTCGGGCGCATTGGGCATCTCGAGGGAGAGGTCCTTGAGGTAGGTGCGCTGCATTGCGAAGCTGGGGGCTTTATCCTGGCTGTTGGGTTGCTCGGCCATGAATCTCTTTCCTTTGATGGCTAATGAATGGGGTGCCTGAGGCACCCGCGTGAATGTTATTGCTCGAGCAGCGGCGTCAGTTTGCCGGCGCGATCGAGGGCGGCCAGGTCGTCGTAACCGCCGACGTGGACTTCGCCGATGTAGATCTGCGGCACCGTGCGACGCCCGGTGCGCTGCATCATCGCTTCGCGTTGCCCCGGTTCGAGGTCAATGCGAATTTTTTCGATTTCACTGACGCCGCGCTGCTTGAGCAGCATTTCCGCCCGCATGCAGTAGGGACAGACGGCCGTGGTGTACATCAATACTTTTGCCATGGTGTTCCTTGCTCAGTGTTTCTTGGCCAGCGGCATGCCGGCTTCGACCCAGGCGGCCAGGCCGCCCTGCAGGGAGTAAACGTCCTGGAAGCCGTTGCTCTTGAGCGTGTTGACCACGCCAATGGAGGTACGGCCTCGTTCACAGACGACGATGATCGGCTTTTCCTTGGGCAGGCCGCCCAGTTTGTTGGCCACATCGGCCGCCGGTACGTTGCGGGACTGCGGGATGTGGCCCGCCTTGTATTGTTCGATGCTGCGCACGTCGAGGAAGACCCCTTCGCGTGCATTGGTCAGCTTGATGGCATCATTCACACCAATCTGCTTGGCGCCCCGCTGCAGGAAGCTGGGCATGGCCAGAGCGACCGCAGAAGTGATGGCAACGATAATGAGAAGCAGGTTGGTCTGATCAGAGAAAAAGTCCACGATTCGTTCCGGAAAAACGCTGGAGTGATGGGCATAATCTGTCGATTATAAAATGGACGCAGATTATTAACTTCCAGGTGACTTTTACCATGTATAAGATCGTCTTGATGCGCCACGGCGAGAGCCAGTGGAACCTTGAAAACCGTTTCACCGGCTGGACCGATGTCGACCTCACCGAAACGGGGCGCGAACAGGCGCGCAAGGCGGGCGAGCTGCTCAAAGAGAAAGGCTACGAATTTGACCTGGCATTCTGCTCGGTTCTGAAGCGCGCCATCCGCACCCTCTGGATCGCGCTGGACGAAATGGACGCCATGCACACCCCCATCGGCCTGAGCTGGCGCCTGAACGAGCGCCACTACGGCGCGCTGCAGGGGTTGAACAAGGCGGAAACCGCGGCCAAGTACGGCGACGAGCAGGTGCTGATCTGGCGCCGCGCCTATGCTATCGCCCCCGACCCCCTCGATCTCAACGATGAGCGTCATCCGCGCTTCGATCGCCGCTATGCCAAGGTCGACCCGGCCCTGCTGCCCGCCACCGAATGTCTCAAGGACACCGTAGCGCGCGTGCTGCCCTTCTGGGAAGAAACCATCGCGCCGGCCATCCGTTCCGGTCGTCGGGTGCTGATCTCGGCACACGGCAACAGCCTGCGTGCCCTCATCAAGCATCTCGACAATGTCTCGGAAGACGACATCGTGCACCTGAACATCCCCACCGGCCAGCCTCTGGTCTACGAGCTCGATGAACAGCTGCGTCCGATTCGTCACTATTATCTGGGCGATCCGGCCGAGATCGAAGCGGCGATGGCGGCAGTGGCCGCCCAGGGCAAGGCCAAGCAGGCCTGACGCAATGCGGGCCGCCGCGTTTCTGCTTCTGGCGCTGTGGCTGGCGCAGGCCCCGGCGTGGGCCGCGGAAAGCACGCTGCAGCAACAGCAGGCCGAAGCGCGGCGCAACCGTGAGGCCCTGCGCGAGCGCATTGCAAAGCTGGAAAAGCAGATCCAGTCTGCCGAGGCGTCGCGCCGTGACGTCACGGTGGCGCTCAAGGAATCGGAAACGGCCATTTCCGAGCTCGACCGGCGGCTCGCCGAGCTGGCCGATGAAAACCGTCGGGCGGGTGATGCGCTTGAAGACGTACGGAAGCGCATCGGCGAACAGTCCGAGGAATTGAAGCGGCGGCAGCAGCACTTGGCCGACCAGCTGCGGGCGCAGTACGCCGGCGGTCTGTCTCCCTGGGCCGCGCTGCTGTCGGGTGACGACCCTCAGGACATCGCCCGCGAGCTGGGCTATCTGGAATACGTCGCACGGGCCCAGGCCGAGGCGCTGCGTGCCGTGCGGGCCACGCTCGACGAACTGCGCCGCCTGCAGGCCGAGGCCCACGCCCATGAAGCCTCCCTGCAGAAGCTGGCGGAGGAAACCGGCAAGCGACGTGAGGAACTGCAGGCCAGACAGGCTGAGCGGCAGGCCGTTCTGGAGCGCATCGAGCAGGAACTCAGGCAGCAGCGCGGCGAAGCCCGCAATCTGGCGCGCAACGAAGAACAGCTGGGCAAGCTGGTGGAACAGTTGGCCGCAGCCATTGTCCAAGAAGAGGAAGCTGCCCGGCGGCGCGCCGAGGAAGCACGCCGTCAGGCGGAAGAACGTCGCCGCGCGGAAGAACGCCGCAAGGCCGAGGAACGGCGCAAGGCGGAAGAACAACGTCGGGAAGAAGAACGCCGGCTGTCGGAAGCGCAGCGCCAGGCTGCGGAAGCGCGGCGTGCGGAAGAGGCCCGTCGCGAACGTGAAGCGCGCCTTGCTGAGCAGAAACGCCTGCAGTCGATTGAACTGCCCGCGGAGCTCAAGGGCCTGCCCAGGCCGCTGCCCTGGCCGGTGCGTGGCGAGATCCACGGCCGCTTCGGCATGGAGCGGCCCGAGGGCGGCACCTGGCGCGGCATTGTGCTGCGCGCGGCTCAAGGCACGCGGGTTGCCGCGGTGGCGCCCGGGCGCGTGGTGTACGCGGGCTGGCTGGCCAGCTTTGGGAACCTCATGATCATCGACCACGGGGAGAAGTTCCTGAGCGTATATGCCTACAACCAGGGGCTGCTCAAGCAGGTGGGCGACAGCGTGAAGGCGGGCGAGGCGGTGGCCACGGTGGGCGCGACCGGCGGTCAGGTCGAGCCCGGTCTATACTTTGAGATCCGCCATCAGGGCAAGCCGGTGAATCCGCTCCTGTGGTTGGGAGGACAATGACTGGGCAGTTTCGTTACTATCTGCCTATCGGCGTCATGCGGTTGACGCAACCGAAATCACTATAAATCGGGTAAGTGCATGGGTACTCGCAGGGTACGTAGTTTGGGTCTGGTGCTGATCGGGGCGGTCGGCGGAATCCTTTTGAGCGTCGGCATTTCAGCGGTGGCGCAGCGCGGCGAGCCCTTGCCGCTCAAGGAACTCCAGCAGTTCGCCAATGTGTTCGCCGCCATCAAGGCCAGTTATGTCGAACCGGTGAGCGATGAAAAACTCATCAACGATGCCATCAAGGGCATGTTCGACGACCTCGACCCCCACTCGGCTTATCTGGATGCCGACGCCTTCAAGGAAATGGAAGCCATCACGCAGGGCGGCTTCGGGGGCCTGGGCATCGAAATCGGCAGTGAAGACGGCCAGCCCAAGGTGATTTCGCCCATTGAAGACACGCCGGCCTTCCGGGCGGGCATTCTGGCGGGCGACATCATCACCCATATCGATGGCAAGCCGACCAAGGGCATGACGCTCAACGAAGCCATCAAGCTCATGCGGGGCGAACCCAACACCAGCATCGTGCTGACGATCGCCCGACCGGGTCGCGACAAGCCGCTGGAAGTCAACATCGTGCGCGACATCATCAAGGTGCGCAGTGTGCGCAGCAAGATGCTCGACAACGACATCGCCTATGTGCGCATTGCGCAGTTCCAGGAGCGCACCGCGCCCGATCTCGTGCGCCATCTGCGCGACCTCGGCGCCAAGAAAACGCCCAAGGGCCTGATTCTCGACCTGCGCAATGACCCGGGTGGCCTGCTCGACAGCGCCATCGCCGTGTCGTCGGCCTTCCTGCCGCCGAATGTGCTGGTGGTGTCCACCAAGGGTCGCATCCCTTCGGCCAACCGCGAATATTTCGCCAAGCCGGCTGATTACCTGCGAAACCATTTCAACCGCGATTCTGACGACTTCATCGCGAACGTGGTCGACTGGGCCAAGACGGTGCCCATGGTCGTGCTGGTGAATGTCGGCTCGGCCTCGGCATCTGAAATTGTCGCCGGTGCCCTGCAGGACCACAGCCGTGCCAAGGTATTGGGCAACCGCACTTTCGGCAAGGGGTCGGTGCAGAGCGTACTGCCCCTGGGCGAGGAAACCGGCATCAAGCTCACGACGGCGCGCTACTACACCCCCAGCGGCAAGTCCATTCAGGTCACGGGCGTCACCCCGGACATCACCGTGGACGACACCGCACAGGGTAATCTGTTCCGCCTGCCGCGTGAAGCCGACCTTCAGCGCCACCTGGTGAACGGCAATGTGGATGAAGCCTCTCTGGCCGAACAGGAAGAGCAGACCATCGACCTGGCCCGCATGTTCGAGTTCGGCGGCGATGAAGACTACCAGCTTCAGCAGGCCATCAACTTCCTGGAAGGCCGGCCGGTACAGCGCAACAACCCCGAGCTGGTCGCCAAGGCCAAGGCTGAACGCGAGGCCGGCAAGGAAGACTCGGCGGCTTCATCGGCCGTGACGCCCGCCAGCCTGCCAGTTCCGCCGGAGAAAATCGAAGGGGCTGAAAAAAAAACTCCCTGATCAGCCCTGATGTCCCGGTGGAGCGCTTCCGCATCACTCCTCAAGGTGTGGAGCGCATCCAGCAAGAAAGGCTCTGACGACTTCCTGAAGCCCCGCCGCCCGGTTCCGTTCGTGGCTGCGGGGCGATCGACCCCCGCCCATTCCGGTCCGTCTCGACGTATGAATGATGATCAGCTGTTGCGCTATGCGCGCCATATTCTTCTCGACGAATTCGGCGTCGAGGGGCAGGAGCGGCTGAGCGCCGCCCGTGTGCTCATTGTCGGGGCCGGCGGTCTGGGCTCTCCCGCCGCACTCTACATGGTGGCGGCCGGG
>JAJUFT010000054.1 GCA_029263615.1 Alcaligenaceae bacterium | reverse complement strand
TGTCGGGGGCTCAGTACGCGCGTATGCACGGCGGAGACCCACCGCAGCGATTCAGTCGGCCAGCACCTCTCGCAGCACTTCCACAAACGCGAGGGTCCGTTGCGGGAGCAGGCGACGGCCGGGCGTCACGCACCAGATGGCGGTTTCCGGCAGACACCATTCGGGCAGCACTCGCTGGAGGCGTCCTGCATCCACCAGGGGTTGGGCGAACCGGGCGGACAGCGCCACGATTCCCAGGCCACGCGCGGCAAGTTCCTGTTGCAGGCCCAGCGAATTGGCCGAAAGAATGTTGACGGGCACGCCGTCCCAGTGCTCGCTTCCCCGGGTGAGTCGCCAGTGTTGCTGCTCGCCGCCGCTGGTCACCAACACCAGGCCCGTATGTTCCAACAGGTCGGCCGGCACTTGGGGAGTGCCCTGACGCTTCAAGTACTGCGGGCTGGCGTAGAGGTGGTTGTACTGGGTGGTGATGCGGCGCGCGACCAGGGAACTGTCGTCCGGCAATTGCCCCGCGGCGCGCACGGCGACGTCGAAGCGTTCGGCAATGAGGTCGACCCGTCTTGGGGATAGGTCGAGTTCCAGGCGCACATTGGGATAGCGCCGCGTGAACTCCGTCACCACGTCGACGAAGGCCAGCTCACGAAATTCGGGCGGAAGGGAAACGCGCAGTACGCCATAGGGCGTGGCCTGGCGGTGCTGGGCCAGAGCGGCTGCTGCCTCGGCCTCGTCGGAGAGCCGGCGCGCATATTCGAGAATGCTCTCCCCGAAATCCGTCAGGACCAGGCGCCGGGTGCTGCGTTGCATCAGCCGTTCCCCCAGCTCGTCTTCCAGTTCCGACAGGCGGCGAGAAAGTGTGGATTTGGGCAGGCCCGTCAGTTCCGATGCACGGGTGAAGCTGCCGGCATCAATGACATGGGCGAACAGGATGAGGTCGTTGGCGTAGAGTTTGAGCGTGGACATATCGACCTCATGTTCCAAATATGGAATTAGTTTAGCCGAACTTGTTTATTTTCCCTCATATTTCTTTTTAATAGAATACGTTGTTGAGGTGACCGCCAAAAGGCGGTCTCCCGGCCCGCGCAGTCGTGTATGACCTTGGGAATCCGGCACATGAATCAACGCTATACCCTCACTGCAATGTTCTTCCACTGGGCGATGGCGCTCGGCCTCGTGGCGACGTTCGTGCTGGGCTTCTATATGGAAGGGCTGCCGTTTTCACCGAGCAAGCTCAAGTACATCGCCTGGCATAAATGGGCCGGCATTGCACTGCTGGTGCTGGCGGCCCTGCGTCTGGTCTGGCGACTGACGCACCGCGTGCCGGATCTGCCTTCCGTGAACACGCCAGCCGCCCGGCTGGCCGCGCGTGCCGGCCATTTTGCTCTGTATGCCCTGATGTTCGCCGTGCCGCTGACGGGCTGGCTGGCCAGCTCGGCGCAAGGGGTTCCCGTGGTATGGCTGGGTGTGTGGCAGCTGCCCGACCTGATCGGAAAGAATCCGGAACTGGGTTCCCGTCTGCAGGACGCCCACATGGTGCTGAATTACCTGCTGGCCGCCGGGGTGCTTGGGCATGTCGTCGCGGCCCTGTATCACCACTTTATAAAAAAGGACGGCCTGCTTGCCCGCATGTGGCCGGGCCGTTCACGCTGACCCGTCAAAACCGAGGAGTGAAGAATGAAGTTATTGCGTTATGGTCCTGTGGGTGAGGAACTGCCGGGCATGGTGGACGCGCAGGGGGACATCCGTGCGCTCAGCCCCGTCATTCGTGAGTTCGATGCCGACGTGCTCTCGCCCGACGGCCTGCGCATTCTGGCGGCGCTCGATGTCGAGAAGCTGCCGAAGGTGGAGGGAAGCCCCCGCATTGGGGCGCCCCTGCCGCGTTTCCACGAGGTCATCGGCATTGGGCTGAATTACCGCGATCACGCCCTGGAAGCGAATCTGCCCATTCCCACCGAACCCATCGTGTTCGACGTGGCGTCGGCGTCGGTCTGCGGTCCGAACGACCCCATTCTCGTGCCGCCCGGCAGCACCCATACCGACTGGGAAGTGGAGCTGGGCATTGTGATCGGCAGTCGGGTTTCGCGGGTGGACGAACAGGCCGCACTGGCCGCCATTGCCGGCTACTGCGGGGTGAACGATGTCTCGGAGCGCGATTGGCAGATGAATCGCGGCGGCCAGTGGGGCAAGGGGAAAAGCTTCGACAATTTCACCCCGGTCGGTCCCTGGATCGCCACCGCCGACGAAATTCCCGACGTTTCCAATCTCGAACTGCGCCTTTCCGTCAACGGGGAGCCGCGCCAGCACGGCAATACGCGAGACATGATTTTCTCGCCCGGCTATCTGGTGAGCTACCTCAGCCAGTTCATGACCCTGCATCCGGGCACGCTCATCATCACGGGCACTCCGGCCGGCGTGGGCCTGGGCATGAAACCGCCCCAGTATTTGAAGCCGGGCGACACGGTTGAACAGCGCATCACCGGCCTGGGCAGTCAGCGTCATGAAGTGGTGGCGGGATAGGCCCGCGACAAGCGGTGACGGAACTCTTGGCGGGTTCGTGGGTCTCAGATTCGTTGTGGGCGCAAAACGTTCGACGCAGGCCTCCACCGTCTTGTAAAAACAGTAAAGGAACCAGGATGAGAGCTTCTTTGTTTGCACCGCTGGCTTTGGTGGCGGCCCTGGGGCTGGTCGGCACCGCCCAGGCGGCCAGCTATACCCAACTCGACGCCGAGGCCAGCTCACTGGCGTTCGGCTATAGCCAGATGAATGTGAAGATGGATGGCCGTTTCGGTGAGCTGAAGGCCCCCGAGCTCCAGTTCGATCCGGCCGCCCCGGAAGCAGCCAAGGTCCGTATCGACGTCAGCCTGGCCAGTATCGACGCCGGTTACCCCGACGCCAACGTTGAACTGAAGAAGGACGAATGGCTCGCCATGGACCAGCACCCAGTGGCCTCCTTCACGTCAACGGCCATCAAGTCCCTCGGCGACGGCCGTTACGAAGTGAGTGGTGAGCTCAGTATCAAGGGAAACACCCGACCGGTCACCGTGCCCTTCACCTTCAAGGAAGAAGCCGGCAAGGGGGTCTTTGAAGGCAGTTTCCCGTTACAGCGGGCCGATTTCGGCATCGGTGAAGGGCAGTGGAAGGATTTCAGCATCGTCGCCAACGAGATCGACGTCCGCTTCAAGTTTGTCGCCACGCCCTGAGTCTCATCCCCGGTTTTTCCTCCACACCCATCATCAAGAACAGGAAAGGAATATGAAGAAAACTCTGATTGCTGCTGCCTTTGCAGCGTTCTTTGCCGGCTCCGCCCTGGCGGCTCCTCAAACGTATGTGGTGGATTCCAGCCATACCTTCCCGCGCTTCTCGTACAACCACATGGGTCTGTCCAAGCAGATCCTTCGCTTTGACAAGACCACTGGCACGGTGGTGCTCGACAAGGAAGCCAAGGAAGCAAAGGTCGACATCACCATCGACATGAAGTCGATCAGCACGGGTAGCGAAGCGTTCAACGGCCACATCCAGGGCGAAGACTTTCTGGACACGGCCAACTACCCCACCGCCACCTTCAAGTCCACCAAGGTGGTGTTCGACGGGGACAAGCCGGTCAGCATCGAAGGGGATCTCACCATCAAGGACGTCACCAAACCGGTGACGCTGACCATCACTTCGTTTTTCAATGGCCCGCATCCCATGCTGAAAAAGGATGCCATCGGCGCAAACGCCACGGCGGTGATCTCGCGTACCGCCTTCAACGCTGGAAAGTTCGCGCCGGGCGTGGGCGATGAAGTCACCCTGGACATTGCGCTGGAAGCCATCGTTCAATAAGCGCGTCCGTTTCTTCGAGCGCGGCCGGTTTCAGGCCGTCATGCCCTGCCGCTTCGGCTTTCGTGCCGGCGGCAGGTTTTTTTTCGCTGAGTTCCTTCAGACGACGCGGGACCGCCTCCGGCGCGCCGAGGGGTGTCAGTGCCGCCGCGGCCCGCCCGGGCATGCCGCGAGTTAGCGCAGCAGCCGACCCGGTCGGATATCCAGCTTCATGGAGTCCTTCACTTCTTCCATGACGGCAAAGCTGCGGGTTTCCCGCACGCCGGGTAATTCCCACAGCACGCGGCCGGCAAACTCGCGGTAGGCTTCCATGTCGGCGTGACGCGTTTTGAGCAGGTAATCGAAGCCGCCGGCCACCATATGGCATTCCATGATTTCAGGGCGCACCTGCACTGCTGCCTTGAATTCGTCAAACACATTCAAGCCGCTGCGATCCAGCAGCACCTGCACGAACACCAGCAAACCCGCCTGCAGTTTCCTGGGATTGAGCCTTGCCTCGTACCCAAGAATGTACCGTTCCCGCGTCAGCCGCTGCACCCGGGCCAGCACCGCCGTGGGCGATAGGGAGACGGCCTCTGCGAGACGGGTATTGGGCATGCGGCCGTCGCGCTGCAGCAGCTCGAGAATTTCGATATCAATGCGGTCCAGGCCCGAACTGTCTTCTTTCATCGAGGTTTTATCTATGAAGATGGCTAAATATGGCGAAAAATTCGGCTTATTAATCCATACCATTATATGAACGTCGGTCGTTTCCGATTGCGTGATCCCAGGGAGTCGCCTCATGTCAACAGTCTCTTCTGCGCCGGCGGCCCAAGCTGCGCCGCCACACGTATTGCAGCACTTTGCCGAAATCACGCTACTTCCGCCGCGTTCTTTGTTGCGTCGCGCGATCACCGCCGCATGGCGGCTGCCCGAAACCGACGCGGTGCCGCCTCTAGTGGACGCCGCGCGTCTCGCGGACGGGGTGGCGGAGCGCAGCCACGCGCTGGCGCTGGACATCACCCGCAAGCTGCGCCGGCGCAAGCATGGCCTGGGTCGATCCGGTCTGGTGCAGGGGCTGCTGCAGGAGTTTTCGTTGTCGTCCCAGGAAGGGGTGGCACTCATGTGTCTGGCCGAGGCGCTGCTGCGGATTCCGGACGCGGCCACGCGCGACGCCCTGATCCGCGACAAGATTCGTGACGGGAACTGGAAGGAGCATCTGGGGAGGGCGCCCTCGCTGTTCGTCAACGCCGCAGCCTGGGGCCTGATGCTGACCGGCAAGCTGGTGTCCACGCACAGCGAGGCCGGCATGTCGGCGGCCCTCGGCCGGCTGGTCGCCAAAGGTGGGGAACCGTTGGTGCGCAAGGGCGTGGACATGGCCATGCGCATGATGGGGGAACAGTTCGTCACCGGGCAGACCATCGAGGAAGCACTCGAGAACGCCCGCCCCATGGAGGCCCGGGGCTTCCGTTATTCCTACGACATGCTGGGCGAAGCAGCCATGACGGCGGCCGATGCCCGACGCTATCTGCACGACTACGAAACGGCCATCCACGCGATCGGCAAGGCCTCGGCCGGCCGCGGCATCTACGATGGGCCGGGCATCTCGATCAAACTGTCCGCCCTGCATGCGCGTTACACGCGGGCTCAGGTCGACCGCGCCATGAGCGAGCTTTACCCGACCGTCTTGCGCCTGGCGCGTCTGGCCAAACAGTATGACATCGGCCTGAACATCGACGCCGAAGAAGCCGACCGCCTGGAACTCTCGCTGGACCTGCTAAAACGCCTGTGCTTCGAACCGGAGTTGGCCGGCTGGCAGGGCGTGGGCTTCGTGATTCAGGCGTATCAGAAGCGTTGTCCCTACGTGGTGGAGTTTCTCATCGACCTGGCCCGGCGCAGTGGGCGTCGATTGATGATCCGCCTGGTCAAGGGGGCCTATTGGGACACCGAAATCAAGCGGGCCCAGGTTGATGGCATGGATGGATATCCGGTGTATACACGTAAGGTCCATACCGATGTCGCCTATATCGCCTGCGCTCGGAAGCTGCTGGCGGCGCCCGAGCAGATTTACCCCCAGTTTGCCACGCACAATGCGCAGACGCTGGCCACGATCTACGAGCTCGCGGAGCCGCGAAGCTGGCATCCCGGGCAGTATGAGTTCCAGTGTCTGCATGGCATGGGAGAGGCGCTGTACGAACAGGTGGTGGGCGCGCCGCCCGAAGGCCTGGGCCGGCCCTGCCGCATCTATGCACCCGTCGGCACGCACGAGACCCTGCTGGCCTATCTGGTGCGTCGTCTGCTGGAAAACGGCGCCAATACCTCCTTCGTGAACCGCGTGGCCGATCTGTCCGTTCCCCTCGAAACCCTGGTGGAGGACCCGGTGGCGGCCATAGAAGCGCTGGCGCGCCAGGAAGGCACCATGGGAGTGCCTCATCCCGGCATTCCCCTGCCGTGTGCGTTGTACGGGGAAGTTCGCCGCAATTCGGCGGGGCTCGATCTGACCAATGATGACGTGCTGGAAGCACTGACGAGGGCCCGGCAGGTGCATGGCGGCGAGCGGCTGGACGCGGGGCCCATGCTGGCCACGGGGGGTGAGGGCGGCGAAGTGATCGAGGTCCTCAACCCGGCCGACCATGCGGATGTCGTGGGCCGGCTCCGCCTCGCCACTGAGGTGGAGGCGCGAGGGGCCGTGGCCAGCGCCGCCGCCCATGCCGAGGCCTGGGCCACCGTGCCCCCGCGGGAGCGCGCTGCCATGCTGCTGCGCGCGGCGGATGCCATGGAAGCGGACCGATTCAGGCTGATGGGCATTCTGGTGCGCGAGGCCGGCAAGACCTACGCCAATGCGGTGGCAGAGGTGCGGGAAGCGGTCGATTTCCTGCGGTTTTACGCGGCCCAGGTCACGCGTGATTTCGATCCTGCCACTCACCGCCCCCTGGGCGTCGTCACCTGCATCAGTCCCTGGAATTTTCCCCTTGCCATCTTTACGGGCCAGATTGCCGCCGCGCTGGCGGCGGGCAATGTGGTGCTGGCCAAGCCCGCTGAGCAGACCAGCCTCATCGCGGCCGAAGGCGTCAAACTGCTCTGGAGTGCCGGCATCCCCCGGCAGGCCCTGCAACTGGTCCCGGGCCGCGGCAAGGAGGTCGGGCCCTGGCTGACCGATGATGATCGTGTTCAGGGCGTGATGTTCACCGGTTCCACCGAGGTCGCGCGCGAACTTCAACGCATTCTGGCCAAGCGCCTGGGGCCGGATGGCCGCCCGGTACCGCTGGTGGCGGAGACGGGCGGGCAAAACGCCATGATTGTGGATTCCTCTGCCTTGGCGGAGCAGGTGGTGCGTGACGTTCTCAGCTCGGCCTTCGACAGCGCGGGCCAACGCTGTTCTGCGCTGCGCGTGCTGTGCGTGCAGGAAGAGGTGGCCGCCCCGATCATCACCATGCTGAAAGGCGCGATGCAGGAACTGCGTGTGGGGCCGCCCGGTCTGCTGCACAATGATGTGGGCCCGGTCATTGATACGCGCGCGCGGGACGGCATCACGCGCCATATCGAGGCCATGGCTGCCCGGGGGCGTCCGGTCCATCAGTTGTGTCTGGGAGGCGACGCGGCCTTTGAGACGGTGGCGCGAGGTGGGACTTACGTGCCGCCCACCCTGATCGAGATCGACGCGCTCAGCGAGCTCAACCGTGAGGTATTCGGCCCCGTGCTGCACGTGTTGCGCTATCGTCGCGAAGGGCTGGACGCCTTGCTCGCGCAGCTCAGGGCCACCGGCTATGGCCTGACCATGGGCCTGCATACCCGCATCGACGAAACCATCCGGCAGGTGAGTGCACAGGCACAGGTGGGCAACCTGTATGTGAACCGCAATATGGTGGGCGCGGTGGTCGGCGTGCAGCCCTTCGGGGGGGAAGGGCTTTCCGGAACGGGCCCCAAGGCGGGCGGGCCCCTGTATCTGTATCGGCTGCTGTCGTCCCGACCGGATACTGCGCTGGAAGAACCCTTCGGCGTGGCGTCGTCCGAACCGCTGGCCTCGCCCTCAGCCCTTGAGGCCCGACGCGCGCTGGAGGCCCTGGACGCATGGTGTGCCGGCCCGGCCGGCATGGCCGTGTTCCCGCGCATGTCCTTCTTCAGCCTGTCTGCCCATCACCTGGCGGGTCCCACAGGCGAACGCAATGTCTATCAGATTCACCCCCGCACGGCCGTGCTGTGCGTCGCCCCCGATGCAGAAGGCCTGCTGCGACAACTGGCGGCCGTGCTCAGTGTCGGCGCGCGGGCAATCTGGGACGCGACCCATCAGGCCGCCGCCGAACTGTTTCGACGGCTGCCGCCGGCGGTGCAGATGCATATCGTGATGGCGCCGCGCTGGCAGAGCGAAGAATTCGACACGGCTCTGCATGAGGGCGACGCGGCATCGCTGCTGGCACTGCAACAGGCGCTGGCGGCCCGGGAAGGCGCGATTGTGCCGATCGTGGAGAGTGGCGGCGAAGAGGCGGTGCCACTGGAACGCCTGGTGGTGGAGCGCGCCATCAGTATCGATACGACGGCCGCAGGAGGAAATGCGAGCCTGATGACCCTCTCTTGAAAGGGGCGCGGCTCGCGGGCGGACGTCACGACCAAGCAGGCTGACTCCCTGCCCTGGCAGCCTGCCGGCCCCAACATGAAAATGCCCGGGCACAAGGCCCGGGCATTTCAACCAGATTTCATCATGACTGCATCGCTATTCCGCAAGGGACAGCCCCGTCTCCTTGACGAATTGCGTCCAGCGGTCGAATTGCTCGACGGCGTAGCGCTCTGCCGAAGCGCCGTCGGTGGCAATGACTTCGAAGCCGATGTCGTTGAGACGCTTCTTCACGTCGGGGTCGTTCAGGGCTTTCAGGAAGGCGTCGCTGAGCTCCTTCGCAACATCGTCGGGGGTGGCGGCAGGCACCCACACGGCTTGCCAGGAATAGGCCTCGAAGCCCGGATACCCCGATTCCTCCACCGTGGGAACATCAGGCAAGTCACGCAGACGCGTGGTTCCCGTAATGGCCAGCGGCTTGATTTTGCCGGCTTCGATATTGGCCTTCAGCGCCGCAAAGCTCAGCATCGTGATGTTGGAAGAACCGTTGAGCAATGACTGCACCATCGGACCACCGCCGGCATACGGCACGTGCAGGATCTGCACCCCGGCACGCCGTTTCAGGTCTTCCGCGGCCAGCTGGCTCAGCGAGCCCACCCCGGCCGACGCGTAGTTGTAGGCATCGGGCTTGGCCTTGGCCGCCTCGAGAAACTCCTTCAGGTTGTTGCCCGGCGTGGTCTGCGATGCGCCGATCACCAGCGGGAAACGCAGCGCGAAAGCGATGCCCTTGAAATCCTTGAAAGTGTCGTAGGGCAGGTCGGGCTTGATGATGGGATTGATCGAGTGGCTGTCGAAGCTCAGCAGCAGGGTGTTGCCGTCCGGTGCCGAGCGCGCCACGAACGCGCTGGCAATTTGCGTATTCGCCCCGGGCTTGTTTTCGACAATGACGTTGCGGCCCAGCGCCTCCGCGAACTTCGGCTGGATGATCCGCGCAGCAATGTCGGTACTTCCCCCGGGGGGAAAGGGGACGACCAGCCGTACCGGCGGCTCTTCAGCCGCCATGGCGCTGGCCGACACGGCCAGCAGGCACGCTGCCGCCGCCTTGAGCAGGCGGCTGCCCGGCAGAGTTGAGCGAGGTTGCTTTTGCATAATGACTCCGTGTGGAGGTGGTTGAAATCATTAACCCATCCATTGGCTGACGGGTGCCGCGGCATCTTGCAACTGCTGGGTGATGACATCGATGAGCACGGGCCCGTCGAATGCCAGGGCGGCCTTGATGGTTTCGTCCAGGCGCGCCGGGTCCTGTACGCGGAAAGCCTTGATGCCGAAGGCTTCAGCGACGCGGGCGTGGTCGGTGCGGCTGAAATCCACGGAAAAATAGCGTTCGTCGTAGCCGGCCTTCTGGCTGGCCTTGATCCACCCATACACGCTATTGGAGAAGACAATCATTTTCAAGGGGATTTTGCGCCGGGCGACGGTTTCCAGCTCGCCGCAGGTGAAGCCGAAGCTGCCGTCGCCCATGGCGGCGACCACCGTGGCGTTGGGGCGGCCCACCTGAGCGCCGAGGCCGGCAGCCATGGCAAAGCCGAGCGCACCATGCGCACGGTTCGTGATGAAGTGGCGGCCGGCCTGGGGTGCGTTGAAATAGGCCGAGAAGTAGGGGCAGGGCGTGCCCGGGTCGGCCACCACGATCGCTTCGCGCGGCAGCAGCCGGTTCAGGGCGTCGACCACGCGCTCGGGCTTGATGGGGGTGTCGAGCGACTGCGCGAGCAGCTGGAAGGCACCGAACTTCTCTTCTCGTGCCTTGGCGACCACGGCGTGTCCGTCGATGGCGTCGGCCGGGCGGGCGGTCAGGCGCTCTTCCAGGGCCAGGTTCAGGGCGCGCAGCGTCAGCAGGGCGTCACCCACCATCCCCACTTCCGTGCGATAGTTGGCGCCGACCACCATGGGGTCGTTGTCGATATGCAGAATCGGTGTGTTGCGGCCCGGGTACTTCCAATGCTCCGTCGTGGTGGACCCGGCCCGGCAACCGATGAACAGCACCAGGTCGGCCTGCTTGACGATCTCTCGGGTGGCAGGCACACCGCCGTTGGAACCCACCACGCCGCCATTGAGCGGGTGGGTGTCGGCCAGGGCGCCCTTGCCGCTCACGGTCGTGCAGACCGGTGCATTGAGGGAGGCGGCGAGTTTCTCAAGCTCTCCCGTGGCGCCCGACAGCACGATGCCGCCGCCGCAGATGATGACCGGCAGGCGTGCCGCCGCCAGCTTTTCGGCCGCACGCTCAATGTCCTGCTGCGCGGCGCAGGCGCGCATGGCCGGGAAGGTGGCGTGCTCGGGCTGAGCCCACACGTCGTCCGCGTCGAGTTCGTGTTTCTGCACATCGTAGGGCAGGCAGATATGAGCCGACCCCGGCTTGCCGGTGGTCATGGCACGGAAGGCGTTGCGCACGGCGCCCGGAATCTGGCTGGCCAGGTCGATGGTGGTGTTCCACTTGGTCAGGGGAGCATACAGGCCTTGCTGGTCCAGTTCGGTGAGGGGGTATTTGCCACGGGAGGTCACGGATACATCCGAAGTGATGCCCAGCACGGCGACGGAAGACTCGTTGGCTTCAACCAGGGCCGGAAGCAGGTAGGTGGCGCCGCCACCGCTGGGGCCTTCGCACACCCCCACCTTGCCGGTCACGCGCGCATAGGCATCGGCCATGTAGCCCGCGCTGCGTTCGTCGCGCGTGAGGATATGGTCCATGCCATGGTCCAGACGTGCCAGCGCATCATAGAAGGGGAGACTGGTATCGCCGCAGAGACCGAAAATGTGCTTGACGCCATTCAGCTGCAGCATGCGGACAAAGGCTTCCGCACCGGTGATCTTGGACATGGTTGAGCTACCTCGGATAAAGAAAAGATGAGGTTCAGTATACTGAACAGTATGCTGAATGGGCAGCCAATCACCACACAAACGTAGCGGGGGGGCGGTAAGATTCCCCCCGTCCAGGGGGGCGACATGCAGACTGTGATTTCCACATCGCGCGGTAAGCGCGGTGAAGAAGTTTTGAATCGCCTGCGCGACATGGCGATTTTTTTCGAGTTCAAGCCGGGGGAACGGCTCAACGAAGCGAGCCTGGCCGAACAACTTGGGGTCAGCCGCACGCCGGTGCGCGAAGCGCTCATGACGCTGGCGCACGAAGGGTTCCTGGAACAGGCTGGCCGCGGTTATGTGCGTCGCCGCTTTGACGTGCAGGAAATGAAGGACCTCTACGAACTTCGCCTCGGCATCGAAAAAGAATGCTGCGCGTATGCGGTGCGGCGCGCCACGCCGGAGCAGATCGAGGCGCTGGCGTCCTACCTGGAACGCAGCCGCGCCATCCCGGCCGACACTCCCGTGACCGAACTCGTGAAGCTTGACGAAGGCTTCCACCAGCGGCTGGCACATATGACGGGCAATGCCGAGATGGAAAAAATGGTGGTTTGGATGAACCGCCGCATTCGCTTCATGCGCTGGATCTCCATGGAGGGCCAGCGCCGCGATTGCACTCAACAGCAGCATACCGAGCTGCTCGAGGCGCTGCGCCGGCGCGATGAGCAGGCCATGGTGCAGCAGATGTCTTCACATATTTCCCTGCGGCAGGACCAGATCGTCGAAGCCGTCACCAAGGGCCTGGCGCACATCTTTCTTTGAAGCGGCCGACCTTGCCTCAGGCTTGCCGGTGCAGCCGGCATTCAGAGCACACTATCCGCTTGAGGGCACTGCCCTGTTCTCAGAGCGCGAACTCGAAGTCCTTCAGCGTGCCGTCGGCCAGCCCTAGGACGACGCGTTCAATCTGCGCGGCGGCTGCCCCGGGTGCCGGCCGAACGGTGAGCACCGCATTCTGCAAGGGTATGACCTGGCGCCCGTCTTCCTCCGTCACCCGGGTGTTGGCCAGTCGCGCCAGAATGTCCGCGACCGCGGGGGCGTCGGGTGCCGAGAGCGCGATGTGGTGGAGGCGGCGCACCCCATTGGGATGCTCACACAGGGCCTCGTTCCAGATGTGTTGGGGGGTGAGGTGCTCACAGTAATAGACGCGCAGGCCGTCCACAGGCTGCGTATTGAAACGCACCGTCCGGAAACGCGCCATGGCGGTGGCGCCGTCCACCTCGAGGGGGCGTTCCAGGTGGCTGACCGGCTGCACATCGAAGCCGGCCGCGGCCAGTCGCTGCTGGTCGGCTTCCGCATGGGCACTGCGGAATACCAGTGCATCCAGCCCCAGCGGCTGCAGGGCGATTTCCTTCCGTTTCGGTTCGGTGCCCTGTGGCCACCCCAGCAATTCTATGTAGGAGGAATCGAGCACGATCAGCCGGTTCATCGACCCCAGGTTGTGATACCCGGGCGGGCTGAGTCGGTAGCCTGCGGCCTCGAACGCCGGGCTGCGTGCCTCGAGTTCATCCCGAAGCATGACCACCAGGTGGTCGAAGGCAAGGCAGGAAGAAGCGGGATGCGGAGTCATGGGTCACCGTGAGTCGAGAAGACAGCTCTATTTTCCCTCATGAATGGGCGTTGCTGCGTGACGGCGCCTTCAGTGATGGCCAGGCGGCTTGGGAGATTCGGATCGGCAAGTCATCAATAATCAGGTTATCAGATAACCTGTTAAACTTGTTTTATGCTGAAAAGTCGCGAAAGCCTGACCGACCACGTTGCCAATGCCCTGATCGAGCGCATCACGGCCGGCCACTACCCTGTGGGCTCCAAACTGCCTGCAGGGCGCCTGCTGGCGCAGGAGTTCGACGTCAGTGCGGCGGTCATCCGCGAAGCCACTGAACGCCTGCGCACCAAAGGGCTGGTGCGAACCCGTCAGGGTGCCGGCTGCATGGTGATCGCCGACACCCTCGACGACGGGTTCCAGCTCGACCCGGCCCTGGGCAGCGCGCAGGCCTTGCTGCATGTCTACGAGCTGAGGGCCGGACTGGAAGGAGCGGCCGCCGCTCTGGCGGCGACCCGCGCCACGCCGGACGATCTCGCACACATGGCCTACATTCTCAAGCAGCTCAAGGCCACGCTCTACACGCCGGAACGGGCTGTCGAGTGGGATATCGCCTTCCATCGAAGCCTGGCCGCCGCGACCCACAATCCGCATTATTCCCAGCTGCTGGCCTATTTGTCGGAGCAGTGGCGGCAAAGCGTGAGAATTGCACGTCGCCACACGCTGGCCATCGACGCCGAAGGCCCCGCGGGGCACGATCGCACCGCCCGGGTTCACGAAGAGCATGAAGCAATTCTGGCCGCCTTGCGGGCCCGCGATCCCCAGGCGGCACGGCATCTGGCGGAAGAGCACCTGAGGCGAGCCTGTGAACGGCTCGGTCTGGCGCCCGGCACGGCGGCGTCAACCCTTCACCCATTGGAAGATGAAAAATGAACCCGGCGTTTCTCGACAAGCTCGTTCAGACCCTCGGCAAGGACATCGTCATCGTCGATCCGGCAGAGATCGAACCCTGGCTGACTGATTGGCGCGGTGTTTACAAAGGAGGCGCGCAGGCGGTGGTCCGGCCCACCTGCACGCAACAGGTGGCGGATTGCCTGCGCCTGTGCAATGAATACCGGGTGCCGGTCGTGCCGCGAGGCGGGAACACTGGCCTGTGCGGCGGTGCCACGCCGGACGCGTCGTCGGCCAACGTGGTGATTGCGCTCGACCGCATGAACCGCGTCCGCTCCATCGACACCATTGCGAACACGCTGGTGGCAGACGCCGGGTGCATTCTGGGCAATCTGCGTCGCGCGGCCGAAGCGGAAGGGCGTTTGCTTCCCCTGAGCCTGGCTGCGGAAGATTCTTCTCAGATTGGCGGCAATGTGGCCACCAACGCGGGCGGCGTGAACGTCGTGCGTTACGGCATGACGCGTGAACTCGTTCTGGGCATCGAGGCCGTGCTGCCCACCGGGGAAATCTTCAACGGCCTGCAGACCCTGCGCAAGGACAATACGGGCTACGACCTCAAGCAGCTGTTCATTGGTTCCGAGGGGACACTGGGCATCATCACGGGGGTGGCGCTCAAGCTACTGCCGCTCAACCGGGTGCGTTCCGTCGTGCTGGCGGCGGTGGAAACGCCCCGACAGGCGCTCGAACTGCTGCGCAGTGTGTACGGGCGCTGCGGGGCACGTCTGCAGGCGTATGAATATTTCACCGATGCATGCCTGGACCTGGTGCTCACGCATGTCGATGGCTTGCAACAGCCCTTTGAGCAGCGGCATGGCGGATACGTGCTGATTGAACTGGCCGACACGGCCGATGAAGCCGGCTTGCAAAGTCTGCTGGAAGAAGCGATCGGCGAGGCCCTCGAAAATGACCTGTGCCAAGATGCCGTGGTGTCGGCCTCCATGGGTCAACTGCAGACCTTATGGCGACTGCGGGAGGAAATTTCCGAGGCGCAGCGTGCCGATGGGCCCCACCTGAAACACGACATTTCCCTGCCGATTGAACGCATACCTGCATTCATCGAGACGGCCGAACGCCGTTTGCGTGAGGTAGCGCCCGATTGTCGGCTGTTCATCTTCGGGCATTTCGGCGACGGCAACCTCCACTACAACGTGTCGCGTCCGGCGGGTGCCGACCGCAGCTGGGCGAAGGAATGGGAAACCCGCATCGCGTCCACCGTGTTTGACGAAGTGATGGCATATGGGGGCAGCATCAGTGCAGAGCACGGCATCGGTCAGCTCAAGCGGCATGAATTCCATCACCACAAAGACCCCATGCATCTGCGCCTGATGTTGCAGATCAAGCAGATTTTCGACCCGAATTCGATCATGAATCCCGGTAAACTGCTCTGACCGCGAATTCCGGACGACGGGCTCAGCGCTTGGCGGCGCCCGGGTCCCGCCCGGCGGTCAAGAGGAACTGGCTCACCACACTGCTCATGTGTTCCTCCAGCCACGCGGCCATGGCAATCTCCTCTTCGAGAATGCTCTGGCAGACTTGCGCAGTACGCGCTTCGCCCAGAATCTGCGCGGCCGCAATCAGGTTGCGATACGCGGCGATTTCCATGTGCTCGAAGGCATAGCTGAACATTGCCCCCTTCACCACCTCGTCGGTCGCCATGGCGCCACTGAAGCCCTGCATGGTGGCCATGACCTTGCCGGTCCAGTCCTTGAGCAGCGAGGTGTCGCCACCCAGATCCTGGATGCAGTGCCGCAGCCGCTCCGCCTGATGGTGCGTTTCCTGAATGTGCTGCGCGATGCGCGTGCGCAGTTCCGGGTAGTGTTCGAGGCGGCCTTCCATGCCCTTGAGCATGGTCTCCGCCTGTTCTTCCATGGCGTGGGCATCACGCAGCCAGTCGAGCAGGTGCTCTCGGGCGACGGTTCTGTCATGTTGCATCGTGATTCTCCAATCAGCGTGTATGGGACAGCCCTTCCGCTGCAATCGCTATGCCTGTCCGGAGCGCCTGCGGGTAAACTCATGAGAAAACGCAGGTGTCAGGGGCGCCAGCAGTGTTTGCAGCATGGAAAGGAGGTCGGGTCGTGACATGGCCAGCGCAAGTGCATGAAATCATCGAGCGCAATGCAGCGCGTCCCGGGGGGCTGTTGCCGGCCCTTCACGAGTTGCAGGAAGCCATCGGCCACCTCCCTTCCGGGCTGGTGGGCGACATCGCCACTGCGTTCAATATTTCGGCGGCTGAAGTCCACGGCGTCATCAGCTTCTATCCCGACTTCCGCAGCCATCCGACAGGGGACCACGTGCTACGCATCTGCCGCGCCGAAGCCTGTCAGTCCCTGGGGGCAGATGCGCTCGCGGCTCACGCGGTTCGCGTGCTGGGGTGTGATGTCGGCGCCACCACGGCGGATGGCCGCATCACGCTCGAGCCGGTGTATTGCCTGGGCCTGTGCGGGCAATCACCGGCGATCATGCTCGACGACCAGCTGCATGCGCGCGTCAACCCCGCAAGGCTCGACCGTCTCCTGCAGGCGGCGGGTGCGGTTGAACCGGCCACGGATGGGGGCAACTCATGACCCCCTTTACCGTCTATGTGCCGCGCGATGCGGCCGCGCTGGCGGTCGGTGCGGATGCCGTTGCTGAAGCCATCCTCCGACAAGCCGAGTCCCGGGGTCTCGCACTCCGCCTGGTGCGCAACGGTTCGCGGGGGCTGCTCTGGCTGGAAACCATGGTGGAAGTCAACACGGAGCAGGGGCGGGTGGCCTATGGTCCCGTCCACCCCGAAGACGTGCCCGGACTGTTCGAAGCGGGCTTTCTACAAGGTGCGCCGCACCCCCTGTGTCATGGGCTCACCGACGAGATTCCCTACCTGAAGCACCAGGAACGACTGACTTTTGCCCGCACGGGGCTGACCGACCCGCTCTCGTTGGACGACTACGCCGCCCACGGAGGCTGGAAAGGGCTCATGCGAGCGCTCGAGATGTCCGCCGAGCAGATTGTGGAAGAAGTCACCCAATCGGGCTTGCGGGGCAGGGGCGGGGCGGCGTTTCCGGCTGGCGTGAAATGGCGTACGGTGGCGCAGGCCCCGGGCGAACGGAAATACATCGTCTGTAATGCCGACGAAGGCGATTCCGGCACTTTTGCCGATCGCCTGCTCATGGAAGGCGACCCCTATGCGCTGATCGAAGGCATGATCATTGCGGGCCTGGCGGTGGGGGCGGATGCCGGCTATATCTACGTGCGTTCCGAGTACCCCCATGCCGTCGCCGCCCTGAACGAAGCCATCGCACGTGCCGAGAGGGCGGGGTGGCTGGGCGCCCGTATCGGGGGCGGGGGCAGGGCCTTTTCCCTGGAAGTCCGCAAGGGCGCGGGGGCCTATATCTGCGGTGAAGAGACCTCGCTTCTGGAAAGCCTGGAAGGCCGGCGCGGCATGGTGCGCGCCAAGCCCCCGTTGCCGGCGGTGGCCGGCCTGTTCGGCATGCCCACGGTCGTCAACAATGTCCTCACCCTTGCCTCGGTGCCCCTGATTCTTGCTCGGGGCGCCGAGTTCTATCGGGAATACGGAACGGGTCGCTCGCGCGGCACACAGCCGTTTCAGCTGGCGGGCAATCTGAAACAAACGGGGCTCGTGGAAAAGGCCTTCGGGGTGACGCTCCGGCAGTTGCTGTTTGATTTCGGCGCAGGAAGTGCCACGGGGCGTCCTTTGCGCGCCGTGCAGGTCGGGGGGCCGCTGGGGGCCTGGCTGCCCGAATCCCAATGGGACATTCCCCTCGACTATGAATCGTACGCGGCGGTGTCCGCCATGGTGGGGCACGGGGGCGTGGTCGCCTTCGACGACACCGTCGACATGCTGCACATGGCGCGCTACGCCATGGAGTTCTGCGCGGTCGAATCCTGTGGCAAATGCACGCCCTGCCGGATCGGCTCGGTTCGGGGCGTCGAGACGCTCGACCGCATTGCGCGGGGGGCTCGGCGTGAACAGGACTTCGCGCTTCTGCGCGATCTTTGCGACACCATGCTGGGCGGTTCACTGTGCGCACTCGGGGGAATGGCCCCCTATCCGGTGCTTTCCGCCTTGAAGCACTTCCCCGAGGATTTCGGCCTCGCCGCCGATGCCGCCGAAACCACGGTCTGAAGAGAGGGACACATATGCTGGAAACGGTCATCACGCGCGAACGCGATCTCGGCACCCCCGCCCGCGATTCCGACACGCTGGTCACGCTCGACATCGACGGCATCTTCGTGACGGTTCCGGAAGGCACCTCCGTGATGCGTGCCGCCGCCGAGGCCGGGGTCAATATCCCCAAGCTCTGTGCCAGCGACAGCCTGGAGCCCTACGGCTCCTGTCGCCTGTGTCTGGTGGAGATCGACGGGCGCCGCGGCTACCCGGCTTCCTGCACCACCCCGGTGGAAGCGGGCATGGTGGTGCGCACCGAAACCGAAAAGCTGCGCGACCTGCGCCGCGGCGTGATGGAACTCTACCTGTCCGACCATCCGCTGGAATGCCTGACCTGTCCGGCCAACGGCGACTGCCAACTGCAGGACGTCGCCGGTGTGGTGGGGGTGCGGTCGGTGCGCTACGGCTATGACGGTGCCAATCACCTCTGCGACGAACAGGATGACTCCAACCCGTACTTCAGCTACGACCCTTCCAAGTGCATTGTGTGCAGTCGCTGCGTGCGCGCCTGCGAAGAAGTGCAGGGCACCTTTGCGCTCACGCTGTCGGGCCGGGGGTTCGAGACCCGCGTTGTTGCTGGGCAGTCGCAACCCTTCCTGGAAAGCGACTGCGTCTCCTGCGGGGCGTGCGTCCAGGCCTGTCCCACTTCCTCGCTGCAGGAAAAAACCGTCATCGAACGGGGCCAGCCCGAGCATGCGGTCATCACCACCTGCGCATACTGTGGGGTGGGTTGTGGGTTCCGCGCCGAGCTCAAGGGCGACCAGGTCGTGCGCATGGTGCCCTGGAAGGACGGCAAGGCCAACGAGGGCCATGCTTGCGTGAAAGGCCGGTTCGCCTGGGGTTATGCCACCCACCAAGACCGCATCACCCGACCCATGATCCGCCATTCCATCGATGATCCGTGGCAGGAAGTCAGCTGGGACGAGGCCATCCGGCATGCGGCTTCGGAGATCCG
>JAJUFT010000088.1 GCA_029263615.1 Alcaligenaceae bacterium | reverse complement strand
GTTACACGACTGGTGCAAATACGATGACAAATTCTGCTGAAATCCATTGCCGCACGCGGGAACCGGTTCTTCGCCATGCTGTGGGTATCTTTTTCTTCCACTGACCATGTGACGCGCCGGCCCGGCGACCTAATGACCCAGAAGCTGAAAGCGGGGCGGTACAATGAGGCCCGTTCGCCCAACGGAGACGCACCCTTGCATCTCTACGCCGGCGTTTTTTCAGCTTCTATAGGCTGACGCGATTATATGCCTGTTTTCCCTCAGCGTAAAACAAATCCGCCCTCTGGCGAACGTCCCGTGGTGCGCATGTTCTCCATCGGTCCGGAATCCGCCGGTCAACGTGTGGACAACTTTCTCATGCGGGTCTGCAAGGGGGTTCCCAAGAGTCACATCTACAAGGCCATCCGCGGTGGCGAAGTCAGGGTGAACAAGGGGCGTGTGCAAGCCGACCATCGGCTCGCAGAGGGTGACACCGTGCGCGTGCCGCCCCTGCGCCTGCCCGCCGCCGGCGAGCCGCGCAAGGTGCCGCCGCTGGCATTTCCGGTGGTCCATGAAGACGATGCCATGGTGGTGGTCGACAAGCCCGCCGGCGTGGCCGTGCACGGCGGCAGCGGGGTGTCCTTCGGTGTCATCGAGCAGTTGCGCGCGGCGCGCCCCGAGGCCCGCTTCCTGGAGCTTGCCCATCGGCTGGACCGCGAAACCTCCGGTCTGCTGATCATCGCGAAGCAGCGCAAGGCGCTGCTCGCCCTGCATGACCTGATGCGCGAGCGGGAAGGTCGCAAGATCTACCAGGCGCTGGTGGTGGGTGATTGGGTCAACGACCGCCAGCATATCCGCAAGCCACTGCTGAAATGGCTGACGGCCGGCGGCGAGCGGCGGGTGCGGGTCGATGCCGAGGGCAAGCCCGCCCACACCATTGTGTCGCGACTCAAGCGTTTCGGGCGCTTCACGCTGGTGGAAGCGGAACTCAAGACTGGTCGCACGCATCAAATAAGGGTGCACCTGGCGTCCAGCGGCTTTCCCATTGTGGGTGACGAAAAATACGGCATCGACGCCGTGCGCGAACACTTAGCAAAGCTGGGGTTCAAGCGGATGTTCCTGCATGCGGCGCGGCTGGAAATTCCGCATCCGCTGACCGGCGAGCCCCTGGTGCTGGAAGCCCCGCTTCCGCCGGAATGTGTGCAGATTCTGAAAACCCTGGAGCAGGAAAAGTGAAGCGTTACAAAGCAGTGATCTTCGACTGGGACGGCACCGTGATGGATTCCACGGCGTCCATTGTGCGTGCCATCCAGGCGGCCTGCACCGACCTCGAACTTCCCGTTCCCTCGATGGAGGACGCCAGCTGGGTGATCGGCCTTTCCCTGAAAGAGGCCCTGATGCGGTGCGCCCCCAGTTTGAAGGAGGATCAGGTCCCGCGCTTCATCGACCGTTATCGTCACCACTTCTTTCTCCATGACCGGCAGCAGGTCCTGTTCGACGGCGTGGTGCCCTTGTTCGAGCAGCTCAAGCAGCACGATATCCGGCTGGGGGTTGCCACCGGCAAATCCCGCCTGGGTCTGAACCGCGTGCTCGAGGCTCACCAGCTCACCCACCATTTCGATTGCACGCGCTGCGCTGACGAAACCGAAGGCAAGCCGCATCCGGCCATGCTGTTCGAGATCATGGAAACCCTGGATCTCGAGCCCGAGCAGGTATTGATGGTGGGCGACACCACGCATGACGTGAAGATGGCGACCGCCGCCGGCGTGGACAGCATGGCCGTCACCTATGGGGCGCACAGCAAGCGTACACTGTTGATGTCCCAGCCCACGGTCATGGTGTCCAGCGTCAGGGAAATGCGCCATTGGCTGACGGCCCGCCTCTGACCTTGCGCGAAGGCGGCCCGGGCCTCTCAAGGAGCCGATATGTCGAGAATCCGGATTCCCCAACCGCCAGCATCGGAAATCACGCCTGAAGCAGTCTGGCAGTCACGGCGTCGTTGGCTGGGCCAGGCCGCGCTGCTGGGCATGGTGGCCGGCACGACGCCCCGCGCGCTGGCCGCGAGCACGCCCGATGCGTCTCTGCCCGATCTGTCCGGCAAGCCCAACGGCAGGTTTTCCGTCATGGAGAAACCCAACGCCTGGGACGACATCACCGGCTACAACAATTTCTATGAATTCGGCACCGACAAGGAAGACCCGCGGCGACATGCCGGCCGCATGGTGACCGAACCCTGGACGGTCGAGGTTGGCGGCGAAGTGCTCAAGCCGCGCACCTTCGACATCGATGCGTTGCGCAAGCTGGCACCCATGGAGGAGCGCATCTATCGCCTGCGCTGCGTCGAGGCCTGGTCGATGGTGATTCCCTGGGTGGGCTATTCCCTGGCGGAGCTGCTCAAGCAGGTGCAGCCCACGGGCAACGCCCGCTACGTGACCTTCGAAACGGCTCTGCAGCCCGAGGCCATGCCGGGGGTGAAGCGGCGCATCATCGACTGGCCCTACATCGAAGCGCTGCGCATCGACGAAGCCATGCACCCCCTCACGCTGCTGGTGTTCGGCGTCTATGGCAAGGTGCTGCCGAACCAGAACGGGGCGCCGCTGCGTCTTGCCGTGCCCTGGAAATACGGCTTCAAGTCGGCAAAATCCATCGTGCGCATCCGTTTGGTGGAAGAGCAGCCCGTCAGCAGCTGGATGAAGGCCGCCCCCGCGGAGTACGGTTTCTACGCCAATGTGAACCCCGATGTGCGGCATCCACGCTGGAGCCAGGCAACCGAACGCCGTATCGGCGACCATCTTTTCGCGCCCCGTGTCCGTACTCAGATGTTCAACGGCTATGGGGAATGGGTGGCCCCGCTTTACGCGGGCATGGACCTCGCCCGTGACTTCTGATTCCGGGGCGCGCTGGTCGCCTCGTGCGGTCGCTCGCTTCAAGCCCCTGCTGTTTCTCCTGTGCCTGCTTCCCCTGGCTCGCTGGGCGGGGCTGGCCGCGGGCGGGGACGGGCTGGGTGCCAATCCTCCGGAATATCTCATTCGAGCCACCGGGCTCTGGGCGATGATCTTTCTCTGGCTGACGCTGCTCGTCACGCCCCTGAGGTGTCTGCTGAGGCAGCCGGCCCTCGTGAGCGGGCGGCGCATGCTGGGCCTGTTCAGTTTTTTCTACACTCTGCTCCATGTGCTGGGCTGGGCCTGGTGGGAGCGCGGCGGCTCCCTGACGGAGATGTGGCTGGATATGGTTCAGCGCACCTTTGTGTGGGTCGGCGTCCTGGCCGCGCTGCCCCTGCTGTTTTTGGCGCTGACCTCGACCCGCGGCTGGATGCGCCGCCTGGGGGCGGGCTGGCAGCGGCTGCATTTCGCCGTCTATCCGGTGGCCATCCTGTCCGTCCTGCATTTCTGGCTGGTGCGCAGCGGCAAGGTGGATTATCGGGAGCCCCTGGTGTATGCGGGGCTGCTGGCCGTGCTGCTGGGGTTGAGGCTGGTCTGGCGCCTGCGTCGGGCCTGAGCCGGTCACCACGCAAAGGCCGAGCGGACGAGCCGCGAACCACCTTCAGGGCAGGGCGTCCAGAATGGCCAGGGTCTCGGCGTCCGGCTCGCCATCGTGGCGCGCAGGCCGGTAGTGCATCTGAAAAGCGCGCAGCACGCGGCGGGTTGCTTCATCCAGCACGCCGCTCTGAGGGGTGGCATAGCCGGCGCGGCGCAACTTTTCCTGAATGACCGCCACGGGGGGCAGACCCTTGCGCTGATAGTCCGCCTTCAGTCCGGCCACCTTGCTTTCGTCATACCAGCGACCGATGCCGGTCTCCGCCAGCCGCTTCCAGGGGAAGGCAGGACCCGGGTCCTGCTTGCGTTGTGGCGCAATGTCGCTGTGGGCCACGACATTGCGGGCATGAATCTGGTGACGGGAAATGACATCGCGCAGCAGCAGGATCAGGGTTTCGATCTGGGCGTCAGAATAGGGCGCCCAACCGCCTTCGACCGGCCCGGGGTTGACGATCTCCACACCGATTGATGCAGCGTTCAGGTCGCTGCGGCCATACCACTCGCTTTGCCCGGCATGCCAGGCGCGGCGGCTTTCGTCCACCAGCTGGTAGACGCGGGGTGGGGTTTCGTCGGTGATCAGATAATGGCTGCTGACGTTCTGGCGGGAAAGAATCTCCAGCGAGCGCGGCGTGTCGGCCACGGTGTAGTGCAGCACCACGAACGAGACGCGGCTGCTCTGGCTGACCGCCTGGATGCTGCGATCGATTTCAAGGCGGGCTGGGCCGCCGGGGGCGGTGCAGCCTGCCAGGATTGCGCCCAGCACCATTGCGAAGGCCGCCCTGCCCAACCTGCGAGGCCGTTGCCCGTGGCTGCGTGCAGCGGCAACGAGAACGCTGGAGCACGCGCCCGCGCGAATCGAAGATGCACCGTAGCCGCTCATCGTGCCGCCAGGAAGAGGAACAGCGTGGGTTTCTTCGCGAGGTCGGGCGCCGGCGCCTGTTTCCATTCCGCGATGCTGAGGGTGCGTATCCACTCGTCGGAGGTGGTGAGCGAGCGGGCCAGGCACAGTCGGGTGTCGCCCTTGAGCGTCTGCAACAGACTCTGGAACATGGCCTCGTTGCGGTAGGGCGTTTCAATGAAGAGTTGCGTCTGCGAGTGCTGGCGGGACGCCGCTTCCCAGGCCTTCAGGCTGCGGCTGCGATCATCGGGGCGAACCGGGGCGTAGCCATGAAAGGTGAAGCGCTGGCCGTCCAGGCCGCTGGCCATCAGGCCGAGCAACAGGGAAGAGGGCCCCACCCACGGAGCGACCCGGATGCCCAGGGCATGCGCTGCCGCGGCCACCCGGGCACCGGGGTCTGCGACAGCAGGGCAACCGGCTTCCGACACCAGGCCGATTTCCCCGCCCGAGCGCAGCGGATCCAGCCACTGCCGGATCTGGCGGGCGTCGGTGTCCCGGGACAGCGTGTGAATGGTGATCTCCTGCAGCGGCCGCCGGGTGCCGATCTGTTTGAGGAAGGCGCGTGCCGTCTTGGCGTTTTCCGCAATATAGGTGTCCAGACTTCCCGCCAGCTGCTGCACGTCGTGCGGCAGCCAGACCGAAGGGGGCGCGTCCCCCAGACCGACGGGAATCAGGTGCAGGATGCCCGTGCTCATGACCGGACCCCCTGTTCGCCCAACAGCGGGTTGATGCCGAACTGGCGTAACATGCGGGACAGCGCGATGAGCGGCAGACCGATGATAGCGGTCGGGTCAATCGACTGCATGGACTCCATGAGCGCGATGCCCAGTCCTTCGGCCTTTGCGCTGCCCGCCGTGTCATAGGGCTGCTCGCGCTGCAGATAATGTTCAATTTCCGCTTCGTCCAGCGTGCGGAAACGGCAGACGGTCACGACATCCTCCGTGATTTCCTGCTGGCCGTCGGTCACGCACAGGGCGCTGTGAAATTCCACACTGCGCCCGCTCAGCGCACGCAGCTGCGCCACGGCGCGTGCGTGGTTGCCGGGCTTGCCAATGGCGGTGTCGTCATGGCAGGCGACCTGGTCGGAGCCGATCACCACGGCGCCCGGGTGCTGGGCGGCCACGGCGGCAGCCTTGGCACGCGACAGCCGCAGGGCCAGTTCGGGCGGTGTCTCGCCGGCCAGCGGGCTTTCGTCCACGTTGGGGGAAATGGCGGTGAAGGGCAGGCCCAGGCGCTTGAGCATGTCCTGTCGGTAGGGTGAGCTTGAGGCTAGAATGAGACGCATGGTTCGGTGGGCAGGGAATCAATTGACTGTTGGGGCGGCAAACAGCTATTATTCTACGTTTTCTTTGTGCTTGAATCCTTGGGTTTGCCGGTTTGGCGACTGAAATCGACAGGCAGAACCCGAAGCAGGCAAAGCAAATGATCAGCACCGTTGATACTTGGGATCTTGCCCGTTTGGGTCGAGAGCAAAGGGGTGAAGCCGCCTTGGCGTCTTTTGCCCGCTTGCTGGATGGCCTGCCCGCGCAGGCAGAATCCCTCGTCAGCTGGGCGATCGCGGGGCAGACCGATGCCTTGCAGCGTCGTTACATCACGCTGCGGGCCGATGCCACCGTGCGCATGGTCTGCCAACGCTGTCTTGCCGAATTCGACCTGCCTCTGCATGTCGAAACCCGTCTGCAACTGGTCGAAACCGAGGCCGAGATTCAAGCCGAAGAGTCCGGGGAAGATGATCCGGAGGCTCCGGATCAGGTGCTGGGTTCGTCGTTTTTTGACGTGCTGTCGCTGGTAGAGGACGAGCTGATCCTTGCATTGCCCTATGTGCCCAAGCACGAGGTTTGTCCGTCGCTGCCCAAGGAGCTCAATGACTCCGAAGGTGGGGATGCCGGTCGCCCATCGCCTTTTGCGGTGCTGGCGAAGCTAAAGAAAGATTGATCTAACAGGAGTCCATCATGGCCGTTCAGCAAAACAAGAAGAGCCCGTCCAAGCGCGGCATGCACCGTTCGCACGACGCTCTGACCAACCCGTCCACCGCAATCGAGCCGACCACCGGCGAATTGCATCTGCGTCACCACATCAGCCCCAACGGTTTCTATCGTGGTCGCAAAGTGATCAAGACCAAGAACGACGAGTGAGTCGCTGACCAGCGCAGCACGGTAGCGGTCGGGAATTTCCCCTGATGTCCTCGTCATCCATACGCCTGGCAGTCGATTGCATGGGCGGTGATCACGGCTTGCCGGTCACCATACCGGCGGTCGTGGAATTCTCCAGAAAGCATCCGGATACCTATTTTCTGCTGTCCGGCAATGCCGAACTGATCGCGCAAGCCCTTGAAAAAGAGGGTGTGCGCGAGGCGGGCTGGTATGAAATATTGCCGGCCTCCGAAGTCGTCCTCATGGACGACACCGTGGAAACGGCGCTGCGGCGCAAGAAGGACTCTTCCATGCGCGTCGCGATCCAGGCCGTCAAGGACGGCCGGGCCGACGCCTGCGTGTCGGCGGGGAACACCGGCGCGCTCATGGCGGTCTCGCGCTATCTGCTCAAGACGCTCGACGGCATCGACCGTCCGGCCATTTCCACTTCCATTCCCAACGTCAAGGGCGGCGCCACCACGGTGCTCGATCTTGGCGCGAACGTCGACTGCACGGCAGAGCATTTGCTGCAGTTTGCCATCATGGGCACGGCGCTGGTGGGCGCGCTCGATCAGCGCAAACAGCCCACCGTAGGTCTGCTCAACATCGGCGAAGAAGTCATCAAGGGCAACGAGGTCGTGAAGCGGGCGGCCGAGCTCCTGCGCAAGAGCGGTCTCAACTTCCATGGCAACGTCGAAGGCGATGACATCTGCAAGGGAACGGTCGACGTCATTGTCTGCGATGGCTTCGTCGGCAACGTCGTGCTGAAGTCCATCGAGGGCGTGGCGCGCATGGTGGCCTCCATGATGCGCGCTGAATTCACGCGCGACCTTCTTTCCATGGGAGCGGGCCTGGTCGCCCGTCCGGTGCTGAATCGTCTGCGCGATAAGGTCGACAATCGTCGCTATAATGGCGCGGCACTGCTGGGCTTGCGTGGCGTTGTTGTCAAAAGCCATGGTTCCGCCGATGCGTTTGCCTTCGGCTACGCCCTGCAGCGTACGCATGAAGCGGTTCACAGGGGCCTGCTGGCAAGCACGACAGAAGCCATTGCGCGTCTGCGGGAACGCCTCCAGGAAGCCGCCGTGGACACATCGGACCAAACCCCCGCCTAGTGCTCCGCAGCACGCAAGCGGAGCCTGGAAGCACATTTATGTCTTATGCCAAGATAATCGGGTCGGGCGGCTATCTGCCGCCTCGCGTTGTATCCAACGACGAGTTGGCGGCCGAGCTGGCGACGCGTCAGATCGAAACCTCCGACACCTGGATCACCGAACGGACAGGCATCCGACAGCGGCACATTGCCGAGCCGGGCGTCACGACCAGTCAGCTGGCCACCCGTGCCGCGCAACTGGCCCTGGAAGACGCCGGTATCGGCGCCGGGGAACTCGACCTCATCATCGTCGCGACCTCCACACCCGACTACATCTTCCCCAGCACGGCCTGTCTCGTTCAGGCACAGCTGGGCAACAAGGGGGCCGCCGCTTTCGACGTTCAGGCCGTCTGCAGCGGCTTCGTCTACGCCCTCACCACCGCCGATTCCTTCATTCGCGCCGGTCGGGCCCGCTCGGCCCTGGTCATCGGCGCCGAAGTGTTCTCGGGCATTCTCGACTGGAACGACCGCAGCACCTGCGTGCTCTTCGGCGACGGCGCCGGTGCGGTCGTGCTGCAGGCGTCCGACGAGCCCGGCATTCTCGAAGCGCAGCTCAATGCCGACGGCAGCCAGATGAAGATCCTGCACGCGGCCGGCAACGTGGTGGGTGGCCAGGTCACGGGTGACCCCTTCCTGCGCATGGACGGTCAGGCCGTTTTCAAGATGGCGGTCACCTCCCTGGCCAGCTCGGCGCACAGCGTGTGTGAGCGGGCCGGCGTGGCGCTGGAAGACATCGACTGGTTCGTGCCCCATCAGGCGAACGTGCGCATCATCAATTTCCTCGGTCGCAAGTTGGGCCTTCACGACGAAAAAGTGGTCGTGACGGTCGACAAACATGCCAATACCTCGGCGGCCAGCGTTCCGCTCGCACTCGATGCCGCACGTCGCGACGGCCGCATCCGGCCCGGTCAGCTGGTGCTGATGCAGGGTGTGGGCGGCGGTTTCACCTGGGGGTCGGTGCTGGCGCGCATGTAGCCGGCTACCGCATTTCGTGCCGCATGCGGCTTCCGTTCCTCTCTTAGAAGAAGATTCCATGAAAATTGCATTCGTGTTTCCCGGACAGGGATCGCAGTCGGTCGGTATGCTTGATGCATGGGCGGACAATGCGGCGGTGCGCCGCACGCTGGAGCAGGCATCTGCCTCGCTCGGCCAGGATCTTGCCTCCCTGATCGCGAATGGTCCTGCCGAAGACCTGAATCTCACCACCAACACCCAGCCGGTCATGCTGGCGGCCGCCGTGGCCACCTACGCCGCATGGCGCGAGGCCGGTGGCGTCGAGCCGGCGCTGATGGCCGGTCACAGCCTGGGGGAATATTCCGCCCTTACCGCTGCGGGCGCGCTCAAGCTGGAGGATGCCGTGCGCATCGTGCGTGTGCGTGCCGACGCCATGCAGGCAGCTGTCCCGGTCGGGACGGGCGCCATGGCTGCCGTTCTCGGCCTGTCCGACGACGACGTGCGCGAGGTCTGTGCCCAGGCCGCGCAAGGCGAGGTCGTGGAAGCAGTGAACTTCAATGCCCCCGCCCAGGTCGTGATCGCCGGGCACAAGGCGGCTGTCGAACGTGCCTGCGAACTGGCCAAGGCCAGGGGCGCCAAGCGAGCGCTGCTCCTGCCGGTGTCCGCGCCGTTCCATTCCAGCCTGCTGAAACCGGCGGCCGATGTGCTGCAGGTCGCTCTGGGTGGCGTGGAAGTGAGCTCGCCCTCGGTTCCCGTCATCAACAACGTTGATGTTGCCGTGGTGTCCGACCCGGCCGGCATCCGCGACGCACTGGTGCGCCAGGCCTGGCACCCGGTGCGTTGGGTGGAAACCATCCAGACGATGAAGGCACAGGGTGTGACCCACATCGTCGAATGCGGTCCGGGCAAGGTGCTGAACGGCCTGACCAAGCGCATCGACAAGGATCTCGTCGGCCTGGCCATCACCGACCCTGCTTCCATGCAGGCGGCACTTGACCTTCTTCAGGGGTGATCTCATGCAGGAAAAGGAATTGCAAGGAAAAGTGGCACTGGTCACCGGCGCCACCCGTGGCATCGGCAAGGCCATCGCCCAGGAACTGGCGGCCCGCGGTGCCGTGGTCGTGGGTACGGCCACTTCCGAATCCGGTGCCACCGGCATTCAGGAGCTGCTGGGGCCCCTGGGCGGACGTGGAGTCGTGCTCGATGTCAATGACAGCGAGGCCTGCGACGCCCTGATCGCGGAGCTGGGCAAGCAGGACGGCGGCCCGCACATTCTGGTGAACAATGCCGGCATCACGCGAGACAACCTGGCCATGCGTCTGAAGGACGAGGACTGGCAGGCCGTCATCGACACCAACCTGTCTTCGGTATTCCGCCTGTCGCGCGCGGTGATCCGCCCCATGATGAAGGCCCGCTGGGGTCGCATCATCAACATCACCTCCGTGATTGGCTCCAGTGGCAACCCCGGGCAGGCCAACTACGCTGCCGCCAAGGCAGGCGTGGCCGGCATGAGCCGTTCCCTGGCGCGCGAACTCGGCAGCCGTGGCATCACGGTCAACTGCGTGGCGCCGGGTTTCATCGAAACCGACATGACGCGCGCGCTGGACGAGAACCAGACGTCCGCCATCCTGTCCCAGATTCCGCTGGGTCGCATGGGGTCGCCGGCCGACATCGCCAACGCGGTGGCCTTCCTCGCCAGTGCACAAGCCGACTACATCACGGGCACCACGCTGCACGTGAACGGCGGCATGTATATGTAATTGAGAGTGATTCAGGGGTTGGGGTGGGTTAGAATCGCCCCAACTGTTTTTTGTCACAGCCAACACCCCTTGAACAGAGTTGTTTGGCTATAATTCGCGGGAATTTTCCCAACTTGGAGATCTGCATGGAAAGCATCGAACAGCGCGTCAAGAAGATCGTCGCTGAACAACTTGGCGTCAACGAAGCCGAGATCAAGAACGAATCTTCTTTTCTTG
>JAJUFT010000138.1 GCA_029263615.1 Alcaligenaceae bacterium | reverse complement strand
GTGCGCCAGGCCGTCCTTCACGGCGGCAGGCGGCAGCCGGATGCGCCCGCCGCGGCGGGCAGCGGGCCGCGTTCCTGGGGGCAGGTCTGGCACTCTGCCGGGCGCTTCGCCCCGCATGGCAAGGGGGGTGCGGATCGTTATCGCCGGCAGGGGCTGGCGCTGGGCCTGAACCATGAGGTGTCACCCGGGTGGCGCGTGGGGCCGGTCTTGAGCGCACAGTGGTCGGAGCTGAAGCGCGCCGGGCATCAGGCCGATGCCTCGGTGCGCAGTCTGTATGGCGGCGTTTCCGCCGATGGTGACTGGAATGGCATGCGCGTCACGGCGGCGCTGCTGCGTGCCTGGCACCGGGTGGAAAGCCGCCGTCGGGTGGAAGCCGGGCCGCTCCTCAGCGGCCTGCAACGGGCCGGATATCTGGCACGCAGCTGGCAGGTGGCCCTGGAAGTGGCGCCGCATTTGCGCAGCCTCGCCCAATGGGGCGTGCGCTTGCGCGAGACCCGCGCTGCGCCGTGGACGATGGGGCCGTATGCGCGCCATGAATGGACGCGTCTGGACGTCCCGGGCCACGTTGAAAGCGGCGGCCCCGCGGCACAAGGCGTGTTTCCCTCGCGCACCGACCTGCATGTCAGTACGCTGGGCTGGCGTTTGCGCCGCGAGTGGGGTGGGAGCGCAGAGAGCTCGTCCTGGCTGGACGTGGCGGCGGGCTGGCGCCGCGTCTGGGGTGACGGCCGCGTTCATGGCGAGCTGCACTTTCCGCAGGGCCATGCCGGGCTCAGCTTCCGGTCGGAAGGCCGGCCCCTGCTGCGCCATGCGCTGGCGCTGGACGTGGAGGCAGGGCTTGCCCTGCGCCGCGATGCCCGTCTGTCACTGCGTTACACCGGGATGCGCGGCAGTGGGCAGCGCGAGCATGCGGCCTGGGCGGGTTTCCGCTGGGCGTTCTAGTTCTGGCGGGCCGGGCGGACGGCCTCTGCGCCGAGATCGTCTCCGTAGAGGTCGTATTCGTCGGAATCCGTCACCTTGACGCGGACGAGGTCGCCCGGCTGGAGCACGCGTTCCGTGTTGACGAAGACGTTCCCGTCGATTTCCGGTGCGTCGGCGCTGGAGCGGCCGATGGGGCCGTCTTCGTCGATCTCGTCGATCAGGACGTCGACCTCGCTACCCACCTTCGCGGCCAGCCGGGCGGTGGAAATCGCCTGCTGGTGTTCCATGAACCGTTCCCAACGTTCCTGCTTGACTTCGTCGGGCACCTGGTCGGGCAGGGCGTTGGCCTGGGCGCCTTCCACGGGTGAATACTGGAAGCAGCCCACGCGGTCGAGCTGGGCTTCGGACATCCAGTCAAGCAGGTACTGGAAGTCTTCTTCGGTTTCGCCGGGGAAACCGACGATGAAGGTGGAGCGCAGGGTGAGATCCGGGCAGGCCTCGCGCCATTGTTTGATGCGCGACAGCGTACGGTCTTCGAAGGCGGGGCGTTTCATGGCACGCAGGATGCGCGGGCTGGCGTGCTGGAAGGGAATGTCCAGGTAGGGAAGAATCTTGCCCTCGGCCATGAGCGGGATCACTTCGTCCACGTGCGGGTAGGGATAGACATAGTGCAAGCGCACCCAGATGCCGAATTCGGACAGGGCCTCGGCCAGCTGGGTGAAGCGTGTCTTGATGGGCCGCCCGTTCCAGAAACCGCTGCGGAATTTCACGTCCACGCCATAGGCGCTGGTGTCTTGCGAGATGACCAGCAATTCTTTGACGCCGGCCTGCACCAGGCGCTCGGCCTCGCCCATGACGTCGCCGATGGGACGGCTGACGAGGTCGCCACGCATGGACGGAATGATGCAGAAACTGCAGCGGTGGTTGCACCCTTCGGAAATCTTCAGATAGGCGTAGTGGCGCGGAGTGAGCTTCACGCCTTGCGGGGGCACCAGGTCAACGTAGGGGTCGTGCTCGCGTCGCGGGGGCGCCGCTTCGTGCACGGCGCGCACCACCTGCTCGTATTGCTGGGGGCCGGTCACGGCCAGAACGGCAGGGTGAACCTCGCGGATCAGGTTTTCTTCGACGCCCATGCAGCCGGTGACGATGACTTTGCCGTTTTCGGCAATGGCCTCGCCGATGGCTTCCAGCGATTCGGCCTTGGCGCTGTCAATGAAACCGCAGGTGTTGACGACCACCACATCGGCGTTGTCGTATTCGGGCGTGATGGCATAGCCATCCGTACGCAGCTGGGTGAGAATGCGTTCGGAATCGACCAGCGCTTTCGGACAGCCCAGGCTGACGAAGCCGACTTTGGGGGAACTCATGGTTGACCTCGTTGAGCAAAAATGCGCTCGTTGTGAAAAATGATACGATTTTCCCTTTAAGGGTTTGCGCCAGTGCAGGATTCGCCTTCCCGGCCGGGCCGGATTTCGCTTTCAGACACCATGCTTGCCGCCGCGCAGAATGTGCAGGCCGTGCTGGCAGGACGTTCGCTTTCTGATACCCTGGCCGCAACAGACCCCGCCCTGCGGGCATCTGTGCAGGCGGTGGCTTTCCACACCATGCGCCAGCTTGGCCTGGCCACGACGCTGCGCGAGCTTCTGGTGCCGCGCACGCCGCCCAGTGCCTTGCTGGACGCCCTGCTGAAAGTGGCGCTTGCCCTGCTGGATACGGCGGCTCGGGCCGCCGACCCCGAGCTGCCGGCTGTTCTGGGCCGCGAAACGCCCGTTTATGCGCCGCATACGGTGGTGGACCAGGCCGTGCGTGCCGCGGGCCGCCATAAAAAGCTTCAGCCGTTCAAAGGCCTGGTCAATGGGGTATTGCGCCGCTACCTGCGCGAAAGACCGGCTATTTTAGCGCAGGCCATGGAAAACCCGATAGCAAGAACCAACCATCCGCGCTGGTGGGTGGATCGTCTGCAACAGGCGTATCCGCAGCAATGCGATCAGCTGCTGGCGGCGGCCAATCGTCCGGGGCCCATGGTGCTGCGTGTAAACATTCGACGCGCGCAGGTGGATCAGGTACTCGATTCCTTCCGCAACGCCGGCATCGAAGCCTGGGCGGTGCCGCCTCAGGCCGTGGTTCTGGCTGAGCCGCGGCCGGTGCAGGCCTTGCCCGGTTTCGACCGAGGCGGGTGGTCGGTGCAGGACCTGTCCGCGCAGCAGGCCGGCCTGCTGCTGCCGGTCGCCGACGGCATGCGCGTGCTGGATGCCTGCGC
>JAJUFT010000010.1 GCA_029263615.1 Alcaligenaceae bacterium | reverse complement strand
TTACGCCTTTTTCCATCCGCGCATGCCGGATGAACCCCTGATTTTCGTGGAGGTGGCCTTTGCGCCGCAGATGGCGGGCAATGTGCAGGTCTTGCTCGACCCGCAAGTGCCGGCCGAGGACATCGCCAAGGCGCGCTGGGCCATCTTCTACTCCATATCGAACACACAGGCGGGCCTGAAGGGCATCAGCTTCGGTAATTTCCTGTTGAAGCGCGTCATCGATGAGCTGCTGCGTGAGCTGCCCAAACTCAAGTCGTTTGCCACCCTGTCGCCGATTCCCGGCTTTGTCGACTGGCTGGCCAGGCAGTCGGGCGACGAGTTGCAGGGCGTGTTGGTGGACAAGGTCGACAAACAGCAGGCACTGGGCGACCCCGAAGCCGGTGCCAAGTGGGTGGAGAAGCTTCGCCTCGCGGCCGCCGGTCAGCCGAGTGACGCGGTGCAGAAGACGGGCCTGCGCCTGGCAGTGCACTATCTGAAATCGATGAAGAACGGTCAGCCCCTCGACCCGGTGGCGCGCTTTCACTTGGGCAACGGCGCCCGCATCGAGCGGCTGAACTGGGCCGCCGACTGTTCGGCCAAGGGCATGGCGCAGTCCTGCGGCATGATGGTGAATTACCTCTACGAGCTCGACCAGCTCGACGACAATCTGGCTTCGCTGGCAGAAGGCAAGCCCAAACTGGGCATCAACCTGAGATGGCGTTGAACGACGCGCAGGCGCCCGGGGGCGAGGGGCGCATTCTGCTGGAATTCGAAGGCCCCATCGCGCTGGTCACGCTCAGCCACCCGGGACGTCTGAATGCCATCACGGTGCACATGTGGCAGGAACTGGCGCGCGTCTTTGGCGAGTTGTCGGCTGATGAAACGCTGCGTTGCGTCGTGCTGCGCGGCGACGGCGGCAATTTCGCGGCGGGTGCCGATATTCGGGAGTTTCCCCGCCACCGAGCCGATCTGCAGGGCGTGATTCACTACCATACTCAGGTGCTGGCTCCCGCCTTGCGGGCCATTGCCGGATGCATTCACCCCGTGCTGGCGGAAATCCAGGGCGTGTGCGTGGGCGGCGGTCTGGAGATCGCCAGTCAGTGCGATTTGCGCATCGCCGCAGAAACGTCGCGCTTCGGGGTGCCCATCAATCGGCTCGGCTTTCCCATGGCGCCAGACGAAATGCGCGGCCTGCTGGCTCTGGCCGGCCGGGCGGTGACGCTCGAGATTCTGCTTGAAGGGCGTGTGTTCGGAGCCCGCGAGGCCCTGGAAAAAGGGCTGTTGACCCGGATCCTGCCGCCCGAAGACCTGCACGACAACGTCATGGCCACCGCCCGGCGGCTCGCATCCGGTGCGCCGCTGGCGGCCCGCATCAACAAAGAGACGGTGGCGCGCTTGTCGGCCGATTCGCGGCCCCTGAGCGACGCCGAGTTGCTGAAACTGTTTCGTTACGCAGAAAGCCGCGACCACCGGGAGGGGGTGCGTGCGTTCTTGGCCGGTGAGACCCCGGCATTCACAGGAGATTGAGAAATTGGAAGGCAATGCCAACTTGTATGCCGTGCTGTCGGCAGGGTTTCCGCAAGATCGGACCACGGTTGCGATCGAGACGCCGGAACAGAACTTCAGCTGGAACGATATTGACGCCTGGAGCGGTCGCCTGGCTTCGATGCTGAGCGCGCTGAACCTGCCCGCGGGTTCGCGCGTGGCCGTACAGGTGCAGAAGTCGCCCATGGCGCTGATGCTGTACCTGGCCACGGTGCGGGCGGGGCTCGTCTATCTGCCCTTGAACACGGCCTACAAGGCGGCGGAAGTCGAGTACTTCCTGACGGACGCGGAACCCGCCGTGATCGTGTGCGACAGCCAGAGTCTGGACTGGGTGTCGGCGCTGGCTGGCAAGACCGGCACGCCGCATGTCTTCACGCTGGATGCCGACGGCAAGGGCAGCCTGGTGGAGGCCGCTGCCGATTCTCCGGCCGATTTCGCCACCGTACAGAACGCCGAAGACGACCTGGCCGCCATTCTCTACACCTCGGGCACCACGGGCCGGAGCAAGGGCGCCATGCTCTCGCATCGCAACCTGTCGTCCAATGCACAGGTGCTGAACGCGTATTGGGGCTGGCGCTCGGATGACGTGCTGCTGCACATGCTGCCCATCTTCCACGTGCACGGGCTGTTTGTCGCCTCGCACGGGGCCTTGCTGGCCGGGGCGCGCATGATCTGGCTGCCGAAGCTCGACATCGATCAGGCACTGGAATACCTGCCCCGAAGCACCGTGATGATGGGCGTGCCCACCTACTACGTGCGGCTGCTCGGCGATGCCCGTTTCACTCGTGACGTCTGCCGCAACATGCGTCTGTTCATCTCGGGTTCGGCACCCCTATTGAGCGAAACCTTCAATGAGTTCAAGGAACGCACGGGCCACACCATCCTCGAGCGGTATGGCATGAGTGAAACCATCATGCTGACGTCCAACCCCTACGATCCCGCGGAAGGCGAACGCCTGGCCGGGACGGTCGGCAAGCCGCTGCCGGGCGTGTCGGTGCGGGTGGTGGACGACGCCGATCAACCGGTTCCGGCGGGCACGATCGGCAACGTGCAGGTGCGCGGCCCCAATGTGTTTTCCGGCTACTGGCGGATGCCGGAAAAGACTCGTGAGGAATTCACCGCGGATGGCTGGTTCCGCACGGGTGACATGGGGCTCTTCGGTGGCGAAGGGGTGCCGGCAGACTACCTGAGCATTGTCGGTCGCAGCAAGGATCTGATCATTTCTGGTGGATACAACGTATATCCTAAGGAGATTGAGCTGGTGATCGATGCCTTGCCCGGGGTGAACGAGTCTGCGGTCATTGGCGTGCCCGATCCCGACTTCGGCGAGGCCGTGGTGGCGGTGGTGGTGCCCCGGGCCGGTGAAACGCTGGATGCCGCCCAGATGCAGGCTGCGCTGAAGGGGGCGCTGGCTAATTTCAAGGTGCCCAAACGCATTCATTTCATTTCCGAGTTGCCCCGCAATACCATGGGCAAGGTGCAGAAGAACGTTCTGCGTGAGCAGTACAAGCGCGCCTGAGGCAAAGCCCGGAACGCAAACAAAAACGTCCTGACGATAAAAAAGCAGTACCCCTGCCCGTGGCGGGCAGGGGCTCAACAAGCAGGTATACCTGTCGATAAAAACCAAAGGAGAGTGAGACATGAGGAAGCGTTTTCTGATGACGGTGGCGGCGGCCGCAATTTCCGCCATGGCCGTGGCGGGGCCGGCACAGGCGGCCTGGCCCGACCGTCCGATCACCATCATCGTGCCTTTCCCCGCTGGCGGCGGAACAGACACCTTTGCCCGGCCACTGGCCCAGCAGCTCGGCCAGCAACTGGGGCAGAGCGTCGTGGTCGACAACCGCGGCGGGGCAGGCGGCACACTGGGGGCAGGGGTGGCGGCGCGCGCTGCCCCGGATGGCTATACCTTCTTCATGGGCGGTGCCCACCACGCCGTGGCGCCGGCCATCTACAAGAAGCTGGCCTACGACATCCAGAAGGACTTCACCCCGGTGGCCATGCTGGCGCAGCCGCCGCAAATCATCGTGGTCAACCCCACCAATCTGCCGGTCAAGAGCCTCAAAGAGCTTCTCGACAAGGCCAAGGCCAACCCGGGCAGCATCAACTTCGGTTCGGCCGGCGTGGGCAGCACCCACCACCTGGCAGGCGAACTGTTTGCCCTCAAGACCGGCATCGAGCTGACCCACGTGCCCTACCAAGGCGCCGGCCCCATGCTCAGTGGCCTGATCACCGGTCAGGTTGATGTTGCCTTTGACGGCCTGGGTTCATCGGCATCGCACATTCGTGCCAACTCCATCCGACCGCTCGCCGTGGCCTCGGCGGAGCGTTCTCCGTCCTTCCCCGACGTTCCCACCGTGGCGGAAGCGGGCGTGCCCGACTACCAGGTGTCCACCTGGTACGCGATGTGGGCGCCGGCCGGCACACCCGCCGACATCGTCGACCGCATGGCCGAAGAGCTCGTCAAGGCGCTGAACTCACCCAAGATCAAAGAATTGTGGGCCAGCAATGGCAGCGGCATTCCCAATCTGACGGGCGCCAGGTTCGGCGAGTTCGTGGATGCGGAAATCACGCGCTGGGCCCAGGTCGTGAAGGAAGCGGGCGTCGAGCCGCAATAAGGCGTATTTCAGCCGCCTTTCTCCGATGTGGGGAAAGGCGGCGTGTCTGCCAGGGCCTGCACGATCCGGCGTGACGTCTGAAGGTAGCGTTGCAGGCCCCTGAAAATATTCCATCCCAGCATGCCGGCCGACGCCGCCAGCGCCAGTGCGGCGGGAAGCAGCAGGGCCGGCGCCATGCAGGCCAGCGTCAGCAGCACCACCGCCGAAAGGTGAAGCAGGAACTGCCGGTGGGCCGCCGGTTCAGGGATGAACTGCCTGACCTTGGGCATGAAGGGCAGGGCCACGGGCGCCTGTCGCTGAGCGTTGTGCCACAGGAGAAACTGCACGATCTTGTACAGCATGCCGTTGACGGCCGACACCGCAAAACCCGGAATCAGCAACGTGCCCAACGCCATTTCGAGCGTGGCGGGTGTACCGGAGGGCCACCACGCGCGGGCAATGCCCAGCGCAGCGGCCAGCATCAGGCACGCCATGGACAGATGCCAGAAGCGGGTGGTGGGCTCGGCGGAAGGGCGTTTACGCGTCCAGAGCAGCCGGCTGGTGACGCCTGCGTACATCAGGAAGGCGATTGCCAGCAGGGAAAATGCCCCGAGCCGCAACAGGGCGGCAGCTTCCCCGTGGCTCGTTTGCCAACCACCGGCGGTGGTGATGACCCCCAGCAGTACGAAGACCGCGGGCGCGAGGGTATCGGTGAGGCGCTGCGGATAAATTTCCGTGGCCTGAAAGATGGGAATTACCTGGTACGACACCCCGACCACCAGCAGCCCGACCCAGCCGGCCAGTCCCCATGCAACATGCAGGTCGGGAAGATCGTGCAGCCAGGCGCCGACCTGTGTGGCGCCCACCCCCCACAGGTTGCCGCGCAGACCGGCCATGAACGCGCCCAGGACGACCGTGACCAGCAGGGCCAGCAGTGCCAGACGCACCGCGGACAGCACTTCACCGGCGCCGGGCGCCCGTTGCGACCAGTGCCGGGCCATGCCAGCGGCGACCGAGCTCAGAAAGACCAGAAATGCGGCGCCGAGCAGCACGACCGCCAGAGTGTGGAAGAGGCCCACGGCACTGATGAAGCCGGCGGCCAGCGCCAGGGTGCCGGCGGTCAGGCAGATGTGGACGAAAAACGACGTGATGCGCACGTGCAACAGCGGCAGGCGGGTGGCGACGGGAAGAATCTGCATCAAGGCGCCCAGCATCGCGCTTGCCAGCACCCCAAGGGTGAAAAGATGGGCCGTGGCCAGTACCAGCGGGTTCCAGCGCAGATAGGGCTGCCCGGACAGCGCCAGCCATGCGAGCCCCAGCGCCGCCAGCATGAGAAACAGGGGTACGTTCAGGATGAAACGGAACGAAACCCGGAGGGGAGGAGAGCGGTCGAAATCTAGGGCTCGTTGCATAAAATCAAGTATAGTTGACCGCGCCTGTAGGATAATCTTTTCCTACAGCGCAAGCTTTTTAAGGATTTCTACCGTGTTGCAAACTGCATTGGAGCGACTCAAGGTCAAAGGCAAAACCCTGTTGCCAATCGTGCAGGGCGGCATGGGCGTAGGCATTTCAGCCCACCGGCTGGCGGGAACGGTCGCGTCCCTCGGGGCGTTCGGCACCATTTCCAGTGTTGACCTGCGTCGCCATCACCCTGACCTCATGGAACAGACCGGCCGCTCCCGTGACAAGGCGCTCATCAACAAGGTGAACCTGGTTGCGCTGGATCGCGAAATTCAGGCGGCCCGCAAGCTGTCGGGCGGCAACGGCGCCATCGCCGTCAACGTCATGAAGGCAGTGGAGCAGTACCCCGAATATATCCGGCAGTCCTGCGAGAGCGGGGCTGATGCCGTGGTGGTGGGTGCGGGGCTGCCGCTCGATCTTCCCGACCTGACTTCCGAATTCCCCAAGACGGCCATCATCCCGATTCTTTCCGATGTCCGCGGCATTGCGGTCATCCTGAAGAAGTGGATGCGCAAGAACCGGCTGCCCGACGCCATCGTCATCGAGAACCCGCGCTTCGCCGGCGGACACCTGGGCTCGCCCACGGCCGACCGCATCAACGACCCGTCCTATGCCTTCCCGGCCGTGCTGGAAGGGACGCGCGAGCTGTTCAGGGAACTGGGCATCGAAGGGGAAAACATTCCTCTCATCACCGCCGGCGGCATCCACAGCCATGAACAGTTCAAGGAACTGATCTCACTGGGCGCCAATGCGGTGCAGATGGGCACCCCCTTCGCCGTGAGCGAGGAAGGCGATGCCCACCCGAATTTCAAGCGGGTGCTGGCGGATGCCAAACCTGAAGACATCGTCACCTTCATGAGCGTGGCCGGCCTGCCGGCGCGTGCCGTGCGCACGCCGTGGCTGGCCAACTACCTGGAAAAAGAAGCCAAGCTCCAGAGCATCGCCAAGGAAAAGCCCTGCACGGTGGCCTTCGACTGCCTGGCCCAGTGTGGTCTGCGCGACGGTATCTCCAAGCAGGGGCAGTTCTGCATCGATACGCGCCTGGCCTATGCGCTGGCGGGCGACGTGAACCGCGGCCTATTCTTCCGGGGTGCCGAAAAACTGCCCTTCGGCAATGCCATCCGCCCGGTTCGCGAACTCATCGAATACATGCTCACCGGCCTGCGGCCCGCCCTCGAAGCGGTGGCAAAGCCGGGTGTCCGCATGGTGTCGGAGCCCATGCCGGCCTGAACCCCGCAAGCGGTTTTCTGGAAAAGCGTCGTGGCAACTTGCTGCGGCGCTTTTTTTGCCGGTCTCGTCTAGCTTGCCGCGCGCTGCGTCGAGAACGGACGCTGCATCAGAGCGATCAGGGCGCCGGTGAAGAGCAGGGCGGCTGACGCGCCCAGGCCGACAGACAGGCTTCCCCAGTGGTCACTCAACCAGCCCGCGGCCACGGGACCGATGGTCTGCCCGATGGCAAACAGGCTGGTGACCACCGCCAGCGCGCTGCCCCAGGCCTGACGGGGCAGATTCACTTTCACGAAACTGGTGGCGGCGGCCGGCACCATGAGCACGCTGGCCCCCACGAGGGCCGAAGACAGCCAGACGCCGGTCAGCGAAGGCAGGGCCATGGGCAGCACCGCTCCGCTGCCCAGCACGACCATGGTGGCCGCCATGGGCACGCCATCCGCGCGTCCATTGAATACCCGGCGCCACAGCCAGGGCGCCAGCAGCGTCATGCTGCCCAGCACGCTCCACATGACGGAGGTCACGACGGCGGGCGATACACCGGGCACGGGATTCTGGCGCAGCCAGGCGATGATGAAGGTCATGTAGGCGATGTAGCCCAGACCGAACAAAAAGTACGCGGTGAATTCCGGCAGGCAGGGGCGCCAGGGCCAGGCGGCGCTGCGGCCGGGAGTGCCGGGCTCTTCGATCGTGCGTGCGGCGGCGATGGCCAGCAGGGAAAGAGGCAGACAAACGGCCCCGACGGCCACCCACGCCCAGGGCCATGCTTGCGCGCCGGCGAATTCGAACAGCCAGGGCAACAGGGCACCGGTGCTGAGCATCCCGATGCCGCTGCCACTGAAGAAGATGACGATGGCACGGGTTCCCAGCACGCCGGCCAGCACCCCGCCACAGATGAAGGCTCCTGCCGCGCCGACCCCTGCCAGAAAACGGTAGACGGTGAGCAGGGTGAAATCGCGGGTGAGGCCGGTGCATAGCAGGGCCAATGCCGTGAGCAATGCCCCCACGGTGAAGAGCCGGTGATTGCCGAAACGCTGCACCATCGCCACCGTGATCAGGGAGCCCAGCAGGTAGCCGAGTGCATTGGCGGTGTTCAGCCAACCGGCCTGGGCGTAGTTCAGGCCAAGGTCCAGCTGCATGGAGGGCAGGATCAGGGCATAGGCAAATCGGGCGAAGCCGACGGCCACGGCGGCGGCACCGGACAATGCCCACGGAAGCATGGCAGGGGTCATGGGGGAATCCTTGTCTCTCTTCTTTATGTTTGTTCTGCAGGCGACCCGGCACGGACGCCGCCCTTGACCGGGATGATAGCCCGGGAACGCGGGCAGGGCAGGCACAGCCTTTGCTATCTGCGAGGTGTACGGCAGTTTCGCCGCAACATAGAGGAGTGACGAGATGAATGAAGACACCATCAAGGGACAGTGGAAGCAGCTCAAGGGCAAGGCGAAGGAAGCCTGGGGCGACCTGACTGACGACGAGCTCACCCGCATTGAAGGCAACTCCGAGCAGCTGGCCGGCCTCGTGCAGGAACGCTACGGCCGCACCCGTGAAGAAGCCGAACGTGAAGTGAAGGACTTCTTCGACCGCAATCGCGGTCCCTACTGATCAGACGGAAGCGACGGCCAGGCGCCGTCGCTTCCCGCACATGTCCGGGCCAGAAGGCCCGGCGCCAGGCTTCCTCACCTGGCCGCGCTCATCCCGGGACGGAGCGCAGCCACCGCGGGCTCATTTGACCCGCGGTTTTTTTTCGCCTGTCGTCTGTACGGGCGGCACAAGGCTTGCTTGGGGCCTCACTCCGAAACGGAGGGGCCATGGACTGGACACCGTGGGCCATGGCGGCCCATATCGCGAGCCTGGGGCTATGGAGTGCCGCCTTGCTGATCATGGCGGGGCTCTACGCACGTCCCCCGCAGGAGCAGGATCGGGCGGAACTGCACCGTCACGCGCTGATGTGCCGCTACACCTTCATGATGCTCGGTTCGCCGGCGGCCGTGCTGGCGATTCTGACTGGCAGTGCGCTGGTCGCACTCAGGGGCGTGGAAGGGTCGTGGTTGCTGGCCAAGCTGGCGGTGGTCGCCGTGATGGCGCTTTATCACGTGTATTGCGGGCATCTCCTGCATGAGCAGCAGCACGCGGCCCTGCCCGAACCGGCCGCCTGGAGGCGCGTCCTTCTGCTGCTAGTGCCCCTCGTCTTCATCAGCACCATCTTCGTCCTTGTGCTTGCCAAGCCCAACGTGGTGCTCGAACACCAGATCACCCCCCAGCCAGCCGGCAATCGATACCAGCAGGGCGCCCAGCAAGGACAGATACAGGCCACTGCCATGAATGGCGGAGAGGGGGTCGTCAATGCGGGTTAGCCAATTGATGAAGGCGACGGCCAGCAGCATCACGGCCATGACGAAATGGCTCCAGCCCGCGGGCCGGTGGCGTATGCCGCGAATCAGCAGCAGCTCCAGTGTGCCGATGATGCCCGCGACCACCCCCAGCACGGTTCCGCCGCCTGCCAGCCAGAGGGAGACGCGTGCCCAGAATTCGTCACCCGTGCCCAGGAAGGCAAGGTCGGTGGCCACGATGGCGAGCAGGAAGGCGATGGGAAAGGGCACCACCATGGGGTGGATGGGGTGGCGCATGATGGAGACCGCAGTCGCAGTTCCCAGGGGAAGAGGGTGTCCCAGCTTTCTCATGGAGGCATCCTTGAAGAGTCCGCGCGAGGTGTTGCGTTCGCCCAAGCAACCGTCGTGCCGCCGCGCACCCGTGCGATGCGGCGCTGCCGTGGGTATGGTGCTGCCGCTGCTGGCCGGCTGTGTGGACACCCCCTTGTCGACCCTGGCGCCCGCCAGCGAGGTGACGCGTTCCGTTGCCCACCTGTGGTGGGTGATGGCAGCCGGCACCGGCGTGGTTCTGCTGCTCATGCTGACCCTGGCCGTGCTGGCCATCCGTCGGCATCCGCCGCGCGCGCCGGGACGTCGCGGCATTCTGGTGCTGCTGGTGGCGGGGGGCCTGATTTTGCCGGCGGCGACCATCACGGCCTTGCTGACGTTTTCGCTGCGTCTGGATGAAGCGCAGTGGCCCGCCTTCACCCGAACCGAGTCCGCTGAGGCCTTTCATGTGGACGTGGTGGCGCATCGGTGGTGGTGGGAGTTCCGCTATCCGAAGCTGGGCGATGAAGCCCGCACGATGAATGAGATTCATGTGCCGGCGGGCGTCCCCGTGCACCTGCGTCTGATGTCCAGCGATGTCATTCACGCGTTCTGGGTGCCGCGCGTGGCGGGCAAGCTGGACGCGGTTCCGGGCAAAGTGAATCGTTTGCGGATTCAGGTGGATGAACCCGGCCGCTATGCCGGTGTCTGCGCCGAATTCTGCGGTGAAGGTCACGCGCTCATGCCGTTCACGCTGGTCGCGCATGAAAAGGGGGAGATGGATTCGGTGCTGGCGGAGATTCGGGAGAGGAGGCCATGAAGACGGAACGTTCGGCGCTGGCGCGACATGAGGAACTGGAGGCCGTCTGGGGAGCGCCGCCGGGCATGGGCAGTTTGTCGTCGGTGAATCATACGACGGTGGGCAAACGCTTCATCGTGGCATCGCTGGTCTTCTTCCTGATCGGCGGTGTGCTGGCCATGATGATTCGCACGCAGCTGGCCACGTCAAGCAACGCCTTCATGGAAGCCGGCGTCTATGCGCAGGTGTTCACCATGCACGGCACGGTGATGATGTTCCTGTTTGCCATCCCCATGCTCGAGGGCTTTTCCTTCTACCTCCTTCCCAAGATGCTCGGGGCGCGGGACATGGCCTACCCGCGGCTGGGCGCCTACGCCTGGTATTGCTATCTGTTCGGGGCCACGATGGTGGTGCTGAGCCTGCTGCTGGGGCTGGCGCCGGCCAGTGGCTGGTTCATGTACACGCCGCTTTCCAGCGGGCGGTACAGCCCGGGCATCGCCAATGATTTCTGGCTGATCGGCATCACCTTTGCCGAGATCTCGGCGGTGTGCGGGGCAGTCGAACTGCTGACCACCATCCTGCGCATGCGGGCGCCCGGCATGACCCTGACCCGCATGCCGCTGTTCGCATGGTACATGCTGGTGACGGCCCTGATGATGCTGCTGGGATTCCCGCCGCTGATTCTTGGCAGCATCCTGCTCGAACTGGAACGCGCCTTTGGCTGGCCGTTCTACGACCCGGTGCTGGGGGGGGACCCGGTGCTCTGGCAGCACCTGTTCTGGTTGTTCGGCCACCCGGAGGTCTACATCATCTTCGTGCCGGCGGCCGGCATGGTCACCCTCATGGTCTCCACCTTCGCGTCGCGGCCGGTCGTGGCCTACCGTTGGGTGGTGGCCAGTGTGGTGTCCATCGCCGTGTTGAGCATGGTGCTGTGGGCGCATCACATGTTCACCGTGGGCCTGTCACTGCCGTCGTCGACGTTTTTCTCTGTGGCCAGCACGTTGATCGCCATTCCGACTTCTCTGCAATTCTTCATCTGGATTGCGACGCTCTGGTGCGGCCGGGTGCGTTGGGAAATGCCCATGCTGTTCCTGGCCGGCTTCTTCATCACCTTCATCATCGGGGGGCTGACGGGGGTGATGGTTGCCCTGGTGCCTTTCAATCTGCAGGTGCATGACACCCATTTCATCGTTGCCCACCTGCACTACGTGCTGGTCGGGGGCATGGTCTTCCCCGTGCTGGCCGCGGCCTATTACTGGATGCCGCATTTCACCGGGCGCATGCCGGCACGCCACTTGGGCAAGGTGTCGTTCTGGCTGATTTTCCTGGGCTTTCACCTGACTTTTCTGCCCATGCATCTCACCGGCCTGGCGGGCATGCCGCGACGCGTGCACACCTATTCAGCCGAATCCGGCTGGGATCTGCTCAACCTGGTGTCCTCCGTTGGCGGCTTCATGCAGGCGGTGGGGTTTGCCATTTTCGTGGTCGACATCTTCATGCATGTCAGGGTGGGGCGGGTGGCCCCGCGCAACCCGTGGGGCGCAGGGACATTGGAATGGGCCATGCCCACCCCCGCACCGGCGTACAACTTTGCCAGCATTCCGGCGGTGCGCGATGAACATCCGCTTTGGGAACACCCCGACATACCGGACGACGCGGCGGCAGGCCGCTTCTGGCTGTCGGCGCCGGCGGGCGGGCGCCGCCTGACGCTGTCGGTGGAAGTCGGCAGTGGCCGTCCCGAAAGCATCATCGTCCTGCCGGGGTCGAGCTGGTGGCCCCTGTTGGCGGCGATCACCACTGCAGGTTTTTTCACCGGGGTGCTTCTGAAGTTCTACTTCGCGGCGCTCTGTGCGCTGGCGGTCACCACCGTCCTGTTTCTCTGCTGGGCCTGGGCCAATGGCTCACGGGTGGATGCGGGAGAGGAGCAGGCCCATCCGGAAGTTCACCTGCCTCTGCACTTCGAACAGGCGGGAGGTGCGCCCGGCTGGCACGGCACGCTCTACGCGCTGGTGGCCGATGCCGCCGTACTGGGGTCTCTGCTGTTTGGCGCCATTTACCTGTGGGTGCTGGCTCCCAATTGGCCGCCTCCCGAGCTGGCACGGCTGCCACTTGCGGTACTGCCGGGGCTGGCGATCGCCTGGGCGTTGGCCTTGCTGGGCCTGCGTCTCGCCCGGCCACACAGGGCGACAGGGCCACGGAGCAGACGCGCCATGCTGGGCCTGGGCGTGCTGCTATTGGCGTTGGCGAGTGCACTGGCCGTGGTGGGCGGAAGTCTGGCGACATTGCCCGCGGCCCACAGTCATGCGCAGGCCGCGCTGGTGACGGTCCTGCTCTGGTACGCGGCCGTTCACCTGGCGATCTCCCTGTTGATGGCCACCTTCCTGGGGCTGCGCTGGCGCGCCGGATTTGTGTCGGCGCGCCGCCGGCTCGAACCTCGCGTGGTGGCGCTCTTCGTCCATTACAGCCTGGGTGCCAGCCTGCTTTGCGCGAGTCTGGCATACAGCCTCGGACGCTGAGATTTGCAAATTTGCAGGCATACCGGCATGCTTGGAACCTTCTTTTCCAATTGTTTCTTGCCGGGCGGGTTGACGCATGGTGGATGTGGTTTTTCGGCTGCTGGGCGGCATCGGTCTGTTCCTGCTCGGCATGTCGCTGTTGTCGGAAGGTCTGGTCGGGTTTGCGGGCGCTGCGCTGCGCCGATATTTGCTGCGATTCACGGGCACGCCCTGGCGCGCTTTTGTCTCCGGTGCGCTGACCACCGTGCTGATTCAGTCGTCCACGGCCACGACCGTGACCCTGATCGGTTTCGTGAGTGCGGGCCTCATCGGCTATTCGCAGGCCATCGGGGTGGTGATTGGTGCCAGCCTGGGCACCACCGCCACGGGGTGGTTCGTGGCCAGTCTGGGCTTGAAAATCAATCTGGGCTACTACACCTTGCCGCTCATCGGCCTGGGTGCCTTTCTCCGGGTACTGGGCCACGGCCGCTGGCGGCACATGGGGTTGGCGTGCGCCGGTTTCGGCATGCTGTTTCTCGGGCTGTCCGGCATGCAGGAAGGGATGCAGGGGCTGGCGAACGATTTCGACCTGAAGACCCTGCCGTCGAGCGGCGTCTGGGCGCACGTGCTGGCCATGCTGGTGGGCGTGGTGCTCACCACCTTGCTGCAGTCGTCGACGGCCGCCGTGGCCACCACCTTGACGGCGCTGCATGCGGGCACCCTGGTGATGGAACAGGCGGCTTCGATCGTGGTGGGGGCGGCCATCGGCACCACCCTCACGGGGGCGCTGGTGACCATCGGGGGCACGGTGGCGGCCAAGCGAACGGCGCTCGCCCACATCCTGTTCAATCTGGGCAGCGGGCTGGTGGCCATCGTGCTGCTGCCGGTGTTTCTGGGTGCGCTGGACTGGCTGCACGTGCACGCGGGGCTGGAAGGGGGGGCCATGAGTCTGGCGGTGTTCCATACCCTGTTCATCGCCGTGGGTGTGGCGTTGTTCATGCCGGGCGTCGGGCACTTTGAACGTCTGGTGGCGCGCCTGCTACCTGAACGCAAGCAGGACATGGGGCGCCACCTGGATGCCAGTTCGCTCGGGGTGCCGGCAGTGGCGCTCGAGGCTTCGCAGCGCTCGCTCGAATCCATTACGCACCAGCTGGTGGAAGTGCAGCGCAACCTGCTGTCACGCCCCATGGATGACGCGTTGCGGGAGATTCTCCTGCGGGCCCACGAGAGCCTGAACGAGGCGCTCCAGTTCATTGCGCGCCTGCCGCCGCTCGAACACGACCCTGGCCTGCACCGACAACGCGTGGCACAGCTGCATGCCATCGATCACCTGCTGCGCCTGTGCGGCCGCCTGCAAGCGGATTCCGCCACCCTGCACGCCGATGAAGACGCGGACCTGGCGTCCGTCAAGCAGCAGATGGACGGGCTGCTTGCGCTGGTGCACGCCGGCCTGGACGGCCGGGCCGAACCCCATTGGCAAGAAGTCCTGCAGCGCAAGGGGGTGGAGCTGGCCGTCGCTGCGCAGGGGGTGCGGGCCCGCCTGCTGGAGTCCGATCGGGTGGATGGCGGCGTGGCCCACGCCTTGCAGCTGACCGATGCCCTGCGTTCACTGGAGCGGTCCGCCACGCACGTGCTGCGAACATGCCATTATTTGCTGGAGGGCCGACAGGCGCCTGTCACGATTCCGGGCGCCTGAACACGCCAGGGCGGTCATGACCCGGAACAGGGGTTCATGATATCTTCGCCTTGGCGCTACACGCCGCGAGAACATGACAGAATTCACTTCCTTGCCTGAAAACAGACCCGACGATATTCCCGCACAGGCAACCGACGCCGGCCTGCAGGTCGAGCTGGTCGCCGTCATTGTGGCGGTCACCCAGGGCATGCCGCGCGTGCTGGTGCGCGATGCCGACCACGCGCTGCCCGCCGGTGCCTTCGAGTTTTCCCACCGGTCGCTGCAGGCCGGACTGCGTGCCTGGGTCGAACGCCAGACCCACCACCCGCTGGGCTATGTGGAGCAGCTGTACACCTTTGCCGATCGCGACCGCGCCAATGCCGCAGGGCAGCGTATCGTGTCCGTCAGTTATCTGGGCCTGACCCGCGAAAAGACCCCGGGCCCGGGGGAAACCGCCAATTGGCAGGACTGGTACCGCTACTTCCCCTGGGAAGACTGGCGGGAGGGCCCGCCTGAGCTGGTTTCCACGGACATTCTGCCGCGCCTCAAGGCCTGGGTGGAAAGCACCGAAGACGCCGCAGTGCGCGAGCGGCGCCGCCGCCGGGTCGGCCTCACCTTCAGCCAGGACCCGGACAGCTGGAACGAAGAACTGGTCTTGCAGCGCTATGAGTTGCTGTACGAAGCCGCCTGTGTGCCCGAGGCACTGCGTCGCCATCCGGAAGAAGCGGACCGCGTCGTGCCGGGAACGCCGATGCCTCACGACCACCGCCGCATTCTGGCCACTGCCATGGCGCGGCTGCGGGCCAAGATTCGCTATCACCCGGTGGTGTTCGAACTCATGCCGCAACGATTCACGCTGCTGCAGCTGCAGCAGGCTTTCGAAGCGGTGGCGGGTCGCCTGCTGCACAAGCAGAATTTCCGCCGCTTCATCGAGCAGCAGGCCCTGGTGGAAGAGACGGGCGCCATGGAAAGAGGGGTCGCAGGGCGGCCCGCCAAGCTGTTTCAGTTCCGGCGCGACGTCATGGTCGATCGTGCCATTGCGGGCAGCAAGTTGCCGTTGGCACGTTAGCCCAGGGTGTCGCGCTTGCGCCTCGGCGGGGGCTGCCAGTACTTGACCTTATTTATGCTCAGGATTAGCATAATCGGAACCGTGCCGGCGGGGCTCCGGGAGAAGGGAGCTCATCCGGCTTTTGCTAACGCCACAATATACTCAAAATGAGCATAAATAAGGATGTGCCCGTCGTTGAGGACGTGCGGCCCGTTGACGCGGCAGGGACGCCGTCGGATCCCTTGGACATCGCGCTGCCCGAGGTTCCTCCCCTGGCCGACGTGATGCTGGAACCCCTGGTTCGCAACACCCTGCAGGAAGATCTGGGCCGAGCCGGTGACCTGACCAGCAATCTCATCATTCCAGCCCAGGCACGTACCTGCCTGCGCTTCGTCGCGCGTGAGCGCGGCGTGCTGGCGGGGCTGGATCTCGCCCGACTGGCCTTCCGGCTCATGGATCCTTCCATCCGCTTCCTCCCGCTGATGCGCGACGGGCAACGTCTGAACCGGGGCGACATCATTGCGACGGTGGAAGGCCCGGCACGTGCCATTCTTTCCGCAGAGCGGACGGCCCTCAATTTCATGGGTCATCTGAGCGGGGTGGCCACCGCCACGGCGCGCATTGCGGACGTCATCCGCCCCTACGGCGCCAAGGTGACCTGCACGCGCAAGACACTGCCGGGCCTACGGATGGTGCAGAAGTATGCCGTGCGCGTCGGAGGCGGCAGCAACCATCGCTACGGCCTGGACGACGCCATCCTGATCAAGGACAACCACGTGGCGGTCGCCGGCGGGGTGCGCCAGGCGGTCGAGCGCGCCCGCAAGGCGGCCGGCCACATGGTGGCGATTGAGCTGGAAGTAGACACCCTGGAGCAACTGGAAGAGGGGCTGGCCGCCGGCGCGAACATCATTCTTCTGGACAACATGTCGCCCGACACCTTGCGAGAAGCCGTGCGCATCGTGAACGGGCGCGCCGTCACCGAAGCATCGGGGCGGGTGACGCTGGATACCGTGGCCGACGTGGCCCGCAGCGGGGTGGACTATATTGCCGTCGGTGCGATCACGCATAGTGTGGCGGTACTGGACATCGGTCTGGACGAGGTGAGTGACGACGTGTCCGGCAGTGGCGGGGAAGATGGGAACGTTTGAAGGGCCCTGGCTGCGCCGTCTGGGCGCGGCCGCACTCGCGCTGTTCGCCGCCGCTGCGGTGGTGGGCGTGGCGCGCAGCGATCATTCGGAGGCGCCGGTGTCTCCCCATTGGCCCCGCGGCCCGGTCACGTTGGTCGTCACCTTCCCGCCCGGCGGGGGAACCGACACACTGGCGCGCCGCCTGGCCGACACCCTGCATCAGAAGCTGGGCCAGCCTTTTGTGGTGGAAAACCGTTCGGGTGCGAGCGGCAATATCGGGGCGCAACACGTGGCCCGGTCCAAGGCTGACGGTCACACCCTGCTGGTGGCCAACAGTTCCTACGCTATCAATCCGGCCGTGCTGGCCGAACTCGGTTTTGATCCGGCTCACGACCTCACGGGAGTGATCAACGTGGCGTATGTGCCTTCGGTGATTGTGACCGCCATCGACTCGCCCTGGACGGATCTGTTCAGCGCGGTCGAGGCCGGCAGGACGGCGCAGGTGGAATCGGCCCCGGCGTATGCCTCGTGCGGGAACGGCACCCCTCAACATCTGGCCGCCGGCATGTTGAACCGTGCCACGGGCGCCCAATGGCTGCATGTTCCCTACCGGGGATGCGGCCCCGCCCTCATCGACGTGATGGCGGGTACGGTCGGGCTGGGGGTGGTCACGGCGTCCAGCGCCTTACCGCATATTCAGACAGGGTCGCTCAGGGCATTGGCGGTCACGTCGGCCGAGCGCTCGGCGCTGCTGCCCGACATCCCCACCATCGCCGAGCTGGGCGTGACGGGCTATGCGTTGAATCAGTGGCATGGCCTGCTGGCCCCGGTGGGCACGCCGACGGACGTCATCACACAGATCCGCGGCACCCTCGCGGCGCTGCTGGCCGAGCCCGCAATGCAGGAGACGCTGCGTGGCATGGGCTACGACCTGCCCCAGGAGCCACCCGAGGCATTTGCGGAGATTGTTCGGGCGGACCTGCAACGCTTTGCCGAGGCCGCCCGAACCCTTGGCCTGAAGATGAACTAGCCGCGTTCGACGGGAACGTCACGCTGGCGGCACCACTCGCTCCAAGAGCCGGGGTACAGGGCCGCGCCATGCAGCCCCGCCACTTCCATGGCCAGCAGGTTGTGGCAGGCCGTGACGCCCGACCCGCATTGATTGATGACGTTTTCCGGGGCGGTGTCACCCAGCACCGCCTGGAATTCCGCGCGCAGGGTTTCCGCTGGCTTGAACCGGCCCTGTGCGTCGAGATTGTCCTTGAAGAAGCGGTTGCGGGCGCCCGGAATACGGCCGCCAATGGGGTCGATGGTTTCGTTTTCGCCCCGGTAGCGATCGGGACTGCGGGCATCCACCACCACCTTCCGGCCTTCGGTCAGGTTGGTCAGAACGTCTCCGAAGGTCACGGTCGGCATGGAGCGACGACGTGCGCTCAGCGTGCCCTTGCGCGTCACTGCCGGCGTGGTGCTGAGCGTGCCGCCCGCCTCGCGCCAGGCGCGCAGACCACCACTGAGGACTCGAACGCGCTCATGCCCGATCCAGCGCAGCATCCACCAGAGACGCGCGGCAAAGGAGGCATCTTCGGCGTCGTAAGCCACGACCAGGGTGTCGTCATCGACGCCAAGTTCCGCCAGTGCATGCGCGAAGGCCTCCGGGTCGGGCAGGGGGTGGCGGCCATTCATGCCGGTGGTGGGCGTGCTGAGTACGTCGCCCAGGTCGACATGAACCGCGCCCGGGATATGGCCTTGGGTGTATGCCTGCTTGCCCGCCTCGGGGTCAGTGAGTACATAGCGGCAGTCTGCAATGAAAAGCGTGCTGCCTTCCTCACGGATGAGCGCCTGAAGCTCGGCGGCTTCGATCAGGGGCTGGATGGACATGAAGACTCCTTGAAAATTGATGCGGTGCGCCGTGGGGCGTCGACCGTAAAGCCTATCAGATCAGCGACGCGGCAACCATTTCCAGAAGATTGCCGCTGCCGCAAACCCCATGGCGCTGATGGAAAGAATGCCAGTGGCCAGGCCGGCGGCGCCGGCCACCGCCGAGACCAGCAGCGGGCCTCCACAGGAGCCGGTATCGGTCATCAGCCGCCACATGCCCAGGAATTGGGGCCGGGCGTGGGGGGGCGAGGCGTCGGCGCCCAGCGTCATGACCAAGCCCGATCCGATGCCGTTGCCCAGGCCCATGAGCAGGGTCACCAGCAGAAAGCCAAGAAGTGTCGAGGTCAATGGCATCAGCGCCAGCGAAACAGCCAGGATGAACGCGCAGGGGGCGGCCACCCACTGGCGGCCGTACTGGTCCATGATTTTGCCCGCTGGGTAGAACAGCAGCATGTCGATCGCTCCCATCGCACCGTACACCATGGACACGGTTGAGGCATCGAGCATGATGTGCGTGGCCCATAGCGGGATCACGATCTGGCGGCTGGCCCGAATGGCGGCCACCAGCAGGCAGCCGGTGCCCAGGGTGAGAAAGGCTTGCCAGTGGGCGCGCAGGATGGCCATCATTTTCTTGCTGGGCTCGGGCACCGGTTCGCGCGCGGGCGCGGGGGCCCCCGGCTCGCCGGTCGCGGTCTGGGCTGCTTGCACCGGCTTGCCGCGTGATTCCAGCTCGGGCAGGGTGAAAGCCAGGGCTCCCGCCGCCGCAGACGCCACGGTGGCCAGCCAGTAAGCCCCTTTCAACCCCATGAACTGCATGAGCCCGGCACTGATGAAAGGGCTGATGAACATGCCTACACGCATCACACCGCCGAGGGTGGACAGGGCCCGGGCACGCATCGAGATGGGGACCGCATCGGCCAGATACGTCTGGCGGGCCAGGTAGAACACTGCCATCGCCATGCCGATCATGAACACGCCGATCGCCAGAATCAGCGGCGATGTGGCACTGATGCACAGCATAAGCGCCATGATGGTGAACAGCGCTGCGCCGATCATCGACAGGCGCTCGCCGAATCGTGCGGTCAGCAGCGCGGCGGGAATATTGTTCACCAGGGCCCCGACGCCAATCAGCGCCACAATGATGCCGGCTTCCGAGATGGAGGCCCCGAGGTCGCGCGCGGTGAGAGCAATGATGGGGTAGATCGCGCCTTCAACCATTCCCATCAGGAGGGAGGGGCCGTAAGCCGGAATGGCGATCTTTCTGAAGCTGAACTGACTGGAGGTTGACACAATGAGGCTGCAGAGTGTGATGCCCGGCCTTGACGTCTTGCACGGGTCTTCCGAGGTTATCACAGGCTAGCCCACGTCCAGCTGAACGGCGGAGGGCAGGCAAGGTGAATTCGTCACGCGCGAGACGCTGTCTCACACTGCAGACCTCGTGATGCAAATTGCAGGCCCTGTGGCGAAAATGACCCAAGCACTTGACGGAGCGATTCGGGGGAGGCAGAAAATTGCATAGACCCGCCTCCGGCTGATAAGATTCATTTTGTATATATCTTATAAATATCGAAACCCACCATGGACATTGATCGTTTCAAACGCCAGCACGTGGACATCCTCCAACGTATTCGCCAGCTGAGAATCCTTGCTCATGCGGGTATCCCGGCCAACGCGCCCCGTATTGCGCAAGGGGTGGCTGACCTGGGCAAGGTCGTGACCCTGCATCTGGCCATCGAGGACCGAATCATGTACCCGACGGTGCGCCAATCTGCGGACCCTGAGCTGGCGGCGATGGGTGCTTCCTATCAGGAAGAAATGAAAGGGATCGCGAACCGCTATCTGCGTTTCACTGAGCAATGGTCGAAGGCGGACAAGGTCGCGGCCGAGCCGGAGGCCTTCCGTAGTGCGGCCAATTCCGTACTGAAAGATGTTTTCCTGCGCATGCAGAGGGAGAACCACGAGTTCTACCCGGCGATTGAACGCCTTTGACCCCATGTTCCCGCGGGTGCGTCTGACAGACCCATGACGCCCTGCCTGCCCTTGAGGTGCCCGCCCGGATTCGCCCGCCGGAGCGGGCGCTAGAACAGCCCCAGTTGCCGGGCGCGGCCGGGCGGCTGAAATGCGGTGGTGTCGAGTTCAATGCGCCGTGTATTCAAGCCGGTGCGCGCGCAGATGCGCGCAAAGCGCTGGCGCAACATCTGGGCGTGCATGCCCTGGCCGCGCATGCGATGGCGAAAGTCGGCATCGTATTCCTGGCCCCCGCGCATGGCGCGCATGAGATTCATGACATGGGCCGCCTTCAGCGGGTAGTGCGCCTGCAGCCATTCCTGAAACAGCCCTGCGACCTCGCGCGGCAGCCGGAGCAGTATGTAGCTGGCGTCGATGGCGCCGGCCTCTGCCGCGGCGATGGCCACCCGTTCAAGTTCGTGATCGTTCAGTGCCGGGATGACCGGTGCGATGAGCACGCCCACGGGTACGCCCGCCTGCCTGAGCGCACGCACCGCTTCCAGCCGGGCGCCCGGGGTGGCGGCCCGGGGCTCCATGCGACGGGCGAGCTCCCGATTCAAGGTGCCGAGGGAAATGAACACGCGTACCAAATTGCGCCGGGCCAGCCGGGCGAGCAGCGGAATGTCACGCGTGATGAGCGTGGATTTGGTGGTGATGCTGACGGGGTGGTTGAATTCGTCGAACACTTCGAGCAGCGCGGCAGTGATGCGCAGACGCCGCTCGATGGGCTGGTAGGGGTCGGTGTTGGTGCCCATGGCAATGTGCTGCGGTACATAGCCCGGACGCGAGAGTTCCTTGCGCAGGACTTCAGGGGCGTTCGTTTTGGCATAGAGACGCGTTTCGAAATCGAGACCCGGGGAAAGATCGAGATAGGCATGACTGGGCCGGGCGTAGCAATAAATGCAGCCGTGCTCGCAGCCACGATAGGCATTGACGGACTGGTCGAAGGGGATGTCGGGCGAGGTGTTGCGTGAAATGATGCTGCGCGCCCGTTCCGTGCTGACCGTGGTGGGTGGCCGTGCCTCAGGCACGACTTCGGGAGGAAATTCGGCAGGCAATTCGGAGGGATTGGCCGCCACACCGTAGGGTGACCAGTCGTCAAGAAACGCTTCGCGCGTGAAGGCGGCGAAACGGGAATCGTGGTTGGAGAGGCTGCCCCGGCCTTTGATGGGTACCCCTTGCATGGTGCGTCTCCTGTAGCTGTATGAATATACAGTATTATGAGCGAGCGCAAATTGCAAGCGCGGCGTGTGTTGCCACGACGCCGCGCCAGAGGGGAGGGCTTGAAGGACGCCCGCCTTCAGGGAATGGGTTCGGGTTACTTCTTCATTTGCGCCAGCAAGGCATCGGCGATGGCGTTCACGTTGTTCAGGCCGCCGCCAATCACGTACCAGCCATTCGGGTCGAGATACACCACGCGGCCTTCCCGGAATGCCTTGGTCTGGCTCAGCTCGGGGTGTTTTTCCAAAGTCGCCCGGGCGGTGCGTTCGCCGCCATTGATGGCGCCGCGGTCGAGCACCAGCAGCCAGTCGGGTTCTGCGGCAGCCAGCTGGCTGACGACGCGGGCCCGCTCTTGGGCCGCGGCCTTGGCTTCTGGGGAACCCGGTTCGGGGCGCGGGGGAACCGGCACATTCGGGTCTCGCGCTGGCAGAACGGATTCGAGGCCCGTGAGTTCGTAGGCATAACCGAAACGGTCACCCGGAACATGCGGAATCACGTTGCCTCGCATGGTGAACAGAAAAGCACCGGTCCTGCCTTTATTGTTCGTCTGCAGCGACTCGAATTTCTGGTCGATCCGGGCCAGTGCGGCCTTGGCCTGTTCCTCGCGGCCGAAGGCCTTGCCCAATGCCAGATTGGCTTCGCGGAAGTGGGACAGGAAATCGTTCGGGTCGGAGGCAAAGGAAACGGTGGGTGCGAGCTCGGACAATGTCGGCACTTCCTTGAGCGAGCGGCTGCCGGCGATGATCAGGTCAGGCCGGATTTCCTTCAGCACCTCGTAATCCGGTTCGAACAGCGTACCGACGATGCGGGTGCCCTGATAGCGGGCCAGCGCCCCTTCATAAGTCGATTTGGGCACACCCACCACCGGGACGTCCAGTGCGGCCAGGGAATCCAGCACGCCGACGTCGAAGCTCACCACCTTCTGCGGGGTGGACGGAAGCGTCAGGGTGCCTTCTGCGTGCTTCAGTTCGAACGCCGTTACGGGGGTGGTGGCAAGCAGGGCGGCACTCAGAAGGGTGAGCGTGGGAGTGAGTTTCATCATGAACGACCCAAGGAATGAAAGGTAAAGGAAATGGGAATGAGTCGCATTATAAGAGTTTTGTCCGGGTCAGGAACCTCATGGAAAAGAAACCTCGCGCAGGCGCTGGGCCGGCGTGAAATGTGCTGAAGGTTCGCTGATTCAGCGGAATCGACGCGTTGGCGAATTCAATGCACTTCCAGCCAACGCGTTCCCATTCAACGCGCACTCATTGACGGAGGTTGTATGAAAAGCATGAAGACGCTGACCGCAGCGGGCGCCATGGTCCTGTTTTCGACGGTCGCGATGGCGCAGTCGGGGCTGCCGGCATCCCAGACCGCAAACGGGGTGGAGTATGTGAGCGGGGGCTTTGGTGAAGACGGCGCCCAGGCATTTAAGCAGGCGGAGGCGTCGTGGCCGCTTTCCATGGTGTTTGCAGAAGACGCTGGCGGGGGTTCACGCCCGTATGTGGCGGAAGTGCGGGTGGTGATCAAGGACGCGTCGGGCAATGTGCGGATGGAAGTGCCTTCCGCGGGTCCGTATTTCCTGGCCCGGTTGGAACCGGGCGCCTACACCGTCGAGGCGACCTACCTGGGCAAGACGCAAACGCAGAAAGTGACGGTGGGTCAGGGCGAGACCCGCCGTCACACGTTTGCCTGGAAAACGGGGGAGGTGGCTCGGTAACTCAGCCGCCCACGATGTGCTGACTGTGGCGCATGCCCATGGTCAGCACGAATATGGCCGTGCCGATGGCCAGGTACAGCCATGCCCCGGTGACGATGGTGGCCAATGCGAGCACGATGGCCAGGATGCTGCTGCCCAGACGTACAGGATGCCGAGGCCCCAGGAGCACGCCGATGGCAAGGCCGATTTGAATGGCCGCCAGAACCTGAATGACGTATAGCATGGATGTCCCCCCTTCTTTATTGGAATGATGTGGCGGGTGGCACGAGCTCAGCCCGCGTCAGTACGTCCATACCGGACGTTGCGGGCAGTGTAATCCGAATCCATTAAACTTTCACCGTGATCAACCCCATACCACGCATACGGAACTCATGATAGAAAAAATCCGCATCGCCATCGCCGGCTATGGCAACCTGGGTCGCGGCACGGAAGCCGCCATTGCGCAGAACCCCGACATGGAACTGACTGGCGTTTATACGCGCCGCGACCCCGCCAGTGTTCAGACCTTGAATGGTTCGGTGGCAGTGCGTCACCTGGATGACATCGACCAGTACAAGAATGAGATCGATGTCCTGGTCCTGTGCGGCGGTTCGAAGAACGACCTGCCCGAACAGGGCCCGGCGCTGGCGGCCCGGTTCAACACGGTGGACAGCTACGACACCCACGCGCGCATTCCGCAGTATTTCGACGCCGTGGATGCTGCAGCGCGCTCGGGCGGCAATGTTGCACTGATCTCCGTGGGCTGGGACCCGGGCCTGTTCTCGCTGAACCGACTGTTCGGGGAAACCGTGCTGCCAAAGGGCGACACCTACACGTTCTGGGGCAAGGGTCTGAGCCAGGGGCATTCCGATGCCGTGCGCCGCGTGCCCGGCGTCAAGGCGGCGGTGCAATATACCGTGCCGTCCATCGATGCCATCGAGCAAGTGCGCAGCGGCCTGCGCCCGACGCTCACCACCCGCCAGAAGCACACGCGGGAATGCTTTGTGGTCCTGGCAGAAGGCGCCGATGCGGAGCAGGTGCGCGAAGCCATCGTGACCATGCCCGACTACTTTGCCGATTACGACACCACGGTGAACTTCATTTCCGAAGAGACCCTGCGCCGCGAGCATTCGGCCATGCCGCATGGCGGCTTTGTGATTCGCAGCGGTGAAAGCGGCGATGGCGACAAACAGGTGATCGAATATTCACTCACCCTGGAAAGCAACCCGGCCTTCACTTCCAGCGTGCTGGTGGCCTATGCCCGTGCCGTGTATCGGCTGTCGCGCGCGGGCGAAACGGGGGCTCGCACGGTATTCGATATCGCGCCGGGCCTGCTCTCGCCGCGTTCGCCTGCCGAGCTGCGCCGCGACCTGCTCTGACCTCGCAACTCCATCAGCCTGGTCTGCCGCTGCCATGCAGCGGTTTTTTTTTTGCGCTCCACAACATGCGTATTCTTGTGTATGCTTATGGATGCACAAACATGGAATTGCATGAATCATGGCTTATGAACGCATACAACGCGAGTCACTCGGTGAGCTCGCCACACGTGCCCTGCAGTCTTACGGGCTGGATGCCGAATCTGCGAATCTCACCTCCGAGATCCTGGTTCTGGCCGACATGTTCGGCCTGCACACCCATGGCGTGAGCCGGGTGCAGTCCTACGGTGAGCGTCTGCTCATTGGCGGCATCAATGGTCAGGCAGAGGTCAGAGCGGAACGTTGTTCGCCGGCAATCGGCAAGGTCGACGGAAACAACGCCATCGGGCCTCTGGTGGGGCAGGTCGCCTTGCAACAGGCCATGTCCCAGGCACGGGAAACCGGCGTGGGTGCAGTATTCGCCCGGGCCAGCAACCATTTCGGGCCCGTCTCGCCCTATTCATTTTTGGCGGCACAACAGGGTTTCGCCTCGTTCATCTGTAGCAATGCAAGCACCACGATCGCGCCGTGGGGCGGAAAGGAAGCACGTCTGGGCAACAGCCCCATGGGCTTCGGAGTGCCGAATCCCTCCGGTGAACCCTTCCTGCTCGACATGGCTCTGAGCGTCGCTGCACGCGCCAAGATCCGGCGCGCGCTGGAAGCGGGCACCTCCATCCCCGAGACCTGGGCCACTGACCGTGACGGTCGTCCGACCAGCGATCCGGCGCAGGCGCTCAAGGGCTTCCTGCTCGCGATTGGCGGCCACAAGGGCTATGGCCTCGCCCTCGCTGTCGATCTCTTCGCGGGCTTGTTGTCAGATGCAGCGTATCTCACCCACGTCCAGTCCTGGTCTGAGAACCCCGAGGTGCCGCAGAACCTCGGTCATTTCTTCCTGCTGATCGACACCCAGCGTTTGGGTTCGGCCGAATGGCTGGGAGAGCGCATGCAGGACTTCGCTCACATCCTGCAGAGCACGCCGGCCTCCGACCCCCAAAATCCAGTGATCGTGCCGGGGGGAATCGAGCTTAAGAAGTACCGAGACGCGCTGGTCTACGGCGTTGAAGTCGAGGCCGGCGTACTGGAACACCTGCAGCAGCGGGCAGTCTGAGGGCAAAGGTCCAACGATGGCGAGCAGCAACGAAACTTCCCAATCGAATCTGGCGTACTCGATTCTGAAGCAGCAAATTGTCACGGGTGAATTCGGGCCCAATGACACTCTGCGGGAAATCGATATTGCCCGGCAGATGAACATGAGTCGAACGCCGGTTCGCGAGGCGGTCAAGCGTCTGGAAGACGAAGGCCTGCTCACCCGCGTGCCGCGCAAGGGGCTCACAGTCACCACCCTCGATCAGACGTCGATCACCGAGCTCTACCGTTTCAGGGAGATTCTGGAGTGTGGCGCCGCCCGGCTCGCCGCCCGATTTGCCGACGACATGGAAATCGAGAACATGCGCGCCATTCTCGAAGAAAGCCGCAGCTTGGCCGACCCGGTACGCTCCAACTACGAATTCCATCAGGCGCTGTATGCCGCTTCGCACAACCAGTTCCTCGTGAAGGCCATCAACAACCTTATCGATTCCACCGCGCTTCTGGGCCAGAGCACGCTCGCCCACACGGGGCGTCCCGAGCTCGCCCTGCATGAGCACCTGGCGTTGTTCGACGCCATCGCGAATCGTGACGAAGACAGGGCCGAGGCCTGTGCACGGGAACACATTCGTCAGGCCTTGCTGGCCCGTCTGAAACTGCAGCGCGAGCTCATGGCACAGCGCCGCGCCGCCGCTGCCTCCATTGATATCACGGAAGAGGAGATGCCTGAATGAGCATAGACTACGATTCGCTCCGCGATGCCCTGCAGTGCACGGGCAAACTGCGGGCCGCCATCAATTACGGGAACCCTGTGCTTGCGCAGCGTGGTCCCGACGGTGAGCCGCGCGGTGTTTCCGTCGCGCTGGCCACCGAGCTGGCCCGGCGGCTTGGTGTTGAACTGGAAGTTGTTCCCTTCGAAGCCGCGGGCAAGGTGGTTGACGCCGCCGGCGACGATGTCTGGGACATTGCCTTCCTGGCCATCGACCCGAAACGGGCGGAAGATGTTTCCTTTACTGCGCCCTACGTCCTCATCGAGGGCACGTATCTGGTCCGCGAAGACGGCCCCTACAGTGCCATCGAGCAGCTGGACGCGCCGGGTGTACGCATCGCCGTCGGAAAGGGCGCGGCTTACGACCTTTTCCTGAGCCGGGCCCTGCAGCACGCCGAACTGGTGCGCGGGCCCACCTCGGCTTCTGCCGTCGAGCTCTTTCTCGAACAGGGGCTCGACGCCGCGGCAGGCGTCAGGCAGCCGCTGGAGGCCGCGGCCCGCCAGCATGCCGGCTTGAAAGTGCTTCCGGGCCACTTCACGGCGATCCGGCAGGCTATGGTGGTGCCGGCTCGCAAGGCTGAAGCACTGCCCCTGATGCGGGCCTACGTCGAGGAGATGAAGGTTGCCGGATTTGTCGCGCAGGGATTGCGCGACAGCGGACAGGGCGACGACCTCGTTGCGCCCACGGAGGATTGACCATGTATGCAGCACCTCCCGAAACCATCGCCCGCGTCTTTGCCACACTTCCCATCGAACTGCATGGCAAGGTAAGCGAATCCAAATGGTTGCAGCAGCAGCACAAGGGGCGGCAGCTGCCGGCTTTCCTGGAAGGGCCGTCATTCGACCGCGATGGGAACCTGTATTGTGTCGATGTCGCCTACGGGCGCATTTTCAGGGTTGATCCCGAAGGGAACTTCAATGTAGTGACGCAGTACGACGGCGAACCGAACGGGCTGAAGATCCATCGTGATGGCCGCATCTTCATTGCCGACTACCGGCACGGAATCATGGTGCTCGACCCGCATAATGGAAGGGTGGAACCTTATTTCACCCGACCGATGTTCGAGCGTTTCCGTGGCGTGAATGACCTGCACTTCGCGTCCAACGGCGATCTCTACTTCACCGATCAGGGGCAGAGCGGCCTGCAGCGGCCCAACGGCCGCCTCTTCCGTCTCAGCGCCGAGGGAAGGCTCGACTGCCTCCTTGACAACATCCCCAGTCCGAACGGCCTGACATTCAATGCCGCGGAAACCGATCTTCTGCTGGCGGTGACGCGTGCCAATGCCATTTGGCGCATTCGCTTCTTTCCCGATGGCAACGTGGCCAAATCGGGCGTGTTCATTCAAATGTCGGGCGGCCTGGCAGGGCCTGATGGCGTGGCGATCGACGAAGATGACAACCTGCTGGTCTGCCATATGGGCATGGGTTCGATCTGGAAGTTCAGCCGGCTGGGCGAGCCACTGCTGCGCATCCGGGCGCCGGAAGGCCTGCTCACCAGCAACTGTGCGTTCGGCGGCCCCGAGAACCGCAGTCTGTTCATCACCAATTCGGAAACCGGCCAGATCCTCGTCACGGACCTCGATGTGCCCGGCAAAAAAACTTTTGCTTTGAGCTGAACCCTGTCGTGGAACGGCACTTTGCCCGTTTCCGCTTCCTCCTGGAGACAAATTGTCATGAAACACAAGAAAAGATCCTTTCTTGCTGCCACCGTACTCGCGACTGCGCTCGCAGCAGTGGGTGCCCCTGCCATGGCGCAGGATGCGGCAGCCAATTATCCGTCCGGCCCGCTGACGTTGGTCGTGCCGTTCTCCGCCGGCGGTGGTGTGGACATCGTCGGGCGCATCTTGGGGCAGTCCCTTTCCCGGGAACTCGGCCAGTCCGTCGTGGTCGAGAACAAACCGGGCGCCAGCGGCATGATCGGTGCTGCCGCGGTGGTCACCTCGACGGCCGACGGCATGACGCTGTTGCTCGCCAGTTCCGGCGAGAGCGCGATCAACCCGCACCTCTACAACAACATGAGCTATGACCCGGCCAAGGACCTCGAGCCGGTCACCCTCATTGCGAAGATTCCCAATCTGGTCACGGCTGCCGTGGATCAGCCCTTCGACGATCCCAAGAGCTTTGTCGAGTACGCCAAGAAGAACCATGCCAAGCTGTCGTATTCATCCGCCGGCGTGGGCAACATCCAGAACATTTCCGGCGAACTGATGAACAAGCTGCTGGACACGGAAATGCTGCATATTCCCTACAAGGGATCCGCACAGGCGCTGGCTGACGTGACCGGCGGCCAAGTGACCTTCACCTTCTCCAGCGCCGCCGCGGCCCTGCCATATCTGCAATCGGGAAAGATCAAGGCGGTGGGCGTGACGTCCGATCAGCCAATGAATGCCTTCCCCGACGTTCCGCCGCTGAACACGGCACCGGAACTCAAGGATTTCGTACTGGTGAACTGGTTTGGTCTGTTCGTGCCCGCAGGCACCCCCGAGCCCATCGTGAAGAAGCTGAACGAAGCCGTGGTCCGTTCCCTGAAAGACCCGGCTGTCATGAAGGCCCTCGAGACTCAGGGTGCCGAACCCGCCCCGATGACGCCCGAGGAATTCCGTGCCTTCCGTGACGAACAGTCCCGCCTGTTCGGCAGCATCATCAAGGACGCCAACATCCAGATCAACTGACGCCTGAGCGCGGCGACCCGTCATGCAGAGAGGTTTCGACATCATGAGTCAGGGGCAAAATCCCTTTTCCGGAATCCTGGTTTCCGGCGGAAAACGCTATCGGATTATCGATCTGCCGGTGCATTTTGGCCAGGCACTTGGGGAGCTGCCCGTCGTCTTGCGGCTGCTGCTCGAGAATGCCGCGCGCAACATGCAGGATGGCGAGCGGGAAGCCGCCGTCGCCGCGCTCCTGGACTGGCGCGGCGAGCGCCGCAGTAACGCCGAAATCGCCTATCAGCCGGGCAGGGTGCTGATGCACGACACCACCAGTACGCCCGCTTTGGTGGATATCGCCGCGATGCGCGACGCGCTGGCCGAGCGGGGTGTCGACCCGTCCCGCCTCAACGCCCGCCTGCCGGTGCAAGTGTCGGTCGACCACTCTCTGGCGGTCGAGGTCCATGCCCGGCCGGATGCCGCCAAGCGCAATCTCGAACATGAACTGCGGCGCAATCGCGAGCGCTACCAGTTTCTGCGCTGGGCGGCCCGTGCGGTGCAGGGGGTGCATGTGAACCCGCCCGGAACGGGCATCATGCACACAATCAACCTCGAACAGCTCGCCACGGTCGTGACCGTCGAACAGCGTGACGGCGAGGCATGGGCAGTGCCGGACATGATGATCGGCACCGACAGTCACACGCCCATGGTCAACGGGCTGGGGGTGCTGGGCTGGGGTGTGGGGGGCCTGGAAGCCCAGACCGTGATGTTCGGCATGCCGATCCTGCAGCGCATTCCCGATGTCATCGGGGTCCGCCTGAGCGGCGCCCTGAGCCCGGGGGTGCTTGCGACCGATCTTGCCCTTTACGTCACCAAATGTCTGCGCGACATGGGGGTTTCAGGGGAATTCGTGGAATTCTTCGGGCCCGGGGTCGCGACACTCAGTGCGGGCGAGCGATGCGTGGTGGCCAACATGGCGCCCGAATACGGTGCCACCACCGGCTATTTTCCCGTGGATGAGCGCAGTCTCGACTATTTGCGGGAGACGGGAAGAAGCGAGGACGCCATCACCCTGGTTCGGGATACCCTGCAACGCCTCGGGTTGTGGTTCGACCCGGAGGCATCTCCGCTGTTCACGCACGTTCTGGACATCGATCTTTCCACCCTGGGCATGAGTGTGGCCGGGCCGCGGCGCCCCCAGGATCTCATGGACTATCGAGAAGTGCCGGGTGTGCTGGCGCGCGAACGCCCGCCCGACGGGCGTTCTTCGCCCAGCATGCCGACCTTTCCCGTGGCCATTGCCGCCATCACCAGTTGCACCAATACGTCCGACCCCGGGCTGCTGATGGCCGCCGGCATCCTGGCCCGCAAGGCGCGCGCACGCGGACTGAAGGTTGCTGAATGGGTGAAGACCTCGCTGGGGCCGGGCTCTCCCGCTGCAGAGAATTACCTGCAGCGCGCCGGGCTGCTGAATGACCTTGCCGCTGTCGGTTTCGACATTGTCGGCTATGGCTGCACCACGTGTATCGGGAATTCGGGTCCGTTGCCGGAAACCATCGTACGGCAAGCGGCCTGCGGTGCTGTTCGCCCGGTTGCCGTGCTCTCGGGCAACCGGAATTTTCCTGGTCGCATCCACCCCGATCTTGACCTCGGTTTTCTGATGTCGCCGCCCCTGGTGGTGGCCTATGCACTGAGCGGCGATGCCGCCATCAACTTCGCCAGTCAGCCGCTGGGACACGACGACGCCGGCAAGCCGGTGATGCTGGACGACATCTGGCCCACCCGTGACGAAGTCCAGACCTGCCTGAAGGCCGGTCTCGATGCGGCAGACTTTCGACGCGCCTTCGTGCGGGCTGCGGCCAACCCGCTATGGGCGTCCCTGGACGCACCGGACTCCCCCTGCTTCCCCTGGGACCCTGCTTCCACGACATTGCGGCGGCCACCCTTTGCCAGCCTCGATCAGGGAAGTCAACTGGGCGACTACCTGGCCTGGCCTTTGATGGTGCTGGGTGACGACATCACCACAGACCATATATCCCCGGCCAGCGCCATTCCGCCGGACAGCCTGGTGGCCGACTTCCTCGTGCAGCGCGGTGAAGACCGCAATGACCTGAATGTGTTCGCCTCCCGCCGCGGCAACTGGGAAGTCATGCTCAGGGGGGCATTCCACAGCAAGACGCTGGTCAATCTCCTGCATCCCGCCGCGCCCGTCGCCCATACCTTGCATGTGCCCAGCGGTCAGGTTCTGCCTCTCTGGGAGGCCGCCAGCCGGTACGCAGCGGCGGACCAGTCGTTGGTGCTGGTGGCCGGTCATCGCTATGGTACCGGTTCCTCACGCGATTGGGCCGCCAAGGTGCAGCGCCTCCTCGGCCTGCGCGCAGTGCTCGCACTGAGCTTCGAGCGCATTCACCGTTCCAATCTCATCGGCATGGGCATTCTTCCGCTCAGGCTGCCCGCCGACAGGGGCCCGGACGCTCTGAACATCCGGCCGGGCGATCGCATTGGTGTCGAAGCTGACGCGGCATCGCTCCAGCCCCGGGGAGAGATCGCCGTGCGCCTCGAACGGGCCGATGGCCGGGTCGAACATTTCACCGCATTGGCCGACGTCCAGACCCGGCTCGAGGTGGAACAGCTCCGCGAGGGCGGGGTGATCCCGATGATTCTTCGCCGGACGCTCAACGCGGCTTGAAGGGCGCCGGATCGATCGGTGCAGCGCCCTGCGTCATCAGGGCATGCAGCAGCACTGCGCTGCCGCATGCCAGGGTGAATCCCAGGGCGCCGTGACCCAGATTGATCCAGAGGTTGTCTGCCTTGCTGCTGCGGCTCACGATGGGCCGGCCTTCAGGGGTGGCCGGGCGTTCGCCCGCCCACGCCTGCGCCTGCTCGACCTCCAGCTGGGGGAAGATCTCGCGCACTTCGGCCTTCAGGTGGCGTATGCGTTCGGGCCGGATGTGCGCATTACCGTCACCCATGTCCACCATGGCGGCAATGCGTACCCGCCTGCCCAGCCTGGCGTACACAGTGCGACGCTCGTAGTCGGTGACGCTGATCATCGGTGCGACCGCGGCGTCGTCGTCGCAGGCGGGCGTATCCGCGCCGGGCAGGGGAATCGTGAGGCTGTATCCTTTCAGGCCGTACAGATGAACGGTTTCGCCAAGCTGCCTGAGCAGGTCGTAGCCCTGTAGCCCGTTGGCCACGACGAAGTGATCGGCCTCGACGAGGTCTCCGTTTTCCAGCTGTGCGCCCGTCACGCGCCCGTGCGCCCGGTGCAGGCGCTGCACGCGCGCACCGGTCAGGGCAGTGCCGCGCGGGTGGTTCTTCACGCGCTCGAAGAGCCCCCGGGTGAAGAGGTAGCAGTCGCCCACTTCTTCCGTCGGCGTGTAGACGCAGCCCGCCAGGTTCCGACCCAGGTGAATCAGCGAGGGTTCCAGTGCGACCGACTCGTCACGTCCCAGTATGCGCTGGCGAGATCCCTGGGTGGCCTGATATTCGACCTGCTTGCGCGCCTTCTCCAACAGATGCGGGCTGCGGTAGGCGATGAGCTTGCCATTGGCCTTGTGATGGAAGTTGATCGGGGATTCCTGCATCCAGGCATGTAGCGTGTCACGGCTGAGATAGGACAGCTGGAGCAGGGCGGTTGTCGACGCCTTGGCGGTGGCTGCGTTGGATGCGCGCAGGAAGGCGGTGAGCCAGCACCACTGGCGCAGGTCCGGTTGCGGCCGGAAGCGCAGCGGCGAGGCCGGGTTCAGCAACCATTTCGGAAGGTCCCTGAACACACTGGGATCGGCCAGAGGCGCCACGTAGTCGTAACTCAGCTGCCCGGCATTGGCGTAGCTCGTGCCCAGCCCGGCCCCCTCCCTGCCTTCCAGCAGAATGACCTGTTTACCCTGGCGCAGAAACTCCCAGGCGGTGGTGGTCCCGATGACCCCGGCTCCGATGATGGCGACTTTCATTGGCGCGACCTCTCAAGAATGTTTGATTCTTGCATGCCCGACGCAGGGGGAATAATGATTTTCCTGTGCCCAACCATAACCTCGGGCTATGGAGTCACGCCGAGAAGACGTCCCGAACGTGACGAATGAAGGTCTCGTCGATTTCCCGCAGGGGCGTGGAGGCGTGGTGCATGACGCTGACTGGCACCGGAATGGGCGGGTCGAAGCGTCGTATCGCCATGCCGGGTCGAAGCAGGGCGCTGGCGGTGAGCGCGTCGATGACCGTGTCCCCGCAACCGGCGTGGGCCAGCGCACAAGCCACGTAGTGGGTTTGCACGCGCAGGTCGGAGCGCGGGCTGATCCCCGCCTGCGACATGGCGGTTTCCAGCAGGGCACCGGCGCGATCCGACTCGTCCAGCAGGATCAGATTGCGGCCTTCCAGCTGGGAAACGGAAAGGCGTTCCGCATTGGGCAGGTCAGGGTCCGCGGACGACACGAAGACCAGTTCCGTGTGGCCGACGGGAATGCGCTCGAGTCCCGGGTGGTCGTTGGCATCGAAGGTGATGCTCAGGTCGAGCTCGCGGACATGCAGGCGCTCGACCAGCTCGGCACTGTGATAGGTGTGGATATCGAACAGAATGCCCGGCTCACGATCGCGGCATGCCTTGATGGCGTGGGGCAGCACGCCCAGGCCCAGGGCCGGGGCGCTTCCGACCCGAATGACGCCTCGGGGATGCTGCTTCAGATTGTCGGCCAGCCGACGCACGCTGCTGAGCTCCTGGTGCAGCTTCTCGATGCGGGGGGCGAGGGCCTCGAGTTCCGGGGTGGGACGCAGCCGGCCCCGGATGCGACGGAACAGCGCAAAGCCCAGTTGAAGCTCGGCATGTGCCAGCATCTTGCTGGCGGCCGGCTGCGTGATGTGGAGCAGGGCGGCCGCCTGGGTCAGCGAGCCGGCCCGAAGGATGGCGCTGATGAGTTCAATGTGTCGCAGTTGCATGCCTGGCCCCCAAAAGCCCGGGCGGCTGCCTCAGAGGCGTTCCGCCGTCCACTCGCCCACGTCGCTGGTGCCCTTCATGCGCGAACCCTCCACCGTTCCGGTGTAGGTCAGGGCGCCATCCTGGGTCGTGCGCGTGAAACGGATTTCGGCCCCCGAGAGGGAGGTGTCCACGGTGGGAATGGAGTGTTCGTCCACCGTGGTGGCCGTGGCCTGAATGCGGTTGAACTGCTGCCAGATGCGCAGCACGAACTCCCGGTTGCCCGGCACCGTCACGCGCCAGAGCCCTTCCACCGGGGCGGGTATGGTCCAGAGGAAAATATCGCTGCTGCCGACGACTTCGTGCCGTTCCGGCGTCCAGTCTTCCATGTGGAAGGCGTGCGACACAATGCGGGTGCCCGGTTTGAGCTTGAGGAGTTCTGGCCGTAGGCGCAGATTGATTTCCGGGAACAGATACATGGTGATGACCGTGGCTTCGCTCAGGTCGGTATCGAAAAGGTTCTCGGTGCGGAAGCTGACGCGATCGGCCACGCCGGCCTGTTCGGCACCCGCGCGGGCTTCCTGCGTGCGGGCCGGATCCAGGTCGACGCCCAGGGCACGCGTGCCATGCTTGACCGCCGCCGTAATGGGAATGCGCCCGTCGCCGGAGCCCAGATCGATCAGAAAGTCATCCGGACCCACCTTGCCCATCTCCAGCATGCGATCGACCACGGCGTCCGGCGTCTTGATGTAGGGGACGTCCAGCGCGGGGCGTGCCTGTGCGGCGCCCATGGAGGCCATGGCCAGGGTGGCCCACGTCAGCGAGCGGAATACGGGGAAAAGCGTGGATCGGAAAAGGGAAGGCTGCATCTGTCTTTCTCGGTAAACCTGAAAAGACCTATTGTGGCGCAGATTCGGGTGCGCGGGAAACGCGCAGCGGATGCCTCGCGTCTGCACCGTCGGGGGAGCGGGCTCAGATCGACCCTGAATGCACCATGCGGTCGTTGATCTGGCGCGCCGTGGCCAGCAGCTTGGGGAGAATCTGCTGTTCCACGTGGGTGCGGTTCACCCGGCTGGTGCTCATGCCCACGTTCATGGCGGCCACGACCTTGCCGTTGCGCGCGCGGATGGGCACGGCCACGGAAATCAGGCCCGGCTCAAGTTCCTGGTCGACAATGCACCAGCCCTGCTGGCGCACCTTGCGGATTTCCTCAAGCAGAGCCTGAGGGGTGGTGAGGGTGCGCGGGGTCCGTGCAATGCGGTCGGTCTGGGCCAGGATGCGTTCGACATCATCGTCCGCCAGGCCTGCGAGCAGCACCCGGCCCATGGAGGAACAGTAGGCCGGCAGACGGCTGCCCACGCCCAGGTTGATCGACATGATCTTTTCCACTGGCAGCCGCAGCACGTAGATGATTTCCGTACCATTGAGCACCGCGACCGAGCAGGATTCCTGCACCTGCTTGACCAGAGCCTCCATATAGGGCTCGGCCAGACTCCACACGGGCAGGGAGCTGAGGTAGGCGAAGCCGAGGTCCAGCACCTTGGGGGTCAGCCGGAACTGCCTGCCTTCGATTTCCACATAGCCCAGGGCATGCAGGGTATGCAGAATGCGGCGGGCGCCGGCACGCGTCAAGCCGGTCCGCTGAGCTACCTCGGTCATGGTCTGAGAGGGCGCTTCGGCACTGAAGCTGCGTATGACCGCCAGGCCGCGCGCAAAGGACTGCACGTAGCCATCGCCGGGAACCAGGGTTTTGGTGTTCTGAGCTGCGTCTGTCATGCGCGCGGATTATAGGCCCGAGGGCTCGTCCTGTGCGCCGGCTCGGTCGCCCAGCAGCGCAACCAGGGCGCGCAGCGTGGCGTCTTTCTGCTGAAGCGCCGCCTTGCGTTCGGGAGCGGCCCAGTCGTAGAAGCCTTGCCCCGTCTTGACGCCCAGATGTCCCTGCCGCACTTTTTCGCTCAGGATCTGCGATGGAGTCTGGCGATTCTCCAGGTCGGGGTAGAGGTATTCGGTGATGGCGTGATGGACGTCCAGGCCGTTGATGTCGCGCTGCTCCAGCGGCCCGGTGATGGCCAGACGGATCCCCAGCGCCCATTTGGCCACGGTGTCGATGTCCTCGGCGCTGGCGACGCCGTTTTCCAGGAGGGACATGGCCTCTCGGGCCAAGGCGTGCTGCAGGCGGTTGCCGATGAAGCCGGGAACATCCTTGCGCACGTGCACGGGGAGCTTGCCCACGCTGCGCAGCAGATTCATCACATTGTGGATGTGCGCTTCTACGGTGTGATCGCAGGCGATCACCTCGACCAGCGGAATGACGTCTGCCGGGGTGAAGAAATGCGTGCCCAGAAAGCGTTCCGGGTGCTTCAGGCCGGTGGCCAGCTGATTGATGGAAATGCCGGAAGTGTTGGTGGCGATCAGGGCGGTGGGCGCGCAGCAGGCTTCCAGCTGCGCGAAGATGCCCTGTTTGAGGTTCAGCACCTCGGGTGCCGCCTCGATGATGAGGGAGGCATCATGGGCCGCCTGCAGCTCCGCTTCCCAGGACAGCAGGGAAGCGGACTGCGGCAGGGCGGCCAGCAGCCGCTGCCGGGAATTTGCGCGAGCCGTGTCGGACGGGTCAATGAGGACGGTGGGCCAGCCGTTTGATACGAACAGGCTGGCGATGGCATTGCCCATATTGCCCGCGCCAATGACAGCCAGCTTCCGGGCAGCGGTCTGCGTCATGACTTACACCCTTTCCAGAAGAACGGCGATGCCCTGGCCCACGCCAATGCACATCGTGCACAGCGCGTACCGGCCACCGGTGCGATGCAGCTGGTTCACGGCGGTGATGGCCAGGCGGGCACCGCTGGCGCCCAGGGGGTGGCCCAGTGCGATCGCGCCGCCGTTCGGGTTGACGCGGGGGTCGTCGTCCTTCAGACCCAGCTGGCGCAGCACGGCCAGACCCTGGGCGGCGAAGGCCTCGTTCAACTCGATGACGTCGATCTGCTCGAGAGAAATGCCGGTCTGGGCGAGCAGCTTCTGAGTGGCGGGGGCAGGGCCGATGCCCATGATCCGCGGCGCCACACCGGCCGTGGCCATGCCCACCACGCGGGCGCGCGGGGTCAGGCCGTGCTTGGCGGCGCTGGCTTCGTCAGCGAGGATCAGGGCGCAGGCGCCGTCGTTGACGCCGCTGGCGTTGCCGGCCGTGACGGTGCCGTCGGGCCGCACCACGCCCTTCAGACGGGCCAGCGCTTCCAGCGAGGTTTCGCGCGGATGCTCATCATCCTTCACGACAATGGGGTCGCCCTTGCGCTGGGGAATGGTCACCGGAACGATTTCTTCGGCCAGGATGCCGGCCTTCTGGGCAGCGGCCGCCTTGGTCTGGCTGGCCAGCGCCATGCGGTCCTGGGCTTCGCGCTCGATGCCGAAGTCCTGAGCCACGTTTTCTGCCGTTTCCGGCATGGAGTCGACGCCGAACCGTTCCTTCATCAGCTTGTTGATGAAGCGCCAGCCGATGGTGGTGTCATACACGGCGTTGGCGCGCGAGAACGCGCTTTCCGCCTTGGGCATGACGAAGGGGGCACGGCTCATGCTTTCCGTACCGCCGGCAATCATGAGGCGGGTTTCGCCAGAGCGAATGGCGCGGGCCGCCGACCCCACCGCGTCGAGGCCGGAGCCGCAAAGACGGTTGATCGTGGCGCCCGGCACCTCCAGGGGCAACCCGGCGAGCAGAGCAGACATGCGTGCCACGTTGCGGTTGTCTTCGCCAGCCTGATTGGCGCAACCGAACAGGACATCTTCGACGGCTTGCCAGTCGACCTTGGCGTTGCGCTCCATCAGGGCGCGGATGACGATGGCGCCGAGATCGTCGGGACGCACGCTGGAGAGGGCTCCACCGTAACGACCGAACGGCGTGCGGATGCCGTCACAGATGAATGCTTGCTTGCTCATGTCGGATTTTCCTCCTGGTTCGACTTCTGTATGTGCTTGCCTTAGTTTACGGTAGCGCCGGAACGCTTCACCACATCGGCCCACTTCTCGGTTTCTGCAGCGATGAAGGCGGCGAATTCCTCCGGGGTGTCGATCACGGGGACGGCGCCCTGGGCGGAGAATTTCTCGACCACCTCGGGGTCACGCAGGCCTTCGGCAATGGCGGCGTGCAGAGTCTGGACGAGGTCGGCAGGCGTACCGGCCGGTGCGAACAGTCCGAACCAGGAAGTGGCCTCGTAACCGGGCACGCCGGCTTCGGCAATGGTCGGGATGTCGGGCAGTTCGGCAGAGCGCTGGGCCGGGGTCACGGCGACCGGCACCAGTGCATTGTTGCGCACGTGTTGAATGGCGGAAGGCATGTTGTCGAACATGATGTCCACCTGGCCGCCCAGCAGGTCGGTGACCGCGCCGGCGCTGCCACGATACGGCACGTGCAGCATGTCCACGCCCGCCATCAGCTTGAACAGTTCGCCCGACAGGTGCACGGAGGTGCCGTTGCCGGATGACGCGAAGGCGATGGCGCCGGGGTTGGCCTTGGCGTAATCGATGATTTCCTGAACGGTGCGATACGGGCGGTCCGGGTTCACGACCAGCAGGTTGGGCACCAGGGCCACGCGAGTCAGAGGCTGGAAGTCCTTGATGTGGTCGAAGTTCAGGCGGCTGTAGAGCGCCGCATTGATGGCGTGCGTGCCGACCGTGCCCATGAGCAGGGTGTAGCCGTCCGCCTTGGCGCGGGCCACGGCCTGGGTGCCGATGTTGCCGCCGGCGCCGTCACGGTTCTCGATCACGACGCTCTGGCCGAGTTTCTCGCCCAGGTACTGGCCCATGATGCGCGCCAGAATGTCGGTGGTACCGCCGGCCGAGAACGGCACGACGATGGTGATGGGCTTCTCGGGGAAGCTGGCGGCGCTTGCGGTCGGTGCCAGGGAGGTCAGGCCCGTGACGGCCAGGGCGCTGGCCAGAGCAATGGCCTGGAACGCCTTGCGGCGGGTGGTCTTGAAGGACGACATAAGAATTAACTCCATAAGGGGAAGCGGCCAGGGGCGCGTCCGTCCGGGTGTGCCGGGAATGCAGGCTCACTCACAGGGTGAACAGAACGCAGCCGACCTGGCCCGTGGTCATGTTTCCCGGAAAGCGGCCGGGAAACCAGGACCCCGCAGGCGCCCGGAGATCCGGGGCCGCTTTGAGCATGTTGTGGGTGCGAGATGCGCCGACAGGGTCGGTTGAAAAAGGCTTCGGAATCGGGCCTCAGGCGGGGTCGGCGATGGGCAGGCCGATCATGCGCTCGAGTTCGGATTTCTCCAGGCCGTCGACAATGTCGATCAGTTGCAGGCCGCCGGGCGTGCAGGCCAGGGTCGCCAGATCACTGTAGAAGCGGGACACGCAGCCGATACCCGTCAGCGGGTAGGTGCACTGTTGCACCAGCTTGCTGGTGCCGTCGCGAGTCATCAGGGTGCTCATGACCCAGGTCTGCTTGGCCCCGATGGCCAGGTCCATGGCGCCGCCGACAGCGGGAATGGCGTCGGGCTCGCCCGTGCTCCAGTTGGCCAGGTCGCCCGTGGCCGATACCTGGAAGGCACCGAGCACGCAGATGTCGAGGTGGCCGCCACGCATCATGCCGAAGCTGTCGGCGTGATGGAAATAGGCGCCGCCCGGCAGCAGGGTGACGGGCTGCTTGCCGGCATTGATCAGGTCGTAGTCTTCCTCCCCCTTGGGAGGGGCTTCGCCCATGCCCAGAATGCCGTTCTCACTGTGCAGGATGATTTCGCGGTCGGCGGGAAGGTAGTTGGCAACCAGGGTGGGCATGCCGATGCCCAGGTTCACGTACGCACCGTTGGGGATGTCGCGGGCGATGCGCTCGGCGATTTCCTGCTTCGTGCGTGCTTTGTAATTGGCCATGTGATGTCCTTTTCTGCAAAGGGAGCCGCCGCGCAGGCGGATCCAGTGGCTGTGTGCGCGTGCGTGGGCGTTTAGCGGGCGTCTTGAACGAAGCCGCCGGCCATCGTGGCCTGCCGCTCAACCTTGACGATGCGGTCGACGAAGATGCCGGGCGTCACGACGACTTCCGGATCGATTTCGCCCAGTTCGACGATTTCGTGGACCGAGGCCACGGTCAGCTTGGCGGCGGTGGCCATGACCGGCCCGAAGTTACGCGCTGCCTTGCGGTAGACCAGGTTGCCCCAGCGGTCGCCGCGCTCGGCCTTGATCAGCGCCACATCGCCATGGATGGGTTCTTCGAATACATAGTGGCGGCCGTTGATTTCACGGGTTTCCTTGCCTTTCGCCAGTTCGGTGCCATAGCCGGTGGGGCAGAAGAAACCGCCAATGCCTGCGCCTGCTGCGCGCAGACGTTCGGCCAGCGTGCCTTGGGGCACGAGCTCGAGTTCGATCTTGCCGCTGCGATAGAGCTCGTCGAATACCCAGGAGTCGGCCTGACGGGGGAAGCTGCAGATGATCTTGCGCACTTTGCCGGTCTTGAGCAGGGCGGCCAGACCCGTGTCGCCGTTGCCGGCGTTGTTGTTGACGACAGTGAGATCTCGCACCGGGAGCTGGCAGAGGCCGTCGATGAGTTCCATGGGAATGCCGGCAGTGCCGAAGCCGCCAATGAGCACCGTGGCGCCGTCTTGAATGCCTTCAAGCGCCTGCGCGACGGAAGCAGAGATTTTGTTGATCAAACCGGTCTCCGTTAGGACAGTGAGCGGGCAGCCGCAGGACCGCAGGGCAGGCTGCCGTTCATAGGTTGGTGTTGCGTGGGTAGCGTGCCGTCATTCTAGTAAAAATTCGCATGTAGAACAATAGTTTGAAAAGAGAACATTTTTTAAGGGGGAACCGAGTACGCGAAGCGGGATGCTGTGCGGCGGGAAGCAGCAGCGGGGAGATGCAGCCGTGGGGAGCGAGCAGGGGGAGGGGAGAAGGGGCAGGGAGAAACACCGCGGCGGCCCGGAATGCCGCCCGCCGCGGTGGGTGGACGATCAGTCTTCGCGACGCAGGTGCGGGAAGAGAATGACGTCGCGGATGCTGGGGCTGTCGGTCAGCAGCATCACCAGGCGGTCGATGCCGATGCCGCAACCGCCGGTCGGGGGCATGCCGTATTCCAGCGCACGGATGTAGTCGGCGTCGTAATACATGGCTTCTTCATCGCCGGCGTCTTTGGCTTCCACCTGCTTGAGGAAGCGGGCAGCCTGGTCTTCCGGATCGTTCAACTCGGAGAACCCGTTGGCGATCTCGCGACCCGTGATGAAGAGTTCGAAGCGCTCCGTGATTTCCGGGTTGCGGTCGGAGGCACGGGCCAGGGGGGACACTTCCACCGGATAGTCGATGATGTAGGTGGGGTTCCACAGCTGGGCCTCGGCCGTTTCTTCGAAGAGAGCCAATTGCAGGGCGCCCAGACCCGCGCGCGACAGCACGGGGCCGTCGACATCGGCACCCAGGCGGCGCAGTTCCTGACGCAGGAAATCAGCGTCGTGTAGCTGCGCTTCGGTGTAATTCGGCGCGTACTTGAGAATGGCCTGGCAGATGGTCAGGCGGTCGAAGGGCTGGGACAGGTCCAGTGTGCGGCCCTGGTAATCCAGCACGGCGCTGCCCGTGGCGGCAACCGCGGCTTCGCGAATCAGGGATTCCGTGAAATCCATCAGCCACCGGTAGTCGGTGTAGGCCGCGTAGAACTCCATCATGGTGAATTCGGGGTTGTGACGCGGGCTCACGCCTTCGTTGCGGAAGTTGCGGTTGACCTCGAACACGCGCTCGAAGCCGCCGACGATCAATCGCTTGAGATACAGCTCGGGGGCAATGCGCAGGTACATGTCCATGTCCAGCGCATTGTGGTGCGTGATGAAGGGCTTGGCTGCCGCACCACCGGGGATCGGGTGCAGCATGGGCGTTTCCACTTCCAGAAAACCGGCGTCCAGCATGTGCTGACGGATGCTGCCAATGGCCTTGCTGCGGGCGACGAAAGTGCGCCGAGTTTCCTCGGTCATGATGAGGTCGACGTAGCGCTGACGGTAGCGCAGCTCCTGGTCGGCCACGCCGTGGAATTTGTCAGGCAGGGGGCGCAGCGACTTCGCAAGCAGGCGGATGGTGCTCGCATGAACCGAGAGCTCCCCCTTGTTGGTCTTGAAGACGCGACCTTCGACGGCAAGGATGTCGCCGATATCCCACCCCTTGAAGGCGGCGTAAACGTCTTCACCGACCGTGGCGCGATCCAGAAAGACCTGGATGCGGCCCGTGCCGTCCTGCAGGGTGGCAAAGCTGGCCTTGCCCATGACGCGCTTGAGCATCATGCGGCCGGCAATCTTCACCTGTTTGCCCAGCGATTCGAGGGCTTCCTTTTCCAGTTCATCGTAGGCCTGATGCAGGTCGGCAGCCTGGCTGTCGGGCTGGAAGTCGTTGGGGTAGGCCACGCCTTCGGTGCGCAGCTTTGCCAGCTTGCCCCGGCGCTCCGCAATGAGGCGGTTTTCCTCGGCGGCGATCGGGGTGGGCGTCGGTTCGTTCATAGTCAGGATGGAATGTCGTAGTTGCGTATGTCGTCCAGGATCTCATGCCCGTAGCGGTCGCTGGCGACGTGTTGAAGGATGCGGCTCGCGATGGATTGCGGGCTGGCGAGCTGCCCCTGTTCATGAAGTTGCAGGAAGCGGTCGAGGTCGGGAAAGTGGCGCCGGTCGGTGCCGCGAATGCGTTCCTGCATGGCGGTGTCGACCACCCCCGGCGCGAGCGAGGCCACGCGCAGGTCGGGGTTTTCTTCGGCCAGCACGCGGGTGTAGTGGTCGAGGGCGGCCTTGGTGGCGCAGTAGACCGGCCACCCAGCAGTGGGCTTGCGGCCGGCGCCCGAGGAAATGTTGACGATGCGTCGGTCGGCCGCCTTCGGGGCGGAACGCAGGAAAGCAGCGGTCACGACCATGACCGCCACCACGTTCAGGTTGAAGGCGCGTTCGATGGAATCGGCATCGAACAGGCCATCGGCCAGACAGATCGGGTCCACCGTGCCGGCGTTATTGATGAGCAGGTAGCGCGAAGCGTCGGTGGGCAGGGCGGCGCTCAGGAGGCCGGCTGCCGATTCAATGGACGACGTTTGGGAAAGGTCGGCCTGCAGCTGTTGCAGACGCGCGCCTTTCGCGCTGGCCAGTTCGGCCAGCCGCGGGTTGCTGTTGCGCGCCAACGTGATGACGCTGGCGCCGGCATCCAGAAGCTGCTCAGCAAAGGCTTCGCCCAGGCCGCGCGAAGCGCCCGTGACGATGGCAACGGTGGATTCGGACATGTCAGATTCCCTGTTTCAAACTCGCGATGATGAAAGGGTCGAGGTCGCCGTCAAGCACCTTTTGCGTGTTGGAGATTTCCACGTTGGTGCGCAGGTCCTTGATGCGGCTCTGGTCCAGCACGTAGGAACGAATCTGGTGGCCCCAGCCCACATCGGTCTTGGAATCCTCCAGCTTCTGCTGCTCGGCCATGCGCGCGCGCAGCTCCATTTCGTACAGCCGTGACTTCAGCATCTGCATCGCTTCGGCCCGGTTGCGGTGCTGCGAACGGTCGTTCTGGCACTGCACCACGATCCCCGAAGGAATGTGGGTGATGCGGACGGCGGAGTCCGTCTTGTTCACGTGCTGCCCGCCGGCACCGCTGGCCCGGTAGGTGTCGATGCGCAGGTCGGCCGGATTCACTTCGACCTCGATGGACTCATCGACCTCGGGGTAGACGAATACGCTGGCAAACGAAGTGTGGCGGCCGTTGGAGGAATCGAAGGGGCTCTTGCGCACCAGGCGATGCACGCCGGTTTCGGTACGCAGGTGCCCGTAGGCGTATTCGCCCGTCACCTTGATGGTGGCCGACTTGATGCCCGCGACTTCCCCTTCGGACTCTTCAAGAATTTCCGTCTTGAAGTCCTTGTTTTCGCAGTAGCGCAGATACTGGCGCAGCAGCATGGAGGCCCAGTCCTGGGCTTCCGTTCCACCGGCACCCGCCTGGATGTCGATGAAGCAGTTGTTGGGATCTGCCGGATTCGAGAACATGCGGCGGAACTCCAGCTCTTCGAGCTGGGCGCCGATGGCGTCGACATCTTCCTCGATGGCCTGCAGGGTGGCATCGTCATCATCTTCCGACGCCAGCTCGAAAAGGTCGCGCGCGTCGCGCAGGCGCTGTTCGATCTGGGTGAGCGTGTGGACGACTTTTTCCAGGCTTTTTTTCTCGCGGCCCAGATCCTGGGCATGTTGAGGGTCGTTCCAGATGTCGGGGCTTTCTAGCTCGGCATTGACGACTTGCAGACGCTCAGCTTTGGCGTCGTAGTCAAAGATACCTCCGTAAGGAGGACTGGCGCTCTTCGTAATCTTCGATACGGGCGGCAATCTGGTTCTGACGTTCAGCTTCCATGGGCTTTCCCTAAAAGTTCAACCTTTTATTGTAGCGCGGGGAAGTCCATGACTGGTCGGCTGCCGGCCAGACGGAAGCGAGAAATCAGCGAGGCGAGGCCACGGGCCTGCTCATCCTGGCTGCGCGTGGCCTGGGCGGCCAGACGCACTTG
>JAJUFT010000039.1 GCA_029263615.1 Alcaligenaceae bacterium | reverse complement strand
CCTTTTGCCGCACGTTCGGCGTTCCGGCGTGACCTCCCTGCTACACTTCGCGGCATCGCTTCGCCGTTCCGCCAGGAGGGGCGTCGCCAACCAACCGCGAGCAATCACGTGAACCATACACCACAAGAATCCTGGGGGTTCCTTCACCCCGAGTGCCACGGTCGCAATGCGCTGGTGTTCTTCAGCTGGGATCTGGCCCGAACCATCGAACAGCAGTTCAAGCTGCATGCGCAGTCCACCGTCACCCAGCAGCTTCATGAGGCCCAGAAGGCCGTGGACCGCCTGTTGAATCAGTATGTGCAGATTCAGGCCAACCCGGCGGCATTCGAGGGGCAAAGCATCGAACTGCGTCTGGAACACAATGAAGAGAACCCGCAAACCCCCATGCTGGCGCTGAAGACATCTCCGGAACTGGAAGCACTGATTCTGGAAGCACAACGCGAAGTCCAGGCTTCGGGCAAGCTGAACTAAGCTGCTACCGCACGAGCCTTACCACGCATGAAAGTCTGGATTGTTCTGCTCAGTCTTCTGGCCGCCGCCTGTGTCTGGCGGTGGGGCCCGCACCGTCGCGTAGAGGGGGGCTGGCGGCGCCGCGGCCGCCAGATTTTTCAGAGTGTGCTGGCCGGCATCGTGGTGTATTTCTGCTTCATGTCCACGGCCGCCCTGTATCTGATGTGGTCACACGGCGCATAGGCGCCGGAAAGCGGCAGCGCTGCCGCTCTGCTCCGCCCTTCTGTCAGTTCAACTTCGACAAGGCTTCCGGGCGGACATAACCGGGAAAGTGCTTGTCCAGGGCTTCCTTGAATGCGGCCGACTTGAAGGCGTCCGCCAGGTCCTTGGCCCATGGCTTGTCCTTGTCTTCGGTGCGAACCGCCACGACCTGCTGATATTCAATGGGCGGCTCTTCCAGCACGACGGCGCTGGTCAGATCCATGCCGGCGGCGATGGCGAAGTTGCCCGGCACGATGGCGTAGTCGGCGTCCCCCACCGTACGTGGAAGCTGGGCAGCTTCCACCGGCTGCAGGCGAATCTTGTGCGGGTTTTCCGTCACGTCACGTTCCGCCACACGCAGCGGGTCGATGTCCGCGCGGACCTTGATCACACTGTGCTTCTGCAGCAGCAGTAGCGCGCGAGCCAGGTTGCTCGGATCGTTCGGCAAGGTGAAGCGATCGCCTTCCTTGGCTTCTTCCAGGCTCTTGCGCGTCTTGGAATAGATGCCCATGGGCGCCGTGGTGCTTTGCGCGATGTCGATGATGTCCAGCTTCTTGTCTTCCTTGAACCGGTTCAGGTAGGAGATGTGCTGGAACAGGTTGGCGTCGAGCGAGCCCTGTGCCAGTGCCAGGTTGGGCTGAACGTAGTCGTTGAACTCGACCAGGCGAACCTTGTAGCCCTTTTCTTCCAGCTGGGGCACGATGGCCAGCTTGAGCACATCGTAGTTGTAGCCGGCGGTGGCACCAAACACCAGGTTCTTCTTGTCCGCGTCAGCGTGTGCTGTGGCCCCGCCCAGCGCCACGGCGGCAGCGAATGCACCCATCAGGAGTCGGCGACGAATATTCATGAATCAGGTCCTTGTATAAGAAGGGATCAGCAAAAAGAGGTTCAGCGCTTGTCCAGACGATGCGCAATGGCATTGCCGCCGAACTGGATGATCTGCACAAGCACGATGAGCAATGCCACGGTCAGCAGCATGACATCCGTCTGGAAACGGTAATAGCCATAACGGATGGCGAGGTCACCAATGCCGCCCCCGCCCACCACGCCGGCCACGGCGGAATAGGAAAGAAAGCTGACGGCCAGCACCGTCAGCGCCAGCACCAGGCCGGAGCGTGCCTCGCGCAGCAGCACACGACGCACGATCTGGTAGCGCGAAGCGCCCATGGCTTCGGCGGCTTCGATGACGCCGCGCGGCACTTCGCGCAGGCTTTGCTCGACCAGACGGGCGAAATACGGAATGGCCGCCACGGAAAGCGGCACGGAGGCGGCCAGCGGCCCGATGGACGTGCCCACGATGGCGGCGGTCACGGGTGTGAGCACCACCAACAGAATGATGAAGGGGAAGGAGCGCACCGTATTCACGATCCAGCTCACCACCAGATAGGCGCTGCGGTTCTCCAGCGCCTGCCTGGGCCCCATCTGGAACAGCAGCACGCCCAGCGGCCCGCCCAGCACAATGGCGCAGCCCACCCCGATGCCCAGCATCAGCAAGGTCTGGCCAATCGCGATCCAGAGTTCAGGAAGAATGGCGATGATGTTCTCAGTCATTGTTCAATCCAGGGTGGTACTGGCCGGCGCCAGCAGAGAATGTTCCTTGAGGACCTTGAGCTTGAGCCGTTCCTTGTCGAGTTCGCGGCCGAGCGCACTGACCCGTGGCGTGGTGTCATCGGCAATGTCGAACTGCTCGACCAGTTCACCGTGTTCCAGCACCGCGACACGGGTGCAGAGCGCCTGCACGACCGAGAGCTCGTGCGTCACGATCACGATGGTCACACCCAGCTTCTGATTGATGTCGCGCAGCGTGTCCAGCACGCTGCGCGTGGTCTCGGCGTCCAGCGCGGAGGTCGGCTCATCGCACAGCATGACCTGCGGCCGGGGCGCCAGCGCCCGGGCAATGGCCACGCGCTGCTTCTGGCCCCCGGAGAGCTGAGCAGGATAATGAGAGTGCTTGTCGCTCAGACCGACCAGGGCGAGGCATTCCTCCACCCGTTCCTTCAGCGCCTTGCGGTCGAACTTGCCGTGCAGGGTCAGTGGAAAGGCGACGTTTTCATAGACCGTGGCATTCTGCAGCAGGTTGAACTGCTGAAAGATCATGCCCAGGTTCTGCCGCGCCTTGCGCAGTTCGGGCGCGGACAGACGGGTCAGGTCGCGACCGTTGACCAGTACTTCCCCGCTGTCGGGCCGCTCCAGCAGGTTGATCATGCGCAGGAGCGTGGACTTGCCCGCCCCGCTGCGCCCGATGAGTCCGAATACTTCGCCCTGTTCAATATCCAGGGAAATGGGCGCAACCGCCGTGAACCGGCCGCCGCCGGGCAGCGTGAACGTCTTCGTGACTTTGGAGAGCCGGATGAGTGGCCCGGCGTTGGCTTGGGGGGTGGATGGCATGGTCATCGGGAAGCGAAACCGCTTTTGAAACACGCGGTAAGAAGCGCAAGTATAGTGGTTGAGGCTTCTTAATATCATTCATAAGGGATTTATGCTTATTCTTAACCGTTATAAGCAATGCGTTCTTTATGATCGAAAGCCCCAATCCGTGGGACGCAACCTTCCCGAGTTCATCCCCTCTGCCAGAAGGAAACGATTACAACGTGGATCAACCTGTTACAACAGGATATGATTTCAAACACGACCCTCCACGAGAACAATCAGAACCATGAACTCATTCGTGCCGGCCACTGCATCTTCCCGTTTGCAACCCAACGACGTATTCGACGCGGAGCCGAAGGATGGCCCCTCAGGGCAGCCTGCCCCTGCCACCCATGCCGCCTCCGCCATCCTCAGCCCCGGCGTGCGTCTGTTTTCAATGCTGCGGTTTCGCGTCAAGGCGACCGTCATCGGCCTGATCCTGGTCGTGCCCCTGCTGCTGCTGATCGTCATGCAGATCAGCGGCCGCTATCAGGACACCTGGGACGCCCGTCTGACTGCCACTCGCAATCACGTCGACATTGCCATCGGCATGCTGGCCCATTTCCATTCCCTGGAGCGTGCCGGCACCCTGAGCTCCGAGGAAGCGCGCCGCCAGGCCCAGGCCGCCATCATGCAGCTGCGCTACAACGAATATGACTACTTCTGGATTCACGACGTCAACGCGAAGATGGTGGGCCACCCCCTCACGCCCTCCCTCAATGGGCGCGACCTGAGTGTCGTCAAGGACGAGAACGGCAAGGCCTTCTTCCTGGAAATGATCGACACCGCGCGTCAGGGCGGCGGCTACGTCGAGTATCTCTGGAAGAACGACGGAGACGCCCGCGCCACGGACAAGATCTCCTACGTCAACCTATTTCAGCCCTGGGGCTGGATCGTCGGCTCCGGCGTCTACGTGGAAGACGTCCGTGCCACGGCTCAGCGACAAGTCATCATGAACAGCGTCGTGGCCGGCATCACTCTGCTGGTGGCACTGTACTTTTTCATGGCCTTTGCCCACCTGATGTCCCGCGGGCTGTCGCAGCTGCAATCTCACCTGCAGGCCATCCGTTCCGGCGACCTGACCCGCTCCGTGCACCCCTATGGTAAGGACGAAGTCGCCGCCGCCCTGCACGACCTGGCCGACATGCAGAAGGCGCTGCGCAGCATCGTGTCCAATGTCCGCGCAGGTACCGGCGAGATCGCCCTCTCCATTCAGGAAGTGAATGTCGCCGCCAACGACCTGGCCTCCCGCACGGAACAATCCGCCAGCAACCTCACTGAGCTGGCCTCGGCCATGGAAGAGATCGGCGCCACCGCGCAACAGACAACCACCCACACCGATACCGGCAACACGTTCGCACAGCAGAATGCCCAGGCCGCCCAGCACAGCGTGGAGGTCATGCGCGAAATGGTGCGCACCATGGAATCCATCCATACCACCTCGGAAAAAATCCAGGAAATCGTCTCCACCATCGACAGCATCGCCTTCCAGACCAACATTCTGGCGTTGAACGCCGCGGTCGAAGCGGCCCGCAGCGGGGAAGCCGGCCGCGGCTTCGCGGTCGTGGCAGGCGAAGTCCGCGCACTGGCGCAACGGTCGGCACAGGCCTCGCAGGAAATCTCCGGCCTCATCAACCAGAGTGTGGATCAGGTCAGGAATGGGGTGGAAATTGTCACGCGCACGGAAACGGCCATTGGCGAAGTCGTGAGTTCCGCCGAGCAGGTCAAGCGGCTACTGCAGGAGATCGCCACCAGCGCCCGCGAACAGAGCATCGGCATCACGCAGGTCGGCAGCGCCCTGTCGGATCTCGATCGCATGACCCAACAGAATGCCGCCATGGTTGAAGAAACCGCCGTGACGGCAGCGCTGATGAGCGACAAGGCTCAGCAGCTCACGCGTGCGGTGGCCCGTTTCCGCGTCGAATGAGTCATGTCTTGCGGGTCCCCGCCGTCGGTGCCCGTACAAGCCTCACGAGCCCTCGCGAGACAGACGGTCCAGCCGCAGCCGGTCGCGCTCATCGGTGGCGCGGTGCAGCGCAAGCGTGGTGGCCACCAGGGCACCAAACCCGGCAGCCGCCGCCAGCAGAAACAGCACCAGAATCTGATACTTGGCGGCTTCGTAGGGCTCCATGCCCGCCAGGATCTGCCCCGTCATCATGCCCGGCAGCGTGATCACGCCGGCGGCCGACATCTGGTTCACGATGGGAATGAAGCCACTGCGCAGGGCATTGCGCTGCAGCGGCTTGAGCGCCTGACGCCGGGTGGCGCCCAGCGCCAACTGTGCCTCGATGGCGTTGCGCTCGCGCTCCAGGCCGGTATTGAAGACATTCAGGCTGATTCCCACCCCATTCATCACGCTGCCCAGCACGATGCCCACCAGGGGCACGATCAACTGGGGCGCCCACCAGGGCTCGCCTTCGACGATGAAGATCACCGCGCAGGTCAGCACGATGACTGTGGAGACCATCGTGGCACAGGCGCCCACCCCAACGCCCCACACGCCGGCGAATCGTTTCTTCTGCCGTGAACGCACCTCGTTGGCGGCCAGCAGCACCATCACCATCGCGACGGCCAGCACCAGCCAGGGATTGGACGAAGCGAACACATACTTGAGGATGAGGCCCACGAGCAGCAACTGGGCGGTGGCCCGCAGCGCAGCCACCAGCAGGGATCGGCCCACGCCCAGGTTCAGCAAGAAGGACAAGCCGGCATTGACCGCAACCAGCACGAAACCGACCATCAGATCGGAGTAAGTCAGCAAGGGGGTGTTCATTTCACCAGCTCCGGGACTTCGTCCGGATGCACGAGCGCGTCCGCAGAAATTTCTTCAAGCTGCCCGGCGTCCAGGTGCAGGTGTCGGCTGGCCAGTCGGCGCGCCTGCTCGACATCGTGCGTCACGAGCAGAATGGCCGTGCCCTGCGCCAGGCGTTTCTTGAGCACCTCCTCCACCTGCAGCACGCTTTCATGGTCGAGCGCGGAAGTGGGCTCATCGAGCAACAGAACCTTGCTCTGCAGGCACAGCGCCCTCAGCAGGGCGAGTCGCTGCCTTTCACCGGTGGACAGCCCGTTGATGCTGCGGTCAGCCACCGAAGCGTCCAGCCCGAGCGGAGGCAAGATGGCAGCAAAGTCGGTGGAGGGCGGAAAATGGGGGCGTACCGTGTCTTCCCACCAGCCGGACTCTGCCGCCACATAGGTGACCTGGCGCCGCCACTGGGGGGCAGGCATGGAAGAACACGCGCGCCCCTCGAGAAAAACCTCTCCTTCGTGAGGGTCGAGATCGGCGATCGATCTGAGAATGACGCTTTTCCCACCGCCGGAGCGGCCGCTGATGGAGATGCAGTGTCCTGCTTCGACCGCCAGGTCGAGGGGCCCGACGTGCAGCCGGCGCAGGCGTTTGAGTTCAAGCAACATGTCATGCCCGAGTTTAGTCAGAATGTGACGCCGGGACCTTCGGCCCGGTGACGGCCAACCCGCTGGCCGCAGGATGAATTACATCATGTCTCGCGCCCTTGCATGCCGACATGGCCCACCGTCGCCCGGGTACGTCTGCATGAGGGAAATCCATAGTGACCCCCCATCTGTTAACATGTTAATTTTCCACATCCTTGATTCAAGCAATCATTTCACGCTTTAAGACTCTCAGGTCCATCGGAGACAAAAAAATGGCAATCTTGAAACCCGCTCTGAGGGCATCCGCCCTCGGCATCGCCCTGCTTCTGGGTACAACCGCGGCTCAGGCAAACGACTATCCGAACCGTGCCATCACCGTGGTGGTGCCTTTCCTTGCCGGCGGTGGCGGCGATACGCTGGCGCGCATTGCGACCAACGGGCTGGCCAAGGAACTGGGTCAGAGCATCGTGGTGGAAAACAAGCCGGGTGCCGGCGGCAACATCGGCACCGCGCAGGCCACACGCGCCAATCCGGATGGCTACACGCTCGCCTATGGCACCAACGGCACGTCGGCCATCAACCACCTGATCTACAAGAACCCCGGTTACAGCCGCACCGACCTCGAACCGATTTCCCGGCTCACCACCATTGCTGCCGCGATGACCGTGAGCGCGGACTCCTCGCTGAAATCCGTCCAGGACATCATCGATACGGCCAAGCAGAAGCCCGGTGAGCTCACCTGTGGGTCGGCCGGCAACGGCACGACGTCCCACATCGCCTGCGAACTGTTCAAGCAGATGACCGGCGTGGACATCGTTCACGTTCCCTACCGTGGCGGTGCGGCAGCCCTCACCGACCTGCTCGGCGGCCGTATCGACATTCTGATTGACGTGATGCCCAACCTGGCCGGCCAGATCGCCGGTGGCAAACTGCGTCCCCTGGCCGTGACCATGCAGGAACGCGTGGCTTCGCACCCCGACATCCCGACGATGGATGAAGCGGGCGTGAAGGGCTATTACTTCTTCGCCTGGGATGGTCTCTACGCGCCCAAGGGCACGCCGGAAGACGTTCTGGACAAGCTGAATGCCGCCGTCCACAAGATGCTGGCTCAGCCTGAAGTGGCCAAGTCCTTCACCGATCGTGGTGCCACCCCAGCCCCGACGACCCGTGAGGAACTGAAACAATTCATCGAAACCGAATACAATCGTCTGGGTGAAATTGTGAAGGCCGCCGGCGTTCAGATCGACTGATTGATGCGCGTCCTAACGGCTGCATTCCGATCAACTGTTCAATAGACCGTCGCATGGCCAAGACATTCCGACATCGCAACCTGCCGCATCTGTTTCTCGCCGCGCGTGAAGTGTTGATGATGCGGTTCAGGCCGATTCTGAATGCCGCCGGGCTGACCGAACAGCAGTGGCGCGTGCTGCGTACCTTGCACGACGCCACTGAACTGGATGCAGCCACGCTTGCGCACCGGGCCCAGGTCCTCGCGCCGAGCCTCACCCGCATGCTCAAGGTGCTGGAACAGTCCGGCCTCATCGAGCGGGAAGCCGCACGCGACGACCTGCGCCGCCAGGCCATACGCCTGAGCGAAAAGGGTCAGTCCACCGTGACCACCCTGCGTCCGGAGATTGAAAGTGTCTACCACGACGTGGAGAACACGATCGGCCCCGAGCTGCTGCATGCAATCTATCAGAATGTCGATGAAATGATCACGCGCCTGGAAGCGGGCTCCCTGCCCCGCTGAAGGCCCGCGCAGCGGCCATTGCGGCCGCCAACGCGCACTCGTTCCCTCACGCACTCACGACATGGGCTGCCAGCTCGGCCGGCCCCAGACGGGGGGACTCTCCCGCACTCTCCCGCTCCCGACGCAATTCACTCATGAGCTGACGCTTGTTTTCACGGCTCCGGTAAGCATGCTCGCGCATGAGCGCTTCCGCCCGGGATGCCTGGCGGTGTATCAGCGCCTCCAGAACATCCTCGTGATCACTTTGCGCACGTTGCACGAAAGAGATCTCCAGCCTCGTCGGCACCTGTGGCAGTGCCATGGACCCGGGCCCGACGAACGGCAGCTTGTTATTGTGTTCGAGTGCCGAAGCGATGGCCAGATTACCGCAAGCTTCGATCAGAATATCGTGAAACCGCATGTTCAGCCGGCGCCACGCTTCAGCGTCGACCACGGGGCTGTCACGCTTCATGGCGTCGTCCACCAATTTTCGTCCTTGTCCGACCACGGATTCCAGCTCCTGTCTCACCTCGTCATCCAGCCCGGTTTCGGCAATGAGCCGGACAGCCATCCCTTCCAGCACCCCCCGTACATCGACAGCGTCGGAGATGTGCTTCATGGAGAAGGTCCGCACCCGGTAGCCCCCCGCGGGAAGGCGCTCCAGCAGGCCTTCCTTCTCCAGCTCGGCAAACGCCAGCCTCAAGGGGGTGCGTGAGACGCCCAGCCTGGCAGCGTAACCCAGCTCGGTCAGGCGCTCGCCAGGCTCTGCTTCCCCGGAAAGAATCAGATCGCGAAGCGCCGAGATCACGCGGTCAGTCTGTGCGGCCATGCCCACCTCCCAAAACGGTTGAATCCGGAGATACTGTATGCAATATCTCTTGTGTCCAAGAAAATTGCATGCAATAATGCAGGAAATTACTTAACAAAGCAATTATTTTATCTAGGTATACACTGAAACCAGGTAATTTATTGCATACAAATATTAGACAGAATGAGACTTGCACGATACACCGTCCAAGGGCAGGAGCACTGGGGCCTGATTATCGAGAATCAGGCTCACGCGCTCGATGCCGTCTGGCCGTCGATGACTCAGGGCATCGCCGCAGGCTGGGCCGCCATGGCCGAGGCCGCACGTCAGGTCGCCCCGATACCGACCGACGCGCTGACGTGGCTGCCGCCCGTGCAGCCGCAGTCCAAAATTCTTTGTGTGGGCTTGAACTACGGCAAGCACGTCAAGGAAACAGGTCGCGATCAGGCTGCCCACCCCTCGCTGTTCCTGCGCCACATCGATTCCTTCGTCGGTCACCAGGACGCCATCGTCAAGCCCGCCTGTTCCGAACAGTTCGACTTTGAAGGTGAGCTCTGTGTGGTGATCGGCCGCGAAGGCCGCCACATCGCCGCCGCTGACGCCATGAGCCACGTCGCCGGCTACACCTGCATGGCCGAAAACTCCGTGCGCGACTTCCAGAAACACACGGCGCAGGTGACGGCGGGCAAGAACTTCGATCGCAGCGGCGCCCTGGGCCCCTGGATCACGGCTGCCGGTGCCATCGCCGAGGTATCGGCACTGCGCCTCACGACCCGTCTGAACGGCAACGTGGTGCAGGATGCATCTCTGTCCGAACTCATCTTCCCCATTCCCGAGCTGATTGCCTACATCAGCACCTTCTGCGTGCTGCGGCCGGGCGACATCATCGCGACCGGCACTCCGGAAGGCATCGGTTCCCGGCGTACGCCGCCACTTTTCATGAAAGCCGGCGACCGTCTTGAAGTCGAAGTGTCCGACGTTGCGACGTTGAGCACGCGTGTGATTGACGAAACTGTTTGAACAAGGAACGATCAATGTCCGAGGGAGTCCTCTACCTCACTGAAAAAGACGTCGTGACGGCACTGAACATGCCCGCTGCGATCGATGCCCTTCATGAAATGCTCGTCGAGCAGGGGCGGGGCAAGGTGTAGAATGTGCCGAAGGCGCTGGGCACCTGGGCCGACGGCAGCTCCATGCATGCCTTGGGTTCCGTCATGACCGACGGCGGTCACTGCGGCTTCAAGACCTGGGTCCACACCAAGCGGGGTGGCGGCTCGATGTTCAGCCTTTTCAACAGTGACAATGGCAAGCTGCTGGCCCTGATCGAAGCGCGTGCACTGGGCATGATGCGTACCGCCGCCGTCACCGGCGTGGCCACCCGCGCCCTGGCACCGGCCGGTGCCCGCATCGGCGCACTGATCGGCACTGGCCCGCAAGCGGTGACCCAGCTGTCCGCCCTGGCCGCGGTCCAGGAATGGGATGAGATCCGCGTCTACAGCCCCACCCCTGAAAAGCGTCAGGCCTTCGTGGAGCGCCTCGCCCCCCGCTACGGCTTCAGCCTGCGCGCCTGTGATTCCCTCGAGCAGGCGCTCGACGGTGCCCAGGTGCTGACCACCATCACCCGGGCGGCCGAACCCTTCATCGACACCGCCCTCATTGCCGACTGTCGCCACATCAACGCCGTGGGTGCGATTCTGCCGGGCAAGGCTGAAATCGCGCAGGACGTCATGCGCAAGGCCGATTTCATTGCCGTGGACGACAAGGAAAACGCCGTGCGCGGTTCGCAGGAGCTGCGCGACCTGCTCGGCACGGAGCTGTCCACCTGGACCGGCGTGAAATCCCTGAGTGAGCTCCTGGTGGCCGGCGAAAGCCGCCCCGCCAATGCACAGCTGACCCTGTTCAAGGGCATGGGCATGGGCATGTCCGACCTGGCCGTGGCCCGACGCGTCTATGCGCGTGCCGCCGAACTCGGCCTGGGCATCACTCTGCCCGCCCAGACACGTGAAAACCTTTTACTGAACTGATCGAAGATACCCGCCCTACCGGAGGAACAACCATGAGCAGCAAAACATATCGATTCGTGGATGTCAGCGGCGCCAAACCGCGTGAACAGAACATGTGGCCTTCCATCGTGATTCCAAAGGAAGCCATTGACGAAGAAATCGGCCGCCTGCAGGACATTGGCCGGCCCGACAACGGCCGCCGTGCGAGCCTGATCGTTCACCCCGAATCCACCCAACCCGGCCTGGGCCTGGCCCCGGGGATCGACGTCACCATCAACGTTCTGAACCCGGGTGAGCGTTGCCTGAACGTGCGCAAGAACTCGAACATGGTCGAGATCTGTATCTCGGGCAGCGGCGTGGCCATTTGCGACGGCAAGCAGACGCGCGTTTCCAAGTTCGACGTCTGGAACACGCCCTCCATGGCGATCCACAGCTACTACAACGACGGGAAGGAGCCCTGGGTTCGCCTGTCCTATTCCAACGCACCCCTGCTCGAGAAGCTGGAAGTGCACTACGTTGAAGAATTCGAAGGTGACACGCCGCCTTCCGATGAAGGCAAGAAGGCCGCCGCCATCGCCGGCGCCAACAGCGCCGTGCGTGCCCGCGACCTGGCACTGCGCGAGCAGATCACCGAAGAAGGCGCACACCTGCTGGGCTACGAATGGCTGATCGACATTGATGTCATCGAGTCCAAGTCGCTGCACTGGCCCTGGGAAATCGTTCAGAAATACCTGCCGTCGGTGGAAGACATTGCCAGGGGCTACAACGGCCGCCGTCTGTTCGTACTGTACAACCCGGCCACCGAGCGCCGCATCGGCACCACCCACAGCTTCTTCGCGACGATTTCTTCGTCGCCCCCCGACAACCACCACATCCCGCACCGTCACAGCTCCGTGGCGATGAACTACTACCTGCGCGGTCGTGGTTACAGCAAGGTCAACGGTCAGCGCCTCGACTGGAAGGCAGGCGACCTGATCCTTTCTGCGCCCGGTTGGGCCATGCACTCGCACCACTCCGGTGACGAGACCACATCCGCCCTCACGATTCAGGATCACCCGCTGCAGATCGCAATGGAATCCCTGATCTGGCAGGAGCGGATCGACCAGCCGATCCTGACTCTGGGCCGCGAAGCCGGTTTCGAGAGCAATCGCGCCCAGCTGGCGTCGGCGTCGTAATGAATACAGGAGAATCTCAAATGAACGCTGTTCTGGAAGCCGGCGTGCCGGCCACCTTGCTGCGCTCCGCACTGCGCGAGTTCTACGATGACTACGGCAACACGCTGGACGACCTCGACCTCGACCGCTGGGTCGAGTACTTCACCGAGGACTGCCACTACCGCGTGATCTCGCAGGAAAACGCCGGCGCCGGTCTGCCGCTGGGCCTGATCTATTGCATGAACAAGAACATGCTGCGCGACCGCGTCACTGCCATCCGCGAGACCACCATGTACGAACCGCGCATGCTGCGCCACTTCATCAGTGGTGTCCGCATCAATCGTGTCGAAGGCGACGAGCTGCATACACAGGCCAACTTCATGATCGTCGAATCGCTTTCTGACCAGGAGCCTGCCGTCAACCTGGTGGGCGTCTACAAGGACATCATCCTGCGCACGGACAACGGCTTCGTGATCAAGTCGCGCGACTGCATCTACGACAACTACCGCATTCGCAACTCGCTGATCATTCCGGTTTGACGCCCACGACAAGGAACACTGAAATGAGCTGTACTCACAATCACGGGCCCACCGTCGTCGAGGCCCCCATCAAGATCAATCGCAAGTGGCCTGAGGAAGGCTATACCCGCATTCCCGCCTGGGTCTACACGGACGAGGACGTCTACCGCAAGGAGATGAAGGTCTTCTTCGCCGGCGACACCTGGAACTACGTGGGGCTGGAATGCGAAGTGCCGGAAGTGGGCAGTTTCAAGCGCCAATGGATTGGCGACCGCCCCGTCATCATGGTGCGCAATGAAGAAGGCGAGATCTCCGTCATCGAGAACCGCTGTGCCCACAAGGGCGCACAGATCTGCTGGCAGAACACCGGCAAGGTCACCGACTTCACCTGCCCCTATCACCAGTGGAACTATGACCTCAACGGCAACCTTCAAGGTGTGCCCTTCCGTCGCGGTGCCCTGGGCAAGGGTGGCATGCCCAAGGACTTCAACCCCAAACAGTGGGGCATCAAGAAGCTGCGTTCCGTGAACCGCGGCGGCTCGATCTGGGCCACCTTCTCAGACAACGCCCCCAGCTTCGAGGACTACTGCGGCCCCGAAGTCCTGGCCGAAATCGACCACATGCTGCCGGGCAAGAAGCTCAAGCTGCTGGGCTACAGCCGCCAGCTGATTCCCAGCAACTGGAAGATGTACCTGGAAAACCTGAAGGATCCGTACCACGCGACCCTGCTGCACTCCTTCTACATCACCTTCGGTCTGTGGCGCGCCGACTCCAAGTCCGAGTGCATTCCGACCGGCGGTGGCGCTCACAGCGTCATGATTTCGCACAACGAAGGCAAAAAGAAGACAGAAGCGACCGCAGAAATGCAGCGCTTCCGCGATGACCTGCACATTCTGGATGCGGAAACCGTCACGCCGCGCCGCGAATTCAACCGCGGTCGTGTGGGCGGCGCCTGGATCTTCCCCGCCGCGCAATTCGGCATTCAGGCGAACTCGCTCAAGACCCGCCACGTGATCCCGCGCGGCCCGAACGCACATGAACTCGTGTTCACTTACTATGGCTACGAGGACGACGACGAGGAAATGACCCGTCTGCGTCTCAAACACGCGAACCTGTTGGGCCCCGCCGGCTTCGTCTCCATGGACGACAGCGAAATGCTCAAACAGGTGCAGCACGGGATTTCCGGGTATCCGGACAGTGTCAGCATCGTCGAGATGGGCGGTCGCGACACGGAACCGACCGACTACATGGTCAGCGAAGTGCTGATCCGTGCGTTCTACGACTTTTACCGCAAGGCCATGGACCTATGAGCACCACCATCAACTGGATCCCCGTCGGCAACGTGGATGACATCTCGCCGGACACCAACACCCTGAAAGTCACGGTGCAGGGCGAGGCCGTCTGCCTGTATCGGCTGGAAGACGATTCCATTCACGCCACCGCCGACCGCTGCACGCACGGCAACGCCAGCCTCTCCGAGGGCTATATCGAGGACGGCCTGATCGAGTGCCCCCTGCATCAGGGCTGCTTCGACATCCGTACCGGTGAAGCCGTCACGGCGCCGTGCAAGATTCCCGTCAAGGTCTATCCGGTCAAGGTGGAAGACGGCACCGTCTATGTCGGCGGAGAGGCGGCATGACAACGGGCACCGTCGTCATCGTGGGCGGCGGCCAGGCAGGCGCCTGGGCCGCTCGCAGCCTGCGCGACCTCGGTCACGCAGGCCCCATTGTGATGGTGAGCGAAGAGCGCCATGCGCCCTACGAACGCCCGCCCCTGTCCAAGGAAATTCTCCTGGGAACGGGATCGGCGGACGAACTCACCATCCATAGTCATGAAGAACTGGCGGCGCTGCATATTGACGTGCGCCCCGGCGTGCGATGCACCAGCCTCGATCGCGAAGGCCGGCGCGTCATCCTGGAAGGGGGTGAGCAGCTGGTCTATGACACGCTCATCCTCGCCACCGGCGGCCGGGCGCGCCGTCTCGACCTGCCCGGGGTGGACTCGCCCCGAGTTCACACCCTGCGCACCCTGGATGATGCCCACCGCTTGCGCGCCGCCCTGACGGGCGAGCCCGGCCACGTGCTCGTGGTCGGTGGCGGCTGGATCGGCCTGGAAGTGGCCGCGTCGGCACGCGCGCTGGGCGCCGAGGTCACCGTGCTGGAAGCCGCCGACCGTCTTTGCGCGCGCAGTGTAGCGCCGGACGTCTCCGCCGCGCTGCTGGATCTGCATCGCGAACAGGGCGTGAGCGTCAGGCTGGAAACCAGCCTGACGGCACTGCAGGATCAGGATGACCGCCTGCGCGTGACGCTTTCCGACGGCACGCAGCTGGAATGCCAGCATCTGATCATGGCAGCCGGTCTGGTCGCCAATGACGAGCTGGCCGTGCAGGCCGGTCTGCAATGTGCGAACGGCGTTCTGGTCGACCGCCAATGCCGCAGCAGCGACCCCCACATCTACGCCGCGGGTGACGTTGCCGTCATGGAAACTTCCCTGGCCGGCACGCGCATGCGCCTGGAGTCCTGGCAGAACGCACAGGATCAGGGCATGGCCGTCGCCCAGGCCATCATGGGTCAGGACGTCGATTACTGCCCGGTGCCCATGGTGTGGTCCCAGCAATATGACCAATTCATCCAGATTTCCGGACATGTTCATGCCGGCGATCAGTGGACGGAACGGCGCACCTCCACCGGCATCCTGCGCTTTTACCTGGACGCGACCGGAACCGTCGTGGCCGCCATCGGCATGAATGCCGGGCGCGACTTCCGCTTTGCCCGCCAGCTGGTGGAACGCAAGGCCCGGGTTCCTGCGGCCGTACTTGCCGACCCAGGCCAACCTCTCAACAAAGTGGCGAGCACGGCGATCACCGCGTGAACGCCGCGACTCCACCCAGAAACTTCATGACGAGCAACACCACGCCCCACTCCCAGTGTGCCGAACTCATCGCACGCTTCTATCATGCCCTGGACGCGAGTGACTACACCGCCCTGGCCAGTCTGCTCGAGGCCGACACCGTGTGGCTGCGTCAGGGCAAGGAACTGACCGGGCCCGATGCCATCATCGAGGCCCTGGGCCAGCGCCATGCTGAACGCCGGACTGCCCATCAACTGCAGAACCTGTACGTCACGCTGGATGAATCCGGCACCACCGCCACGGCGAAGTACTACGTGAACGTCTACGACAATCAGGGGCCCTCCGGCAGCCTGCAGCTCAAGGTCATCATGGTCAGCGAAGACCAGTTCGCCCTGCGCGACGGACGCTGGAGGCTGCTCGCGAAACGCGCCGGAAAGTGGCTTTAAGCGGGTAATCCCGGTGGCGGTTGCCTTGCCACTCCTGATTTAATTATCATGTTAATTAAATAGACAAGATAGAAGGTGCGGTTTTGCTGGATACCCAAACAATAGAAAAAGTCGCCGAGGAACTTCACGCGGCGGAAAACAATCGTACGCAGATTCGGCAAGTTTCTCTGCGACATCCCGAAATGACTATCGATGACGCCTACCGCATCCAGAGCGCGTGGGTGCAGCGCAAGCTTGATGAAGGGCGCGTGGTGAAGGGCCACAAGGTGGGCCTGACTTCGCGTGCCATGCAGCTGGCGTCCAATATCGATGAACCGGATTTCGGGGTCCTGCTGGACGACATGTTCTACCACGACGGAGCCGCCATTCCGACGGACCGTTTCATCGTTCCCCGCATTGAAGTCGAGCTGGCCTTCATCCTGAATCGCGATCTTGCCGGGCCCGGCATCACACTGACGGATGTCTACGACGCCACGGCCTGGGTGATGCCCGCGCTGGAAATCATCGATGCGCGCTTTCACCAGATCGACCCGGAGACCAAGGTCACCCGCAAGGTGCTGGACACCATTTCCGACAATGCCGCCAATGCCGCGGTCGTGCTCGGCGGACGCCCGGTGCGCCCCACCGACCTCGACCTGCGCTGGGTGGGTGCCTCCTTCGCCCGCAATGGGGTGATCGAGGAAACCGGCCTGGCTTCCGGCGTGCTCAACCACCCGGGCAACGGGATTGTCTGGCTGGCGAACCGTCTGGGCTCGCTGGGCGTGACCTTGCGTGCCGGCGAAGTCATTCTGGCCGGCTCATTCACCCGGCCCGTGTTTGCGGAGAAAGGCGACGTCTTCTGCGCCGACTATGGCAATCTGGGTACCATCAACTGTCGTTTCGTATAACCGCCGCATCGCCAAGCAGAATACATCGCCATGGAACTGTCCCCCAACCTCTTCAAGAAGGCCCTGGCCCAGGGTTCGTCGCAGATCGGCATCTGGCTGGGTCTGAGCAACCCGGTCACCAGCGAGATCTGCGCAACCGCCGGGTTTGACTGGTGCCTGATCGACTGCGAACACGCACCGAACACCATCGAGACCACCCTGCTCCAGCTGCAGGCGCTGGCCGCTTATCCGATCGCGCCGGTCGTACGTCCCGCCTGGAACGACCCGGTTGAGATCAAGCGCCTGCTGGACATCGGGGCGCGCAACCTGCTGGTACCCATGGTGCAGTCGGCCGAGGAAGCGCGCCGGGCGGTGGCGGCGGTTCGTTACCCGCCGCACGGCATCCGTGGCGTGGGTGCCGCCGTCTCGCGGGTGGCACGCTGGGGGGCCATAGGCGACTACCTGCCACAGGCCAAGGACGACATCTGTCTGCTGTGCCAGGTGGAAACGGCCGAAGCCCTCGCCAACCTTGATGAGATCATGGCGGTCGAGGGCGTGGACGGCATCTTCATCGGCCCGGCCGATCTGGCCGCCAGCATGGGCCATCTGGGCAACCCCGGGCACCCCGACGTCCAGCAAGCCATCGAAGATGGCATCCGGCGGGTTCGTGCGGCCGGCAAGGCACCCGGCATCCTGCAGGGCGACGTCGCCAGCGCGCAGCGCTATCTGAGCCTGGGCGCGCAGTTTGTCGCCGTGGGTGTGGACGCGGTGTTGTTGCGACGTGCGGCCGAACAACTGCGGGGCCACTTCCGCGAAGGGGCACCTGTCGCCCCGCCGGGCATCGCCGCTGGCCAACCCTACTGACCACACCCACGCGCTCAGTGTGGCGCCAATGAAACAGACGGGCCGGCCCTAGGCCGCCCGCAACAATACCCCATCGTTCCGGAACCAGCCCGTCATGCTCCAGCGCGAGCGGTGGGCGGGCAGCACGCCGTGGGGAATCAGCTCGCTGCGAAACAGCACCAGACGCCCTCGTTCCGGCGCAATGCGCATCCATTCTTCAGAGGGGGCTTCGGGTCGGTAGAGGCAGAGCTCCCCACCGTCGTCCGGTCTCCGGTCGGGCGTCAGATAAAGAATGAGGGTGATGCGGCGATGAGGCTGCCCGCGGTGCTGATCCATGTGCCGGGCGTATCCGGCTCCGGGCGGATAGTGGGCGTAATGAAATTCGGTGCGTTGCAGACCGAGGTAGAACTGAGCGTTGAGCTCATGGCGCAAGGCTTCGCTCCATTCGAGGAAACGTGCCTGCGCGTCGTTGGTCGGCTCGGGATCGAGCCAGCGGATGGTGTCGCCGCGAATGGCGGTGATGCGCTGCGGCTGCAGGGCGTGTCCCACTCTTGCGGGGGTGAACTCCCCCGACTGCCATGCCTGTAAGGCATCCTTGTACAAATCATCGACAAGGTCGGCCGGCAGCAGGCCGTCTTGAATGCTGAAGCCCTGTTCCGCCAGATCACGCAACAGGGCATCGAACTCTTGGTCCAACATATTCCATTTCCTTCATGTCATTCCGCCGCAGGCGGAGAACCTGCGGCGGTTCCGGAACCCTCACTCTTCTGGAATTTCCAGCCAGATGGCGTTCAGTATGGCAAAGCTTGCGGCCAGCGACAATCCCAGAATCCAGGCGAAATACCACATATCGATCTCCTTCTCATTGTTCGGTTCAGTAGGCGTGGCCGTTGCCGCTGCGAATATCGTCGGCCCTGACCTTGCCGCGCAGGATGGAGAACACCCAGCTGGTGTATGCGAGGATGAGCGGCATGAAGATCACCGCGCACACCAGCATGATGAAGAGCGTCAGATGGCTGGAGGATGAATCCCAGACCGTCAGGCTCGCCGAGGGGTCGATGCTCGAGGGCAGGATGAAGGGGAACATCGACACGCCTACGCTGGCGATGATGGCCGTGATGCCGGTTCCGCTGGCCAACAGGGCAGCCAGCGGGCGGCGTGCAGCGAGTGCCAGCGCGGCCAGCAAGGGCGCTCCCAGACCCAGTGCGGGCACCAGCAGCAACCAGCCATGCGCGTCGTAGTTGTGGAACCAGGCACCCGCGGCGACGTCGGCCGTCTTGAACAAGGGGTTGGAGGCTCCGCCGGCCGCCAGCTCGCCGGTGAGCTGATAGCCGTCCACAAAACGCGCCAGCGCCCAGCCGGACACCCCATACAGCACGGTGGTGACCACGGCCGCCATGATGCCCCAGCGGCGGGCGCGTTCACTGACCAGGTTCTCGGTCTTGAGCACCAGCCAGGCGCCCCCATGCATGACCAGCATGGTCACCGACACCAGACCGCACAAGAGGGCAAACGGATTGAGCAGGCCGAGGAATGTGCCGTCGTAGTACATCTGCATATCCGGCGTGATGCGAAACGGCACCCCCTGCAGCACATTGCCCATGGCCACGCCGAAGATTAGCGACGGTACGAAGCCCCCGATGAACAGAGCCCAGTCCCAGCCGTTTCGCCACCGCGCGCTTTCCCGCGCACTGCGGTACTTGAAGCCCACCGGACGCAGAATCAACGCGAACAGCACGGCGAACATGGCCATGTAGAAGCCCGAGAATGACACGGCATACAGCTGCGGCCAGGCGGCGAAGATGGCGCCGCCACCCAAGATGAGCCAGACCTGGTTGCCTTCCCATACGGGGCCGATGGTATTGACCACCACCCGGCGCTCCACATCGTCACGCGCGACGATCGGCAAGAGCGTGCCCACCCCAAGGTCGAATCCGTCCGTCAGCGCAAAGCCGATCAATAGCAACCCCAGCAGCAGCCACCAGATGACGCGCAGGGTGTCATAAGAAATCAATTCATGCAGAATCATGGTTGCTCCTTTCGGGTCAGGCGAGACGGGTGTGCGAAGGTTGGGGCGCGATCGGCGCATCGGCCGTGGCCCGCGGCAGCGTCGACTGCGGCTGCTCGTCACGATGCAGTTGCGGTCCCTTGCGGATGGCCTTGAGCATCAGCCTCACTTCAATCACCAACAGAACGGTGTAGATCGCCACAAAGCCCAGCAAGGTCAGCAGCACGCTCCCCGCGCCCAGGTTGGAAACGGCCAGCGCCGTGGGCAGCACCCCTTCAATCACCCAGGGCTGACGGCCCAGCTCGGCCACGATCCAGCCGAACTCGGCAGCGATCCAGGGCAAGGGAATGGCAAACACTGCCACCTTCAGCAGCCAGGGGTGCGCCGTCAGGCGGCGACGCGCAGCCAGAACGAAGAAGGTGGCCATTAGCGCAATGAAGAAGAAGCCCAGGAAGACCATGACGCGGAACGTCCAGAACAGCGGGGCGACCGGTGGGATGGTGTCCACGGCTGCCTGCCGGATCTGCTCCTCCGTGGCGCTACGCGGGTCGTCCACGTAACGCTTGAGCAGCAGCGCATAGCCCAGCGCATGGCCGTTTCGTTCGAAGATGGCCTCCGCCTCGCCGCTGGCCATGCCCTGACCGGCCGCGCGAATTTGTTCGAGTGCGTCGTAGGCGAGAATGCCCTGGCGGATGGTCGATTCCGCTTCCCCCACCAGTTCATTGATGCCCGGAATCTCCGTGGTCAGCGACCGGGTCCCGATCAGCCCCATGACCCACGGAATCTGCACGGTGTAGTGTGTCTCGCGCGCTTCCTGATCGGGAAAGCCGATCACGGAGAACGGCGCGGGCGCCGCTTCGGTTTCCCACATGCCTTCGATGGCGGCCAACTTCATCTGCTGGTGGCGGGTGGTGAGATAGCCGCTTTCATCGCCCAGCACCACCACCGACAGTGAGGCCGCCAGCCCGAAAGAAGCGGCCACCGTCATGGAACGGCGAGCCAGTTCAATATGACGCCCCTTCAACACGTACCAGGCGGAGACGCCCAGCACGAACACGGCTGCCGTGACGTAGCCGGCCGACACCGTATGCACGAACTTGGCTTGCGCCACGGGGTTGGTCAGCACGGCGGCGAAGTCGGTCATCTCCATGCGCATGGTCTGCGGGTTGAAGGCCGCCCCCACCGGGTTCTGCATCCAGCCGTTGGCAATCAGGATCCACAGCGCGGAGAAGTTCGACCCCAGCGCGACGCACCAGGTGGCAATGAGGTGCCCGATGCGCGACATGCGATCCCAGCCGAAGAAGAACAGCCCGACGAAGGTTGCTTCAAGGAAGAAGGCCATCAGGCCCTCGATGGCCAGGGGTGCCCCGAAAATGTCGCCAACATAATGGCTGTAATAGCTCCAGTTCATGCCGAACTGGAACTCCATGACGATGCCGGTGGCCACGCCCAGGGCGAAGTTGATGCCGAACAGCACGCCCCAGAACTTGGTCATGTCACGCCAGATCTTGCGGTCGGTCATGACGTAGACCGTTTCCATGATCGCAAGCAAAATCGACAGCCCCAGCGTGAGCGGGACAAACAGGAAGTGGTAGAGCGCCGTCATCGCAAACTGAAGGCGCGACAGATCCACGATATCTAGTTCCATGGGAGTTTCTCCGAAGCAAGGACATATTCGGGGCGGACGGAATGCACTTGGCCACTGCCGCCCCTCAATTCGTTGATCATGCGCAGGTAGTCGGGCGTGCCTCGGCTCGCAGCTTCAACCAGCCGGCCGTCGGCAATGCGCAGCAGACGATCGGCGAGCACCGCTTCCCGGTATAGATGGGTGGCCATCAGCCATCCGCGGTCGCCCCCCTCGCGCAGCAAGGTCTGCAGCACCCGGTCGGCGGTGTCGTCATCCAGGGATTCCGTCGGCTCGTCGAGCAGCCAGAGCGCGCACTGCTGCAACAACATACGTGCGATCGCCAGACGTTTCGCCTGGCCGCCGGACAGTCCGAGGCCGCCTTCGCCCAGTCGCGTATCAAGCCCGTCTGCCGTGGCCGCGATGTCCGCCGCCAGGTCGGCCGCTTCCAGCACGGCCCAAAGCCGCGCGTCATCGGCCCGTGGATCCGCCAGCAACAGGTTATTGCGCACACTGTCCAGGAAGAGGTCAATGTTCTGCGTGAGCAGGCTGGCCCGACAGGCCCTCACCTCGCCGTGTGTGGGGACCAGTTCCCTCATGGCCAGGGCCAACAGCGAGCTTTTACCCGCGCCACTGGCGCCGATCAGGGCCACGCGTTCACCGCGCCGGACACTCAGGCTGATATCGCTGACGACCGAGCGCAGGCTGCCGGGATAGGCCGCACTGACGTGTTCCATATGAAGGACGACATCGTCGCCGAGCTGCTCGCAGGCAGGGGATTTCTGAGCCGCGGCCTGGCCGAGGTCGTCATGCAGCAGGCCGGACAGGCGGCGGGCTCCCAGCAGGGCGCGACCCGCCTCCAGTGCCCCGCGGCGCAGGGGCGCAAAGGGCTCCATTACGCCCACGACCGCCAGAATGCAGAGCACGCCGACCGGTGCCGTGACGCGGCCTTCCGCCACACGGTGTGCCGCCAGTCCTACCGTGGCGGCCAGCAGCGTTCCCCCCAGCATCGTGAAGGCGGCAGCAGCCGCGGTATCGGCGCGGTTCAGGCGGCGGTCCAGCGCCGCCATCTTGCTTTCTTCGGACAGAATGCCCTGCGTCTGCGCCTTTTGCTGGCCCGTCATCACGAGGGCGGTCTGTCCGGAAATCAGATCGATGGTGGCCGCGCGCAGCCGCTCCATCCGTCGCGCACGGCGCGCCGCCGTCAAGGCACTGACACGCAGGAGTCGCAAGAGAACGGTCGCTGAGCAGATGATCAGAACAACCACGCTCGACAGCCCGATGGCGGGCGTCAGGGCGCCCAGCAACACACCTGCCAGCAGGCAGGCGGGCAGCGCCGCCAGTGCCGGCAGGGCAAAACGCAGGACAACGGATTCCAGAGCATCCAGATCACCAGTCAGGCGGAACAGCAGGCGGGACGGCTCCAGGCGCAGGGCCCAGGCCCCGCGTGGCGTCGCCCAGGCGCGGAACAGACGTTCCCGCAGGGCGGCCAGCGCCGAGAGAATCGCCTCGTGGCTCCACAGCCTCTCACCATACCGGCTGACCGTGCGTCCCAGCGCCAGCAGACGGATGCCTGCGGACGGGCTGAATACATCGAAGGCCATTGCGGTGGCCACCGAGGCCCCCGCAATGGCTGTGGCCGTGATGAACCATCCGGACAGGGCCAGCAGGCCGATGCCGGCCAGTACGGTCAGACACGCGGCGAGCGCAGCCCAGGCCACGGACCGGGGCAGCGCCAGCCACAGCGCCCGCAAGGTGATGACTTCCTTGCCGCGGTTACGCTGACGGATCGAGAATCGCTTTCCCATGTCTGCTCACTCCTGTGACACGCCATCGAGATGAATGACGCGATCCATGCGGGCAATGAGCTCGGGGTCATGGGTAGCGACGATGAGGGTGCGCGCCTGGGCGACGCACAACAGCCCCTCCAGCGTCTCGTCCGCCGTGAGCCGATCGAGATTGGCCGTAGGCTCATCGGCCAGCACCAGTTGCAGGCGGTGGTCGACCGCCAGACGTGCCAGCCCCAGCCGACGGATCTCGCCTGCCGACAGGCCTCTGCCGTGTTCACCCAGCAGGGTGTGCGGGCGCGCTTGGGCCACGTGTCGCAGATTGGCGATGCGGATGGCGCGCTCAATGGCAGCCGGCGCCACCTGGCCGCGCCCCAGTGAGATATTGCGGGCCACCGTGGCGGCGAAGACATGGGGGTGCTGGTCGAGCCAGCCGATGCAGGGTCGCGAACACACGCCATGGCGTCCGAAAAACTCGATGCTGCCTTCCTGTGGGTCGATCAGCCCGGCGATCAGGGACAGCAGCACCGATTTACCCGCACCGCTGGCACCCACCAGCGCCACGTGCTCGCCCGGCGCAATGTCGAGATGAAAGTCCTTGAACAGGGCAGGCTGCCCCGGGAAGCCGAAACCCAGGCCGCGCGTCCGCAGCCCCACGGTGCCGAGCGGCCGGGCCTTTTGCTGCGAGGACACGCCACCCGTGGCACGCTCGGCTCCCTGCCTGCCCAGTGGCAGCACGGACGCATCCCGGCACACCGTTTCAAGGGTTTCGATGGCCGCCTTGCCGGAGGCCCGGTCATGCCACACCGCCGACAGTTCGCGCAGGGGTTCGAAAAAGGCCGGCGCCAGCAGCAGGATGAATAGGGCCTCGGGCAGCGTCAGCGGGGCGCCCCAGCTTCCGAAATTGAGATTGCCCAGCAAATGGAAGCCGACATAGACCGCCACCATGGCCACCCCCAGAGCCGAGAACAACTCGAGCACGGCGGACGAAAGAAAGGCAATGCGCAAGACCTGCATCGCCTTGTCGCGCAGGCGTTCGCCCTGCTCCCGCACCTGGTTGGCGCTCAAGTCGACGGCATTCAGCGCACGGAGGGTCGGCAGACCGCGCAAGCGGTCCAGAAGGGTGGCGTGCAGATTGCCCAGCGCCTTCCAATGTTGCTTCCCCGCTGCCTGGGCCCGCCAGCCGACAATGGCCATGAACAAGGGAATGAGCGGGGCGGCGATCAGCAACACAAGAGCGCTCGCCCAGGACAGATAGGCAACCGGCAGCAGAATCATCAACGGCAGCGTTCGCGCCCGCAGCGAGGCACTGCGATACCGGGTGAGCCAGGGCAGGAGCGCGTCGGCTTGCTCGCCAATGGCACTGGCGGCTTCACCCGCCGGCACGCGGTGACGGTCCAGGGGCGAGCGCTGCGCCAGTGTGTTCAGCCCCCGACGGCGCCAGTCACTGACGGTGGCGCGCGCGTGGTCAAAGAGCCGGCGCTCGCACCCGGCTTCCAGCACTGCCTTGACCACGGCCAGCAGCGCCACGCCCAGAGCCGGTCCCCATGCGCCTTCCCAACCCTGCTCGAAGCGTGCCACGGCGAGCGCGATGAGCGCCGCCTGCAGGATCCAGATCGCAGGAATGAGGGCGTGCAGCAAGGCGACGCCGGAGGGGAAGTCAGCGTTGTCGACGGCAATGCCGCCCCTTGCCGCACGAGAGAAAGAGAATTCGTCGTTGCTCATGACGAATCAATATTAGCAACGACTAAATTAGATATGCCTTAATAAAAAGTCATTTCTTGACCCGGATCAATTCTTATCGTTTGAAACGTTCACGTCATGCAGACGTCGCATCCAGGCCAGCGCCGCCGTCCACAAGATTGCTGCCGCGCCCGGGCATCAGAATGGGCTTGTTTGCCGCGCAACGACGCGTGGTGTGGACAGAGCGCGAGCGCGCAATTGACCGCAGCCGCCCTCCACATCCTGGCCCGCGCTGTTCCTCACCTTGGTGAGCACCCCACGAGCGTGCAGTGAGTGGACGATCTCGCGAATGCGCTCGAAATCGGGACGCTGGTAGTCGTCGCCTTCAAGACTGTTGAAGGGAATCAGATTGAGCACGCCAAACTTGCCCTTGAGCAGGCGCACGATGGCGTCCAGTTCGTCGTCCCCGTCGTTGACACCTTTGAGCAGCGTCCACTGATACTGGATCGGGTAACCCGTCGCGCGCGCGTATTTCTCGCCCAGCTCGACAAGGTCTTCGGGCACCATCTTGGGGGCGCGCGGCAGCAAGTGGGCGCGGAGTTCCGCTTTGGTCGTATGCAAGGACAGCGCCAGAGCGGGTTTGACACGGCGTTGCGGAAGCGTCTCAAACACGCGCGGATCACCCACCGTGGAGAACACGAGGTTCTTGTGGCCGATGTTGCCTTCGGTACCGAGCAGGTCAATGGCTTCGAGTACGTTCTCGAGATTGTGCGACGGTTCTCCCATGCCCATGAACACGACCTTCTTCACAGTGCGCCGGCGACGTGCCAACACGACCTGAGCGAGCATTTCCATGCTCGAGATCTGGCGGAGCAAACCGCTCTTGCCGGTCATGCAGAAACGGCATCCGACGGCACAGCCCACCTGGGTCGAGACGCACAGGCCGTCTCGCGGCAACAGCACGCTCTCCACCATCTGGCCGTCCGCCAGCTCAACCAGCAACCGCGAGCCGTCGATG
>JAJUFT010000076.1 GCA_029263615.1 Alcaligenaceae bacterium | reverse complement strand
TCGCACCAAGGTCAGCTTCGAAGCCACGGGCGACAACGTGCGTGTCGTGAAGGTCTTCACCCTCACCGATGGCAGCTACGCCATCGACGTGCGCCACGAAATCCACAACCTGGGCGACAGCCCCATTCAGCCTCTGGTTTATCTGCAGCTGGAACGCGATGGCAATTCGCCGGACGGCTCGGCGTTCTACAGCACGTTCACGGGCCCTGCCATCTATTCCGCTGAGGACAAATACCAGAAGATCGATTTCTCCGACCTGGACAAGGGCCGCCACAACTACACCCGTGATGCCGACAACGGCTGGGTGGGCATGGTGCAGCACTACTTCGCCACCGCCTGGGTGCCGAATCAGGGCATGCAGCGTCACAACGAGGCCCTGCGCGTCGGCGACAACCTCTATGCGGTGCGCACCCTCGTTCCCGCCGGCAGCATTGCCCCTGGCCAGGTCGGCTCCGTGGATGCCAACCTGTGGGTCGGCCCGCAAGACCAGGACGCCATGAGCGACCTCGCCCCCGGCCTGGAACTGGTGGTCGACTACGGCTGGCTCACCATCATCGCCAAGCCGGTGTTCAAGCTCATGACCTGGCTGCACACGCTGCTGGGCAACTGGGGTTGGACCATCGTGGCCCTGACGGTGCTGATCAAGCTCGCCTTCTACCCGCTGTCGGCCGCGTCCTACCGCTCGATGGCGAAGATGAAGAAGTTCACGCCGCGCATGCAGGCCCTGCGCGAGAAGTACGGCGACGACAAGGTCAAGATGAATCAGGCCATGATGGAGCTGTACCGCAACGAAAAGATCAACCCGCTGGGTGGCTGCCTGCCCATGCTGGTGCAGATTCCGGTCTTCATCGCGCTGTACTGGGTGCTGCTGGGCAGCGTCGAGATGCGTGGCGCGCCCTGGATTCTCTGGATTCAGGACCTCTCTGCACGCGACCCCTGGTTCATTCTGCCGGCCGTGATGATGGCCACCATGTTCCTGCAGATCAAGCTGAACCCGACGCCGCCCGACCCCATGCAGGCGCGCATCATGATGCTGATGCCCCTGATCTTCGGTGGCATGATGTTCTTCTTCCCGGCCGGCCTGGTGCTGTACTGGGTGGTGAACAACATCCTGTCGATCGCTCAGCAGCGTTTCGTGATGCACCAGATCGACAAGGCGGACGCAGCAGCCAAGCGCTGATCAGCCCCGCATCATCGAGGAAAACGCCCGCAACCGGCCCGCCGTTGCGGGCGTTTCCGTTTTTGTGCACTGCGCTCTGGTATTCACTGATGGTTTTCGTTACTTCCTTGATGTAGTGTGACGTGTTTTCCGACGCTGTCGCGCATCCACTCAAGAGGAACGAAGTCCCCATGAATCCCCGCTCCAACAAAACCTTGCGCGCCGCGCTGCTGCATGCTGCGACGGCCACAGCGCTTGCCTGCGGTCTCCTGAATCCGGCAGTGGCCCAGACGCCCCTCAAGATCGGGTTCATTGCCACTATGTCGGGGCCTGGCGGTGCGCTCGGTCAGGATCAATACGACGCCTTCATGCTGGCCATCGAGCAACGTGGGGGCAAGCTGGGAGGGGTTCCCGTCACGGTCATCAAGGAAGACGACCAGCTCAAGCCGGATGTCGGCGTTCAGGCGGCCACCAAGCTGCTGCAGAGCGACAAGGTCGACATCATCACCGGTGTCACCTTCTCGAATGTGATGATGGCCATTCACAAGCCCATCACCGACGCCCAGGTCTTCTTCATCGGCTCGAATGCCGGCCCGGCGCCCATCGCCGGCAAACAGTGTTCGGAATACTTTTTCTCCACGTCGTGGGACAACGACATGCTGCATGAGGCGGGTGGCCAGCTCACCAACGACCTCGGCTACAAGAACGTCTACGTCATGGCCGCCAACTACCAGGCTGGGCGTGACGCCGCTTCCGGTTTCAAGCGCAATTTCAAGGGCAACGTGATCGGTGAGGTCTACACCCAGGTGAACCAGCCCGACTACTCCGCCGAAATCGCCCAGCTGCAGGCCGCCTCGCCCGACGCCGTCTATGTGTTCTACCCGGGCGGCATGGGCATCAACTTCATCAAGCAATATCGTCAGGCCGGCCTGCTGGGTGAAATCCCTCTGCTGTCGGCCGCCAGCCTGGACGGCACCACCCTGCCCGCCCTCAAGAATCTGGCGGTGGGGGCGATCACCAGCGCACCCTATGCGCCGAACATCGACAACCCGCAGAACAAGGCCTTCGTCGAAGCCTTCGAAAAGGCCTACAAGCGTCCGCCTTCCATGTACGCGGCCCAGTCCTGGGATGCCGCCAGCCTGCTTGATTCCGCCATCCGCAAGGTGGGCGGCAATCTGTCCGACAAGGCCGCCGTCATCGCCGCCCTCAAGGAAGCCGACTTCGAATCCGTACGGGGTCACTTCAAGTTTGATTCCAACCACTTCCCCGACGCCGCCTTCTACCGGGTGGATGTCGTCGAGGAAAACGGCGAAGCCGTACTCAAGGCGCTGGCACCGGTGAAGATCGCCACCCGCGCCGATTTCGCCAAGCAGTGTCATCTCAAGTAAGAGGCAAGGTCCACCATGACGGGGGTGCGCGCAAGCGCTCCGTCATGGCAGGGTAAGGTGTATCGTGAGCCTCAATCTGTTCATCATCCAGGCGCTCAACGGCCTTCAGTTGGGCGTCTTGCTGTTTCTCATGGCTGCCGGCCTCACGCTCGTGTTCGGCATCATGAACTTCGTCAACCTGGCACACGGCTCCATGTACATGATGGGCGCCTTCGTGGCGGCCGCGCTGTACAACCACACCGGGTCGTTCTGGCTGGCCGCCGTGCTGCTGCTCCCCATCATGATGGGGCTGGGCATGGTGCTTGATCGCCTGGCCCTCAGCAAGCTTTACGACCGCGACCATCTCGACCAGGTGCTGGCCACCTTCGGGCTGATTCTGTTCTTCAATGAGCTGGCGCGCATGGTCTGGGGCCCTTCGCCGGTCTACATGGATGTACCCGACGCCCTCAGCGGGGCCGTGCAGTTCCTGGGCATCCGCTACCCCGCCTATCGTCTGCTCATCATCGTCGCCGGGCTGGCCGTCGCCCTGGGCTGTTATCTGCTGGTGCATCACACGCGCCTGGGCATGCTGCTGCGCGCGGGCGCCACGCACCGCGACATGGTCGGCGCCCTGGGGGTGAACATCCGCCTGCTCAACGCGCTGCTCTTCGGCCTGGGCGCGGCGCTGGCCGGGGTGGCCGGCCTGCTGGCGGGGCCCATCATGTCGGTGCAGGTCGGCATGGGCGAACCCATTCTCATCCTCACCATGGTGGTCATCGTCATCGGCGGCATCGGTTCCATCCGGGGGGCTTTCTACGCTTCGCTGATCGTGGGGGTCGTCGACACGCTGGGCCGCACCCTTCTGCCCGCCCTGCTGCGCAACGTCATGGAACGCAGCAGCGCCGACATTGCCGGCCCGGCCATCGCCTCGATGATGATCTACATTCTCATGGCCGTCGTGCTGGCGTTGCGCCCGCGCGGGCTCTTTCCCGTCCAACGCGGCTGAACGAACACCAACATGTCTTCTGCAACACCCGTCTCCGCCGCAGCCCCATCCGGTTCCTCATTGGGCCGCTGGGTACCGGTGGCGCTGATCGCCGTTCTCATCCTGCTGCCGGCCTACGCCGCCATCAGCGGGCACGCCTTCACGCTCGCCCTGCTGAGCCGCATCGTCATTCTGGCAATTGCCGCCACCGCGCTCAATCTGGTGCTGGGCTACGGCGGCATGGTCAGCTTCGGTCACGCCCTGTTTCTCGGTCTGGGCATCTACAGTGCCGCCATCCCCAGCTTTCACGGGCTGGACAACGGCCTGCTGCACTTGTTGATTGCCCTGCTCACCTGCGGGTTGGCCGGCCTGGTCACCGGCGCCATTGCCCTGCGGACCCAGGGCATTGCCTTCATCATGATCACGCTCGCCTTCGCGCAGATGTTCTACTTCGTCTTCGTGAGCCTCAGCCCCTATGGGGGCGATGACGGCCTGCGGCTGGCCTCCGGAAGTCGGGTCGGCCCGGTGTTGCTGAGCGATGCTGTTCCGCTCTATGCCGTCTCGCTGGCCATTCTGCTGGCCGCCCTCTATGCCATGCGCCGGCTGGTCAATTCGCGCTTCGGCCTGACGCTGCGGGGCAGCCACATCAACGACGTCCGCATGCGCGCACTGGGTTTCCCCACCCGCCGCTACCGTTTGGTCGCCTACGTGCTCTCCGCCATGCTCTGCGGGGTGGCTGGCGTGCTGTACGCCAATCTCACCCAGTTTGCCGCGCCCTCCTTCATGTCCTGGGCCATGTCGGGCGAGCTGATCGTCATGGTCGTGCTGGGCGGCATGGGCACCATCATGGGTCCGCTGTATGGCGCCGCCGCCCTGCTGCTCACCGAAGAGGCCCTCAAGCTAGTGACAGAGCACTGGATGATCCTTCTCGGCCCGGCGATTGTCGCAGTGGCCGTGGCCAGCCGCAGCGGCGTGGCCGGCCTGCTCGGTTCCCCTGTCCGCAGTTCTGCTGAACCGGACACGATCCCGGACCCGGCATCAGCCACCCAGTCTGTCGGAACTTCCTCCGTCGCAGCCGCCCCCGGCCGCCTGACGGTGCAGGGGCTGGTCAAACGCTATGGGGGCCTGCTCGCCACAGACCACGTCGATCTCTCGCTTGAGCCCGGCCAGATCCATGCCGTCATCGGGCCCAACGGCGCCGGGAAATCCACCCTGATCGGCCAGCTGGCAGGCGAAATCACGCCGGATGCCGGCCGAATCGAACTGGACGGACACGACATCACCCAGCTGCCGGTGCACGCCCGCAGCCTGGCCGGGTTGAAGCGCTCTTATCAGATCACCGCTGTCCTGCCCCAGTTCACCGCGCTGGAGAACGTCATGCTGGCCGTGCAGGCCCACCAGGGACACAGCTTCCGCTTCTGGAAGGACGTGCATGGTGAGCAGGCCCTGCGCGAACCCGCGCTGCGCGCCCTGAACGAAGCCGGGCTGCTCGCACACGCCCATACCGAGGCTGCCGCACTGGCCCACGGCCAGCAACGGCAGCTGGAACTGGCCATGGTACTGGCAGGGGAGCCGCGGGTCCTCTTGCTGGATGAACCCATGGCCGGCATGAGTCAGGTCGAATCGCGGCAAATGACGGAAGCGCTGGCGCGCCTGCGCCACCGCTACGCCATCCTGCTGGTCGAACACGATATGGAAGCCGTCTTCAGTCTGGCCGACCAGGTCAGCGTCCTGGTGTACGGGTGCTGCATCGCGACCGGCACGCCGGACGAAATTCGCAACAATGCGGAAGTCCAGCAAGCCTATCTGGGAGACGAAGCATGAGTGCACGTCCCCCCTTGCTGGAAATTCACGACCTGCATGCCGGTTATGGGCAGAGTCATGTGCTGCACGGCATGTCCTTGCAGGCCGCTCAGGGCGAATTCATCACCCTGCTGGGCCGCAACGGCATGGGCAAGAGCACCACCATCAAGTGTCTGATGGGCCTGATGCGCCCGCGGGCCGGCACCATACGGTTCGATGGGCGCGACATCACCACTTCCCCCAGCCACCAGATCGCCCGTCTGGGATTGGGCCTGGTGCCGGAAGGCCGGCAGATTTTTCCCAACCTCAGTGTGGAGGAGAACCTGCTCGCGACCGCCCGCAAACCGGCCGGTGCAACCCCCGCCAGCTGGACGCTGGAAAAGGTGTACGCTCTGTTCCCGCGTCTGCAGGAAAGGCGCAATAACCCCGGCACACGGCTATCCGGCGGTGAGCAGCAGATGCTGGCCATCGGGCGTGCCCTCATGACCAACCCGCGGCTGCTGATTCTGGACGAGGCCACCGAAGGCCTGGCCCCCCTGGTTCGGCGCGATATCTGGAACGCGCTCGAACAGCTCAAGCGCACCGGCCTGACCCTCCTCTGCATCGACAAGAATCTGTCCGCCATGCTGCCGCTGGCCGACCGGCACTACATCGTGGAAAAGGGTCGCGTGGCATGGGAAGGCAGCTCCGCCGACTACCTGGCTCAGCGTGAGGCGCTCAAGAGTTACCTGGGAATTTGAGCGATTTAGCCAAACACTATTGATCAATTTGTAATAATCAATTTTACCAATCAGACACGGGCTCCTAGAATGTTCTCAACCGGCCAATGTGGCCGACTCAGCAACAGATTCAGGAGCCCTCATGAAGAAACTCACCACCGCCGCTGGTGCACCCGTTGTCGATAACCAGAACGCCATGTCCGCCGGACCGCGCGGGCCGCTGTTGCTGCAGGACGTATGGCTGATCGAGAAGCTGGCGCACTTCGATCGTGAAGTGATCCCCGAGCGCCGCATGCACGCCAAAGGGGCGGGCGCCTACGGCACCTTCACCGTCACCCACGACATCACACAGTACACCCGCGCCAGGATCTTCTCGGAAGTGGGCAAGCAAACGCCCATGTTCGCGCGGTTTTCCACCGTGGCCGGCGAGCGTGGCGCGGCCGACGCCGAGCGCGACATCCGTGGCATTGCCATGAAGTTCTATACCGAAGAAGGCAACTGGGATCTGGTGGGCAACAACACGCCGGTGTTCTTCTTCCGCGACCCGCTCAAGTTCCCCGACCTGAACCACGCCGTCAAGCGCGACCCGCGCACAGGCATGCGCAGCGCCCAGAACAACTGGGAATTCTGGACCGGCCTGCCCGAAGCCTTGCACCAGGTCACCATCGTGATGAGTGACCGGGGCATTCCCGCCAACTTCCGCCAGATGCACCTGTTCGGCAGTCATACCTTCAGCTTCATCAACGCGCAGAACGAGCGTTTCTGGGTGAAATTCCATTTCCGGACGCAGCAGGGCATCAAGAACCTCACGGATGCCGAAGCTCAGGAGCTGGTGGGCCGTGACCGCGAAAGCTCACAGCGCGACCTGTTCGAATCGATCGAAGCCGGCAATTTCCCGCGTTGGACGATGTACGTGCAGATCATGCCGGAGAAGGACGCGGCCACCTACCACCTGAATCCCTTCGACCTGACCAAGGTCTGGCCCAAGGGCGACTACCCGCTCATCGAGGTCGGCGTGCTGGAACTGAACCGCAACCCCGACAACTTCTTTGCGGAAGTCGAACAGGCCGCCTTCACACCGGCCAACGTGGTGCCCGGCATCAGCTTCTCTCCCGATCGCATGCTGCAGGCGCGCCTGTTCTCGTACGGCGATGCCCAGCGCTACCGTCTCGGGGTGAATCACCACCAGATTCCGGTGAACCAACCGCGCTGCCCCTTCCACAGCTACCACCGTGACGGTGCGATGCGCGTCGATGGCAACCACGGCGCCACCATCGCCCACCAGCCGAACACCCGCGGTGAATGGGTGGAACAGCCCGATTTCCGTGAACCGCCCCTCTCGCTGGAAGGCGCGGCGGACCATTGGAACCACCGCGTGGACGAGGACTATTTCAGCCAGCCGGGCAATCTCTTCCGCTTGATGACGCCCGACGAACAACAGCGTCTGTTCGAGAACACGGCACGAGCCATCGCCGGGGTGTCCCGCGACGTGCAGGAGCGCCATATCGAACATTGCACCCAGGCCGACCCGGCTTACGGCGCGGGGGTGGCGGCTGCCATTGCCGCCCTGGAAGGGCGCGAGATCGCTCCCGCAGGCGTCTGACCCCGGAAACGGAATGCCAGACTGGCAGGGCGCATGGCCGGCGTGCTGTCAGTGGATCGTCCTAGGAGCCAAAGTGAATAGCCCGCAGATGCGGGCTATTTCAATGGCGCGACCGGTGAGACGGATCAGCCCTGCAGGCAGCGCTTGTCCAGCTCGCGCAGCGCCTGGATCGCGTCGGCGTTTTCCTTGATGAAGTCGGCGCTGGCCTTGTTGAAGGCGTCGCGCAACAGCTTCACCTCGCTGTCGGGCACCACGTGATAGACCGCCCCCTGATCCACCATCTGCTTGACCAGCGCCTTGTCCTTTTCCACGGTCTCCTTCCACTGCCGTTCGATGATGCCGTCCAGCACTTCCTGGATGGCCGTCTTGTGCGCCTGCGGCAATCCATCGAACCACACTTTGTCCACCACCACGGGAGAAGTGGCCAGCGACATGCCCGGGAACAGCGCCCCATACTTGGCCGACATGCCCAGGACGTCCGTCCAGCCGGCCGGGGAAGTCATGGCGCCGTCGATCGTGCCTTGCGACAGGGCCACGGACATTTCCGACGCGGCCATGGAAATCGGGCTGGCATCCACCGTGCGCATGGCATCCAGCATCACCCTGCCTCCCACCACCCGGATCTTCTGTCGCTTGAGGTCCGCCACACTGGTCACTTCCTTGTTGCGCATCAGGAAGATGAGTTCGGCCGTGCGAAGAAAGCCCAGCACGCCCAGCCCGGCGGGCTCCAGGTAGGAGGACATCTGTTCGGCCAGCCCCTTCGCGAAACAGGCATTGGTCAGCTGCTTTTCATTCAGTTCAAAGGGTAGGCTCAGCACGCCCGTGCGCTTGTCGAACAGCTCAAGCCGGGACGCAACCGGCCAGACCATGTGCACCGCCCCCGTGCCCAGCGCCACCAAGGCATCACGATCGTTGTAAAGCTGTGAAGCGGCAAAATACTTTCCCTTGACCTCACCATTGGTCTTGGTCTCGATCTCCTTCAGGAATTGCTCGATGTAGGGGCTGGGGTTGGTGGTGACGGGAATTTCACTGGTGATGATGATTTCGGTGGCGCTCACGGGCGCCGCCATCACGCCCAGCGCAAGCAGGGCACTCAATACGACCTTTTTCACGGTGTGTCTCCTCAGGTTGGATCCGGTACGGTTTGCAACAGACAGCCAATGGACAGAAGGCGCTCTTCGTCATACGGCGCGCCAATGAACTGCACGCCCAGCGGAAGGCCCGCCGCGTTGACGCCCGCGGGTACGGAAAGCCCGGGCAGCCCCAGGTAGTTGATGCCGCGGGTCCAGAACGACAACTTGCCGAACTCCTGCTCCAGCCGGTGTTGATCCGGTCCCACGGTGTCGGCAATGCGGGGGGCGCCACCCGGCGAAGTGGGCAACATCAGGGCATCGGCGTCGCTCAGGGTCTGCGCCATGAAGCGGCGCAGCAGCGGCACCCGCAGGCGCTGCGCATCGTAGTAGGCAAGTCCGCTCATCAAGATGCCGCGCGACAGGCGCCGGCGCACCTGGCGCCCATAGACCTCCGGCTGTGTCGCCAGGACGGCGCGGTGGACGGACGTCGATTCAATGGCCAGGGTGACCGAGGCCAGCTGCCCCAACAACGCCAGGTCGGGCATGGGCACTTCCACGATGCGCACGCCGGCGTCCGCCAGCCTGTGGCGCGTTCGCGTGAAGGCCTCCAGCATCTCGGGGGTCAGCAGGCTGCCCGCTTCCAGACGCGGCACCGCCACCGAAAAATCGCGCGCGGAACGGCCCCGCCAGGTTCCGGGGCGCAAGGGGGGAAGATCGACACAGGCGGGGTCGCGCGGGTCGGCCCCCGCCATCGCGGCCAGGGCCAGACCACACAGGTCGGCGTCGACCGCCAGCGGCCCCAGGCAATCCATGCTGGGCGACAGAGGCATCGCGCCCGCGGTGCTCACCCGGAACTGGGTGGGTTTCAGGCCGGTGACGCCACAAAGCGCCGCCGGGAGGCGCACGGAACCCCCCGTGTCCGACCCGATGGCCAGCGGGACATCGCCGGCCGCGACGGCCATGCCCGCCCCGCTGGAACTTCCGCCGGAAGCGTGCGCGCGGTGATGCGGGTTGGAACCGTGGCCCAGGTGTTCGTTCAGCCCCGTGGGAGACATGGCGCATTCCGCCATGTGCAGCGTGCCGAGAATCACGGCGCCGGCCGCTTCCAGCCGCTCCACCAGCGTCGCATGGCGCGCAGCCGGGACTGCATCGTCGCGAAGGCGGGCCCCCCAGCGTGCCGCCTTGCCACGGCGATCGAACATGTCCTTGAGGCCGATCGGAATGCCGTGGAGCCAACCGCGTGCGGACGCATTGACCAGGGCATTCGCACGGCGCAAGGCGTCTTCCGGCTCCACGCTCACCCACGCGCTGTGCTCGGCGGGTGTGGATGCGATGCGCTTCAGGGCCGCCTCCACCTCTGCGACACCCCCTGCTCCCACGGAGCGATCCCGCACGGCGCCGCTTTGCCGGGCCGGCATGGGTTCACGCTGCAATGCCAGCAGCCCCCCCACGAACGGCTCATGTACCGCAGCGATATCCAGCTCGGCCGCAGCAGCAAACACCGCCGCTTCCAGATCGTTCACCGTCGACCTGAGGTCGGGAAGATCGTCCGGGGGAATGTCTGATTCCGTCAGCTTTCGACCGGCATCAGGGTTGGGATTCCGGGACTCCGTGCTCACACCTACTCCTTTATTCTCATTTATATGTATGGATGTCCGTACAAATACTGAGCCGGTTTTTTGGCGTGGTCAAGCCCGGAAAGTCCCTCAGAACGTAAGAAAAATTTCTGGTAGGCGAAAGTCTGGCCCCCGGAAAATCCCTACGTCCTGGCGTATTGACATTAATGTCCGGACATTAGAACATTCAGACAAAGAGCGCGATTCCTGCACGCTTGACGACACAGTTCTGCTTCGCGGGCACTGGGCAGCCCCCACCCGCACCGACCCTCACCCGCACCGTTTCAGGAGAAGATTCGTGGGCTTAAGAAAAATTGGAGAGAACCGCTACCGCGGCGAAATCGGTCTGTACTTCGAAGACTTCAAAGTCGGCGATTATTTCGAACACCGCCCGGGTCGCACCATCACCGAGACAGACAACATCCAGTTCTCGCTGATGACCATGAACTACCATCCCATGCACTGCGACGTCGCCTACGCGTCGAAAAGCGAATTCGGGCAGTTGCTGGTCAACAGCGGGCTCACCCTCGCCATCGTGCTGGGCATGACGGTCCCGGAAGTCAGCGGCAAGGCCGTCGCCAATCTGGGCTGGAAGGAAATCCGACTGACCGCCCCGGTGTTTGTGGGCGACACCATCTATGCAGAATCGGAAGTGCTGGAAGTACGTGAGTCCCGTTCACGCCCCGGCCAGGGCATCGTGACGGTCAGAACCATCGGCAAGAAAGCCGATGGCACGGAGTTCATGTCGTTCATTCGTAGTGCCCTGATTCAAAAAAGAAGTCACAGCATTGAAGAAAGCGCCGGCTACTAGAAGCAGACCATCAAGGCACCCGCCGGCGCCACGCTCACATCATCCCGGAGGAGACAAATCATGTTCAAACGAGCCCTCTCACTCGCCGCGCTCACCGCGTGCGTGTCCCTTGCCACAGCGTCTCATGCCACCGAGATCGTCATGACCAGCGAGGTCGCCACGACTCACTGGAAAACGCAGTACATGCAGACGTTCGCCGACCGCGTCGCCGAGCGTACCAACGGGGCAGTCAAAGCCAAGCTCTTTGCCGGCGGCCAGCTCTACAACGACCAGGACGCCATTGCCGCGCTGGGTACCGGCGCTGTCCACATGGTCTGGCCCGTGACCGTGCGCGTCGAATCCATCGATCCGCGTGCCGGGGTGGTGAATCTGCCCTTCGCCATCAGCGACAAGCAGATGGAAAATGCCTGTTTCAAGAGCGGGGTGACGAAGCTCATTTCCTCGTATGTCGAGCCGCGCAACCTGCAGGTTCTGGATTTCCTTCGCACGGCCGACCTGTTCTTCATCTTCCGCGACAAGAACGTGAAAACGCAGGAAGACCTGAACGGCACCAAGATTCGTGTCACCGGTGGCCGCGTCTTCCAGGACATGATGCGCAACCTGGGCGTCAGCCCCGTGTCCATGGCCGCTTCCGAAATGAGTACCGCCCTGGCCCAGGGCGCGATCGACGGTATCTTCACCTCGCCGGCGGGCTGGGCGGAAATGATCGGCATGACCGGCAAGTATGCGTGGCATGTGCCGGGGCTCTCGGTGTCCACCTATGCCGTGGTGGTCGACAAGGGCTGGCTGGAAGGGCTGCCGGAAGATCACCGCAAGGCCATTGTCGAAACGATTGCAGAAATCGGTGAGCACCAGTGGAAGGAAGCCATTGCGGCCGATGAAAAGCTGATCAAGAAAATGGTCGATGCCGGGGCCACCTTCAACCTTGCCGATGACGCGTCGATCAAGCGCCTGCAAGCGTCCATCGCGGGCAGTCTGAAAGGTTTCTCCGATCGTTACCCGGAAGCGGTTGATCAACTTGCCAAGCTGAGGAACGAGTGTGGAGTCAATTAATCAAGTGACGACCGGGGGCGCGGGGCGACCCGCCCCCCCGCCACGGCGAGGGTGGGAACGGTTCGAACTCGGGCCCCTGCTCAACTTGGCCACCCTGCTGATGGTCGCGGGCACCGCCATCATGATGATTGAAGGATTCAGCCGCTCATTTTTCAGCGTCAGCCATTTCTGGGCGGAAGAGTCCGTGCGCTATCTCATGCTCTGGGCCTTCTTTCTGACCTTGGGCGCGACCGGTTCCTCCGGCAACCATATCCGCACCGACCTCATGTTGCGCTATCTGCCGGCCAGGTTTCACGCAGTGATGCACTTTCTGGCATCACTGATCGGGGCGGGCTTCGCCCTGACCCTGGTGTGGGCCTCCTGGCCGCAGCTCAAACGCTATTACACGATGGGCATGATGACGGAGTCCAACCTCGATCTACCGATGTGGGTGCTGTTCCTGGCCATGCCGTTGGGTGGCATCCTTCTGGCCATCTATTACCTACGCTGCCTGGTACAGGTCATCCGCGGGCACAATCCATTCGCCTCTGCCAGCCACCTTCCCAACGAGGAACTGTAAGGACCCCCATGTTGCTCATACTCGCTCTCGTGGCCATGCTTGTCTTCATGGCCATCGGTACCCACGCAGCGGTGGCCATGGGGCTCGTCACCATCGGTCTCGTACTGATGATGGACGGCGTCCCCACCACCGTCATTGCCCAGAC
>JAJUFT010000035.1 GCA_029263615.1 Alcaligenaceae bacterium | reverse complement strand
TGCGGCCAAGGAAATTCTCTCCGACGACAATGGTGCCGTGAAAGGCGTCGCCACCGGCGATATGGGCGTGGGCCGCGACGGCCAGCCCACGGCGGCCTATCAGCCCGGCATGGAGCTGCATGCGCGCTACACCATCTTCTCCGAAGGTTCACGCGGCCAGCTCGGCCGTCAGCTGATCGAACGCTTCAAGCTGGATGCCGGCCGCGACCCGCAAAGCTATGCCATCGGCATCAAGGAAATGTGGGAAGTCGACCCGGCCCAGTCCAAGCCCGGACTGGTCATGCATACCGCTGGCTGGCCGCTGGATTCCGACACCTACGGGGGCTCCTTCCTCTACCACATGAACGACAACATCGTCGTGGTGGGCCTGGTCGTAGGCCTGGACTATGCCAACCCGTGGCTGTCGCCCTTCGAGGAATTCCAGCGCTACAAAACTCACCCTGCCATCCGCCCGACCTTCGAAGGCGGCAAGCGCATTGCCTACGGTGCCCGCTCGCTCACCGCCGGCGGTCTGCTGTCTATCCCGAAGCTGTGCTTCCCCGGCGGTGTGCTGGTCGGCTGCGAAGCCGGCATGCTGAATGCGTCGCGCATCAAGGGCAGCCACGCCGCCATCAAGACGGGGGCACTGGCCGCCGAAGCCGCGTTCGAAGCCCTCAAGGCCGGCCGCAGCCGCGACGAGCTGGTGGCCTACCCCCACGCCTTCGAGGCATCCTGGCTGCATGAAGAGCTGAACAAGGCTCGCAACTTCAAGCAGTGGTTCAAGAAGGGTCGCACCGTGGCCACGGTGATGACCGGCATCGAACAGTGGCTGCTCAAGGGCAAGATGCCCTGGACCATTCACCGCAAGGTGGCCGACCACACCTGTCTGAAGCCGGCCTCGGAGTGTGCGCGCATCGAGTACCCCAAGCCCGATGGCAAGATCACCTTCGATCGCCTGAGCTCGGTGTTCATCTCGAACACGAACCACGAGGAAGATCAACCTATTCACCTGACGCTCAAGGACGACTCGGTACCGGTCGCGGTCAACCTGGCCAAATACGGCGGCCCGGAGGCGCGCTATTGCCCCGCCGGCGTGTACGAGTTCATCAAGGACGACGACGGTCAGGATCGCCTGCAGATCAATGCGCAGAACTGCGTTCACTGCAAGACCTGCGACATCAAGGACCCCACCCAGAACATCGTGTGGGTCGCTCCGCAAGGCGGTGAGGGCCCGGTCTACAACGGGATGTAAACGGCAGGCACCGGCAGGGCCGCTCCCCTGAGCGGCATCCCTGCCCCACGGAAAAGGGCCGCTCCTTCCGGAACGGCCCTTTTTCATGGTTCACCTGCCCGACGGGCGGGAAAGCGTTCAGTAGGACTTGGAGAGCTGGTCCAGGATAGCCGGGTTCTCCAGCGTGGAAACGTCCTGGGTGATGGCCTCGTTCTGTGCGACCAGCCGCAGCAGGCGACGCATGATCTTGCCGGAACGCGTCTTGGGCAGGTTCTCGCCGAAACGGATCTCACGCGGCTTGGCGATCGGACCGATTTCGCGGCCCACCCAATCGCGCAGCTCACGGGCGATCTGGACGGCTTCATCACCCTGCGGCACCGGGCGCTTCAGCACCACGAAGGCCACCACCGCTTCGCCCGTCGTGGCATCGGGACGCCCGACCACGGCCGCTTCGGCCACCAGCTCGTGCGCCACCAACGCAGATTCCACTTCCATGGTGCCCAGACGGTGGCCCGAGACGTTCAGCACGTCGTCGATCCGACCCATGATCCAGAAGTAGCCATCTTTGTCGCGCTGCGCGCCGTCGCCGGCCAGGTAATAGCCGTGAGCCTCGGGGGGGAAGTAACTCTTCTTGAAGCGTTCCGGATCCCCCCAGATGGTGCGGATCATGGACGGCCACGGCTTCTTAATCACCAGGAAGCCGCCTTTGCCGGGCGGAACTTCCTGCCCGCTTTCGTCGATCACGCCCACATCGATGCCGGGCAATGGCAGCGTGCAGGAACCGGGCTTGAGCGGTGTGGCCCCTGGCAACGGCGTGAGAATGTGCGAGCCGGTTTCAGTCTGCCACCAGGTGTCCACCACCGGGCAGCGCTCTCGGCCCACATGGGTGAAGTACCACATCCACGCTTCCGGATTGATGGGCTCGCCCACCGAACCGATGATGCGCAGACTGGTGAGATCGAACTTCCTGGGATGGTGTTCCTCGTTGGATTCGGACGCCTTGATGAGCGAACGAATGGCCGTCGGGGCAGTGTAGAAGATGGTGCAGCGATGGCGCTCGATCATTTCCCAGAAGCGCGCCGGGGTGGGATAGGTGGGCACCCCTTCGAACATGATCTGGGTGGCACCGGCCGCGAGCGGCCCGTAGGCGATGTAGGTGTGCCCCGTGACCCAACCCACATCGGCCGTGCACCAGAAAATGTCGGAATCCTTGATGTCGAACGTCCAGCGCATGGTCAGCAGCGCGGAGAGCAGATAGCCGGCCGAGGCATGCTGCACGCCCTTGGGCTTGCCCGTGGAGCCGGAGGTATACAGAATGAACAGCGGGTGCTCGGCACCGACGGCCACCGGCTCGCACTCGGCCGGCTGCTCGGCCACCGCTTCGTGCAGCCAGAGGTCGCGCCCCTCCTTCCACTGCACCTCGGCGCCCGTGCGACGGTAAACCAGCACATGGCGCACGCCCTCGGTGCCGGGCTGAGAAAGCGCGTCGTCAACCGCAACCTTGAGCGGAATATTGCGGCCGCCGCGCTTTTGCTCGTCGGCCGTGATGACGAGACTCGCGCCAACGTCGACGCAGCGCTCATGCAGGCTCTTGGAGGAAAAGCCGCCGAAGACAACCGAGTGCGTGATACCCAGGCGGGCGCAAGCCTGCATGGCCACCACGGCCTCGATCGACATCGGGAGGTAGATGATGGAGCGGTCGCCCTTCTTGTACCCCAGGGATTTCAGGGCGTTGGCCAACCGGCAGACGCGCTCGTGAAGTTCCTTGTAGGTGACGCGGGTGATCTCGCCGTCATCCGCTTCGAAAATGATGGCCGTCTTGTTGGCGGTCGGCGTGTTCAGGTGACGGTCCAGGCAGTTGGCCGACACATTCAGTTCACCATCTTCGAACCACGTGTAGAACGGCGGGTTCGATTGATCCAGCACCTTGGTGAAGGGCTTGGTCCAGACCAGGTTCTCGCGCGCCTGCCGTGCCCAGAACCCCTCCAGGTCGTTCTGTGCTTCCTCGTACAGGGCCCGATAGGCCTCCATACCCGAAATATTGGCATTGGCCGCCACGCGTTCGAATGGCCCGAACACGCGTGTTTCGGTCATGACCGAATCGATTGCACTCGACATACTTGCGTCTCCTTTGAATTGGGGTTTGAATCATCAAGCTGCCAGGCCTGCGGACGCGGGCTCCGCGTCAATCGCGCGCTGGCGCGCCCGCATGCCACGGGCAAAGTCTACACGGGCCAGAACGAGCAGGCCCAGAACGAAAAAGCTTCCTGTGAACAGCAGCGCGAGCCGATGGTTGCCGCCACTCACCCAGGTGACCAAGCCATAGCATAATGGCCCGATCACGGCCGCGAGCTGAATCGCGAAGGTCCAGAGTGAAAAAAATTCTGCCAGACGGCGCGGGGGCGCCAGCGCGCCGCACATGGCCCGGCCGGCACTCTGGCTGGTTCCCATGCACAGGCCTGCGAGCGTGGCCGCCAGCCAGAACACCCACGCTTCGGTGGCCGCCCAGGCCACCAGTACCATCAGGATCCAACCCGCCAGGGTGACGCCCAAGGCCGGTTTGTGGCCGATGCGGTCCTGCACATGCCCGAAAAAGAAGGCGCCGGCGGCCGCGGCGATGTTCACCGTGAAGACCAGCATCATGGTCTGGGCCATGGTGAAGCCCATGGCTTCGGTGGCGTAGACGGCGGCCAGCGTCACCACCACGGCGATGCCTGCCTGATAGAGCGCGCCACAGAACAGCAGTCGATGGAAATCGGGGAAATGATTGCGCGTGTCGTGCCAGGCGGTGGCCAGGCGTTGCAACATGCCTTCCGACGGACGATGGGTGGCCGGCGCGCGTTCGCGCAAAAAAAGGAAGGACGGGACGGCCGCCAGCGCGAACACACCGGCCGTCAGCAGCATGACCCAGGGAACATAGGCCTGGGCCGGCAGGCCGGCGGCCTCGCCTCGGGTGGCGAGGACCAGAGACAGCCCGAGTGTGAGCATCCCGCCAAAGTAACCGAAGCTCCAGCCCCAACCCGATACCCGTCCGAGTGCTTCAGGTTTGGCCAGTTCGGGCAGGAAGGCGGCGATCAGGGATTCGCCGACGCAGAAGCAGTAATTGGAGAACGCCAGAGCGATCAGGGCGAGGGCAATATCATTTGGCCCCGCTAGCGCCAGCAGCGCCGTGCCGACACAGCAACCTGCCGTGCTGATGAAGAGGAAGCGGCGCCGCCGGGCGGTGGCATCTGCCCGGGCACCGAGGGTCGGCATGGTGAGCATGACGACCAGATAGGAAAAAGACAGCGCGCTGGTGAACGCCAGCGTTCCCCAATCTCGGCCTGCGGCCACCACCCCGACGAAATAGGCGCTGAAGACGGTGGTCAGCACCACCGTCGTGTAACCGGAGTTGGCGAAGTCGTACATCGCCCAAGCCCAGAGCTCGCGCCGGGAGACACCGGGGTTGAGCGCTTCGCCCAGCCGGGACGCAGTCGGCGGCCCGGCCTGGTTCATGCGTGCAATGCAGCGATGCCGGCTCGCGCGATCTGCGCGTCTTCGTCGGACTTCACCCCCGACACCCCGACCGAACCGACCACATGGCCGTCGTGAACGATGGGCACACCGCCTTCCAGCATGCCTTCGAGGGGCGCGGAAAGAAAGGCATACCGCCCATTGTTGATGACGTCTTCAAAGCCCTTGGATTCCCGGCGACCCAGTGCTGCCGTGCGTGCCTTGGCGGGCGCAATGTGCGAGGACAGGGGCGCAGCACCATCCAGACGGATCATGCCCAGCAGATGCCCGCCATCGTCGGCGACGGCAATCGTGACGGGCCATTTGTTTTCTTCTGCGTGGCGGCGCGCGGCATTCAGAATGGTCTGGACATCTTCAACCGACAGCACGGGTTTGGTGTTCATGTAACTTCCTGTTATGAGTTAACGGTCTGCTGAACACTTTACCGCTAGATGAGGGCTGGGGTAAACTTCCCGCAGCTTTTTGAAGACTGAACGCCAGATTCTGCCCGTGACGGGCCAACCCGATTCGTTACGGGCTTTTTCATTGGTATCTAATGTCAGCGCAACCGCCACATCCTGAACTCCACCTGCCCACTGCAGCAAACCGCCTCCGCATTCTGGCGGCGGTCGCGTGTCTGGCCCTGGCGGGTTGCGCTACTCAGAACGAACCACAGCAATTATCGGGCCCGGGGGTAGACGACCCCTCCTTCCTGGTCAGCAATCGCAGCGTTCGCAGCCAGTATCTCGGCCACGTCAGCTCCGATCCCCTCGGTGCCTATCTCGCCGCCTCCGAAAAAGTCAATCGTCCGCAGGCCCGCGGCCTGGCCTCCACCGCACTCACTTACCTGGGCATCAAGTACCGTTTTGGCGGCAATTCTCCGGCGCAGGGCTTCGACTGTAGCGGTCTGGTGCGGTATGCCGCTGAAAAATCCCTCGGTCTGAAACTGCCCCGCAGCTCTTCCGAGATGGCGCGTCTGGGCGAGTCCATCAAGAAATCGGAACTGGAACGCGGGGATCTCGTGTTCTTCAATACGCGCGGCAAGCGTTTCTCGCACGTCGGCATCTACCTGGGTGACGGCAAGTTCGTTCACGCCCCCAGCACGGGTTCCAAGGTGCGGGTTGAAGACATGAACATTGCCTACTGGAAGAAACGCTACAACGGCGCTCGCCGCCTGGCCTCCGAACCGGCCCACGCCGAGAAGCCCGCCGGCGCCTCGCGCAAGGTCGCTTCCAAGTAAGCCGGCAGGCTTACTGACGCTCTCGCCTGCATGCTCGCGGGCACTTCACTTCGCAATAGCCGCACTGCGCCAGCGCCTGCTTCATGCTGCAGACCGACCGGCGGCAAACCAGAACCGGCACCCCGGACTTTTGCGCGGCCGTGCGGAACGTCTTCATGACATTGTGACCAAGAAAATCGGTCAGCAGGATCAACAGCTGGGTTCCTGACGGCAGCTGCAGGCTTTTCTTCTTTTGATGCGAGGGGTCGCGTCCGCTGATGTGCTGGACGATGGAAATGTTGTGGACCTTCAGGACGTCGGGAATGTTCCCCAGGCGATCGGCCCCTACGACCACGGCACTGACGAGTTCAGACATGATGCCTCCGAATTTCAAGCGTATCCTGAACGATAATCATTCTTATTTGTATCGTCAATTGGGGTCGGCCTGATTCGGTTCAGGCGTCCCGTCTACGCTAAAAGACTTCCACCACGGGTGCCTGCTCCACGGCTTCCAGCACCACATCACGGGTGAGTTCCGGTGCAAGCATCTCGATCAGCACATAGACGTAGTCGCGCAGGAACACACCGGATTTGACGGCCACGCGGGTGGTATGGGTGCCGAACAGATGGCCGGCGGGCAGACCGATCAGGCCCTTGTCGCGGCGCGGATCGAAGGCAATGCCGGCAATGATGCCGATGCCCAGGCCGACATCCACGTACGTCTTGATCACGTCCGCATCGATGGCTTCCAGCACGATATCGGGCCGGATGCCCTGAGCGGCAAAGACCTCGTCGATGGACGCACGGCCCGAGAATGCCCGGTCGTAGGTGACGATGGGATATTCCGCGACCTGCTCGAGCGAAATGGCGCGTGCGGCGCTGGACTTCAGTTCCGCCAGGGGATGGTCCGGACGGATGACGATGGTGTGTTCCCATTCATACACAGGCAAGGTCGCCAGGCCCGGTGTCCGCGCGAGTGTTTCGGTGGCGATGGCGACGTCAGCCTGTTCGTGCAGGACCATGCGCGCCAGCGACACGGGGTCGCCTTCGGCCAGTTGCAGCCGCACTTTGGGGAAGCGCTCGCGGAAGGCGGGAATCACTCGCGGCAAAAGGTAGCGGGCCTGGGTGTGGGTGCACCCGATGATGAGGCTGCCTTCGTCTTCACGGGCGAAGTCATCACTCACGCGCTTGAGGTTGTCGACTTCCAGCATGATGCGTTCGATCACGTGGGCAACCGCCTGACCCGGTTTGGTCAGACCGCGAATCCGCTTGCCATGCCGTTCAAATATCTTGACGCCCAGTTCTTCCTCGAACTCGATGATGGCCTTGGATACCCCCGGCTGGGAAGTGTGAAGACTGCGCGCCGCATCCGTCAGATTGAAATTGCGGCGGATGGTTTCGCGCACAAAGCGAAATTGCTGAAGATTCATGAAAGCCCCGGATGAACGAGGGAAGCAGCGGCTGAACGGCCAGGCCCGAACGAGCCGGAAACTTCCCGGGGAACGCGCCGGCCGCAGACCGGCGCTTCCTTATGGGGCAATTATATGTAATAACGAACCACCACAATATGATTTGTGGTTATAAGCTTACTTCATTGTGATGGTGGTGTTGACGCCCTGAGCATGCGCGGACCACCGTGCGGTGACCGTCTTGGTCTGGGTCCAGAACTGCACGGCCTGCTTGCCGTTGGGCCCGAGGTCGCCCAGCTTGGACCCCCGAGAGCCGGTGAAGCTGAACCAGGCAACGGGCACGGGGATGGGGATGTTGATGCCTACCTGGCCGACATCGATGCGGTTCTGGAAATAGCGCGCATTGCCGCCGTCCTGCGTGAAGAGGGCCACCCCATTGCCGTTGGGGTTGGCATTGACGAAGTTGATGGCTTCATCGAGCGTGTCGACCGTCACAATGCACAACACCGGGCCGAAAATTTCCTCCTGGTAGATGGCCATGTCGGCAGTTACACCGGAGAACACAGTGGGCCCCACGAAGTTGCCCTTCTCGTAGCCGGGCACTTGCACGCCCCGCCCATCCAGCAGCAGTTCCGCGCCCTCGTCGACCCCTTTCTGAATGAGCCCTTCCACCCGCTGACGCGCCTGCGGCGACACCAGGGGGCCGAGGTCGGCCTCGCGATCGATTCCGGCATTGACCTTGAGTTTCATGGCCCGCTCGATGAAATCGGGAATCCATTCGCGAGATTCACCCACGAACACCGCCACGGAGGTGGCCATGCAGCGCTGCCCCGCTGCCCCGAAGGCGGCCCCCACCAGCTGGTTGAGCGCCACTTCTCGGTCGGCATCCGGCAGGATGACGCAATGGTTCTTGGCGCCCATCATGGCCTGACAACGCTTGCCATGCTCGGAGGCACGGCGGTAGACCTCGGTGCCCACCCGCGTGGAACCGATGAAGGACACGGCTTTGATGTCCGGGTGTTCGCACAGACCGTTGGCGATGTCGGGCCCGCCATGCACCACGTTCAGCACGCCCGGCGGCAGGCCGGCCTCCAGCGCGAGCTGGGCAAGCATCAGGGTGGAGGTGGGATCTTGCTCGGACGGTTTGAGCACGAAGGTGTTGCCGGTGGAGACAGCAATGGGGAACATGAACGACGGCAGCATCACGGGGAAGTTGAAGGCCGTGATACCCGCGCACACGCCTAGCGGCTGGATCAGCGTGTAGACGTCGATGCCGCTGGCGGCGTTTTCCGCGTACTCGCCCAGCTGCAGGCTGGTGATGGAGCAGGCGTGTTCGATGACTTCCAGCCCGCGACCGACTTCGCCTTCGGCATCCGGCAGCGTCTTGCCGTGTTCCCGGGTGATGGCCTGGGCCAGTTCGGCGGTGTTGTCGCGCACGAGTTTCTGCAGATTGAGCATGATGCGCATGCGCGTGCCCTGGCTGCTATGACGCCAGGTTTCCCACGCCTCCTTGGCGTTGCTGACCGCGAGATCGAGCTCTTCGCGGGTGCAGAACGGGACCTGTGCCACGACTTCCTGAGTGGCCGGGTTGATGACGTCACGCCACTCGGTGGTCTTGGACTGGATGAGCTTCCCCCCGATCAGAAGGGGGATGCGAGGAATATCGTTCTGCTGCGGTAAAGCACTCATTACTGTCTCCTGGTTCAAGTCTTTGTGGCGGCCTCAGCCCTTTTTCACCAGTGAGCAGGTGGACTGCTCCAGGGGGGCAAAGGCTTCGTCCGCCGGGATCGTGGCAACCAGCTTGGCGAGGTCCCACTCATGTTTGGATTCCGACGGCTTCTTCACTTCGTAGAGATACATGTCATGGATCACGCGACCATCCGGGCGGATGGAGGCGTTGCGCATGACGTCATCACGAATGGGGATTTCACGCATTTTCTGGGCGACCACATCCCCTTCGACCGACTGGGCGGCGGCCACGCCGCGCAGGTAGTGCAGCACGCTGGAGTAGACGCCGGCGTGCGTCATGGTGGGTTTCACGCCGCGAAAGGCCTTGGCAAAGCGCTCGGACCACTGGCGGGTGCCTTCGTCGTAATCCCAGTAGAAGCCGTCAACGTAGGTCAGGCCCTGGCCATGTTCCAGGCCCAGCGCCTTGACGTCGGACAGGAAGATCAGCAGCGAGGCCAGACGCTGTCCGCCTTCCACGATGCCGAATTCACGCGCCTGCTTGATGGCGGTGACCACGTCGGCACCGCTGTTGGCCAGTGCCACGACCTGCGCGCCCGAGCTCTGGGCCTGCAGCAGATAGGAGGCGAAATCCGGCACGTTCAACGGGTGCAGCACCGACCCCACCACCGTGCCGCCCTGCGCCTTGACCATTTCGGCCGCGCCCTTTTCCAGCGAGTGGCCGAAGGCGTAATCCACCGTGATGAAATACCAGGACTTGCCTCCCTTGTCGATCGAGGCTTTCACCCCGCCCACGGACTGCGAATAGACGTCGAACATCCAGTGAAAGCCGACCGGCGAGCATTTGTCGTTGGTCAGCGCACTGGTGGCCGGACCGGAGAACAAGGCAATGCGATTCTTTTCGCGGGCAATGTCCTGAACCGCCAGCGCCACCGCGGAGTTGGTGAGGTCAGCAATGGCAGTGACGCCGTCGCGATCGAACCACTCGCGGGCGCGTGCCGCACCAATGTCGGCCTTGTTCTGGTTGTCGGCCGACACCAGCGAAATGTTCATGCCCTTGCACTCGTTGGCCAGACAGTCATCAATGGCCAACTGGGCCGCAGCAACGGAACCGGGTCCGCCCATGGAGGCGTAAGTGCCCGACATGTCGGTCAGCACACCGATTTTCACAGTGGGAGCGGCGGCCTGAGCGGCACCGAAAGCGGCCATCAGGCAGGCCGCCATCACGGTGGAAGTGAATCTCATGATTTGTCTCCGTTATTTGTCTTGTAAGGGGTCGGGCGAGGCGCCCGTAGCGTGGATGGCTCCCGATGTGGCCCCGGGTAGCGCACTGCCTCTCCGAGTGTAGTTGTGTAAAAAACCAAATTCCATAAAACTACGTGCACATTGATTGCCCATATTTGCACATCATGGACTGGGACGGAATACGCTATTTTCTTGAGGTCGCGCGCACACAGCGCGTCAGCGCTGCGGCCAAGCGCCTCGGGGTGCGCCATACGACGGTATCGCGCCGCATTCATTTTCTTGAACAGTCATTGGGCACGGTGCTGTTCAACAAGTCCAAGGCCACGGGCTATACCCTGACGGAAGACGGTCAGCGCTTCTTTGTGCATGCCGAACGCATTGAAAGCGCCCTGCTCAGTGCCCAGGAAGAGGTTTCCGGTCAGGCGGCGGCGCTGTCGGGTCATTTGCGGGTGGGCGCCACCGAAGCGTTCGGCAGCTACGTGCTCGCGCCGCTGATGGTCGATTTTGAACGCCGCTTCCCCAACATCACCCTGGACATCATGCCGGTCCCGCGCTTCATCAGTTTGTCGAAACGGGAAGCCGACATCGCAATTTCTCTGGAACAGCCGCAGCGCGGGCCGTATTTGTGCACCCTGCTGGGGGAGTACACCCTGCTGCTGTATGGGAGTGCGGATTATTTCGAGCGCCACCCGCCCATCCGCTCGGCGGACGACCTGCTGCAGCATCGCTTCATCGGCTATGTGGAAGAACTGCTGTTCAGCGACCACCTGCGCTACCTGGAGGACATTGTTCCGGCCGCTCAGGTAGGCCTGCGCAGCACCAGCGTGATTGCCCAGTATCATGCAGCCCTGCAGGGCAACGCGCTGGCCATTCTTCCCTGCTTCATGGCCGGCCAGGACACGCGGCTCACCCCCGTGCTGCCGGAGACCATCCGCGTCACACGTCGTTTCTGGATGTACTGCCATGAAGACTTGCGCCAGTCCAAGCGCGTCATGGCCCTGTGGGACTTCATCAAACGTTCGGCCGAGCTGAACCGGCCTTTGCTTTGCGGCGACAGCGACCGGCTGGTTTACTTGCCCTGACGCGCCACAACACGCCGGCGACGCGGCGCCCTCACCTGCAGCTTGCGCCAAAGCATGTAGGCCATGAGGGCGGCGAACAAGCCGTGCACCAACCAGACGCCAATGGAAAAGTCCAGCTTGCCGTTGCTGATCCAGCCACGCGACAAGTTGATCAGGTTCATGTAGAGCAGGCCGACCAGGCCGGCAATGAGGATGTCGCCCGATCTGCCCAGACGGGGGTTCACGGCCCCCAGGGGGATGGCCAGCAAGGCCAGGTTCAGCGCCGCCAGCGGCATGGCCAGGCGCCACATGACCTGGGACCGCGCGCTGTCAGTGTCGTCGCTCAGCAGCGCCATGGTGGGCCGCGCCTTGAGACTCTGTTCGGCCCGGGCTCGCACCGCTTCGGGCGAGGTGGCCTCGGCGTCGCTCTCCAGACGCACGCCATAGCGTTCGAATTCCACCAGGCGGAAAATCGGCTTGCCGGGCTGCAGGTCATAACGATGGCCATCCACCAGCACCAGGAAACGGTCGCCATTGGGCTGTTCCTCGATGCTGGCGCTCTCGGCGGTGATGAGGCTGTGCCATTCCTTGTCGAGCACCCGCGCGATGATGTTGCCCAGTTCTTCGTCGGGCCCGCGCGGCGCTTCGGTGAAGAAGACCCGCTCACCGTCCCCGGTCTCGATGAACTGGCCGGCCGTCACCTTGGACAGGTCGGAGCGTTGCTCGTAACGTTGCCGGTACTCGCTGATCTGCCGGTAAGCCCAGGGCGAAGCCAGCAGCGTGAGCACCGCAATGATGAGGGAAACGGGAACGGCGACGCGCAGGACGGGGGCGACCCAGTCGCGCAGCGACAGACCGCTGGCAAACCACACCACCATTTCGGATTCGCGGAAATTTCGGGTGACGGTGGTGAGCACGGCAATGAACAGCGACACGGCCAGGATGACCGGCAACGCCGTGATGCTGGAGAAGGTCGCCAGCCCCATGACCACGTCGGCGCCAATGGACCCCGCAGCCGCTTCTCCCAGCAGGCGGACAAGCAGCACACTGAGCCAGACCACCAGCAGGGTGGACACAACCACCCCTGCATGACTCAGGATCTCGGAGACGACGGAACGCTTGAATAGTGACATATCTGAATTTGCGAGATAATCGTCGGCATCCAAAGATCATCACGGGGAAATCTGAATGGAATTTAGCACACAGACTACGACCGGCCTTCAGCAACTTCGTACTGCCGCCCTAGGCGTAGGTGTCTTCGCCGACGGCGTACTCACGGCACCGGCCGAAGTCATCGACCGTGCCAGCGAAGGTGCCATCAGCGCAGTGCTGTCGGAATTCAAGGGCAAGGCGAACACCCATGTCGTCTTGCGCAACCTGCCTGGTGTCAAAGCCGAGCGCGTCATTGTAATCGGCTTGGGCAAGCAGGACGCCTACCGCGCCACGGGTCACGCCGCTGCGGAACAATTGTTCGCCAACGTCTGCGCCGGCCTGAACGTGGCCGACGGGGTCTCCACCCTGGCCACCGTGGAATGCGAAGGCACCACCCTGCGTTCCCGCGCCCGCGCCATGGCCGCTGCCGGCCAGCGCAGCAGCTATCGCTATGAGGCCACGCGCACCCGCGACCTGGAACCTGCCCCCAAGCTCAAGAAACTGTCGCTGTGGACCAGCCGCTCGAAAGCGGCCGAGGCTCTGGCCGGCCTGAAGGAAGGGACCGCCATCGGCAACGGCATGAACCTGGCCCGCCTGCTTGGCGACATGCCGCCCAATCTGTGCACCCCCACCTACCTGGGTGAAACGGCCAAGAAGCTGGGCAAGGAATTCAAGACCCTGAAGGTCGACGTGCTCGACCGCAAGAAGATCGAAGCCGAGAAGATGGGCGCCTTCCTGTCGGTGGCCCGCGGCTCCGACGAACCGCCCGTCTTCATCGTGATCCGCCACGTTCCCAAGAGCCCCAAGGCCAAGGGCAAGGCGCCGCTGGTGCTGGTGGGCAAGGGCCTGACCTTCGACTCGGGCGGCATCTCCATCAAGCCGTCGGCCAACATGGACGAGATGAAATACGACATGTGCGGGGCCGCCAGCGTGCTGGGCACCCTGCGCGCCGTGGCCGAACTGGAACTCGAACGCGAAGTGATCGGCCTGATCGCCTCCTGCGAGAACATGCCCAGCGGCCGCGCCAACAAGCCGGGCGATGTTGTCACCAGCATGTCCGGGCAGACCATCGAGATCCTCAATACCGATGCCGAAGGCCGTCTGGTGCTGTGCGACGCCCTCACCTACGCCGAACGCTTCAAGCCCGAAGCCGTGATCGACATCGCCACCCTGACCGGTGCCTGCGTGGTGGCCCTGGGCCATGTCAACAGCGGGCTGTTCAGCACCGACGACACCCTGGCCAACGAGCTGCTGGAAGCGGGCCGCGAAACGGGCGACACCGCCTGGCGCATGCCCCTCGAGGACGCCTACCAGGAACAGCTGCGTTCCAACTTCGCCGACATGGCCAACATCGGCGGCATGCCGGCCGGCTCGGTCACCGCGGCCTGCTTCCTGTCGCGCTACACCAAAGCCTACCCCTGGGCGCACCTGGACATCGCGGGCACCGCCTGGAAGAGCGGCAAGGAGAAAGGTGCAACGGGTCGCCCGGTACCCCTGCTGACCCAGTTCCTGCTGTCCCGCTCGTAATGGTCACCCGGGTCGATTTCGCCTTCGGCGCCGCCGACCGCCTGCTGAAAGCTTGCGAGGTCACGCAGAAGCAGGTGGCCGCCGGGCGGCGCCTGGTCGTCTACACCCGGCATGCGGCCCGCCTGCAGAAGTTCGACCGTCTGCTCTGGCAATTCGAAGCCACCGCCTTCGTGCCCCATGTGATGTCCGACGATCCCCTGGCGGCGCAGACCCCGGTGCTGCTCGAAGCCCAGGCCCCTTCCCCCGAGCTGGCTCAGGCAGGGGCCTGGTTGCTGAACCTCGACACCGAATGTCCCCCCGGCGCCGAACATTTTGAACGCGTCCTGGAAATCGTCTCCGGGCACCCGGAAGACAAACAGGCTGCGCGGCAGCGCTGGCGTCGGTACCAGGAAACCGGCTTCGAGCTGCGCGCCCACGATATTTCAGGCGGCTGAACGGCTACGCGCGCTGTGCCGATAGGCGGCCCTCCCCTGCCGCCAAGAGCCGGGCCCCCTCCGAAAGGGGGGTTTCAGGCTCACTTGATGCTTGATATTTCAGGTTTCTGTAAGTTAAGCTCACGCTATGGTGCGCGCATGCGCTTCACATTCCAACAGAGGTTTGAAACATGAACGACTTTCGTCAACCCCTGTCCAGCGCTTCTTACGGGGGGTCGCTGTCTCAGGCTGCACGCAACAAGGTCTTGCGCAACACCTACTGGTTGCTCGCCGTTTCCCTGGTTCCCACGGTGCTGGGCGCCATGGTGGGCGTGTCGACGGGCTTCAATCAAATCATGGGCGCAAGCCCGGGCATGACGGCCATCTTCTTTCTGGTCGGCGCCTTTGGCCTGATGTTTGCCATCGAGCGCAACAAGAACAGTTCGCTGGGCATCGCCCTGCTGTTGGCCTTCACCTTCTTCATGGGGCTGATGCTGTCGCGCCTGCTGGGCTTCGTGCTGGGCATGGGCAACGGCGCCCAACTGATCATGCTGGCCTTTGGGGGCACGGCTGCCGTCTTCGGCACGATGGCCACCGTCGCCAGCACGACCAAGCGCGATTTCTCCGGCATGCAGAAGTTCCTGTTCATCGGCGTGGTGATTCTGATCGTCGCGTCGCTGGCGAACCTCTTCCTGCAACTGCCCGCCCTCATGCTCACCGTCTCGGTGATGGCCATCGGCATCTTCTCCGCCCTGCTGCTGGTTGACCTGCAGCGCATCATCAATGGCGGCGAAACCAACTACATTTCCGCAACCCTGGCCGTCTACCTGGATCTCTACAACATCTTCAGCAACCTGCTGATGCTGCTGGGCATCTTCGGCGGCGACCGCGAATAAGTTCTACCCGCTTTTTTCAGACGCCCGCAGCCGACGGTTGCGGGCGTTTTCTTTGCTCTCCCGCCGCCAGGCAATGGCGCCTTCCGTCGCCATGAGGCAGACCGCCAGCCAGATGGGCAGGTAGGTTCCGAGGGCATCTGCCGTGACCGGCTCGCCCAGCAACAGAAAGGCCACCCAGAACAACAGCACGGGCTCGACATAGGTCAGGATGCCGAACAGGCCCAGCGGCAGACGGCGGCTGGCTGCCAGATAGAACACCAGGGCGGTCGAGCTGATGGCCCCCAGCATCGGCACCATCGCCCATAACGCGGGTCGTCCCAGGAATTGCGCCCATACACTGACTTCCTGCTGCGACAGCAGCCACAGCGCGATGGGCGTCAGCAGCAGCATGTCGAACCACAAGCCGGCCAAGGCATTCATGCGCAGCTTCCGGCGCAGCATGAAGTAAGGCGGGTAGCCGAACATGACCACGGCCGTGGCCCAGGAAAAGGCGCTGACCCGAATCAGTTCGTGGGCCACGCCCAGGGCCGCCAGAAGCACGGCCGCCTTCTGAAACGAGCTCAGGCGTTCGCCATAGAACAGCCGCCCCGCCACCACCATGACCAGGGGCAGCAGAAAATAGCCCATGGCCACGTCCAGACCATAGCCGTGCAGAGGCGCCCACATGAACAGCAGCAGCTGGACGCCGATCAGCGCGCCGCTGATCACCAGGGCCGCGCCCAACTTCCAGTCCTTGATCAGACGCCGCCAGACGCCGTTGACGGCCTGCCAGTCGCGGGAGCGGGAAATCAGCAATGCCAGGACCGGCAGGGCCAGCACCACCCGCCATGCAAAGATGCTTGCACCGGACAGCGGCTCAAGCAAAGTGGCGTAGTAATACAGGACGGCAAACAAAAAAGAGGACAGGACGGAGAGAATGACCCCTTGTTTCAAGCCACGCTCCTATATGCGCGATTGAGGCGGAACAGGCGTTCACGCTTGAGGATGGTTTCCAGGCTTTCGGGCGCCTGGCCGGGCGGCGCTGCGAGGATCGGGATGCGAGGCACCAGCGCCATCATGTGAGGCCGGTGGGCATGATGCAAGCGCAGCAGAAGGTCATCGGGTTCAAACAGCGTCAACCCGTAACCGCGCAGTTCCGTGCGATTGAAATCCTTGGTGTTGCGCGTCACGATGGCCGCCGTGAGGCCCGGATGACGGCCCTTGGCGCTGCGTCCGGCGGCAATGACGTGCCAGTCCTTGGGGTCGCTGCGGTGCAGGCCCTGCTCGAAGGGCGAAACATCTCCCTGGTCCGCCTCGGGAAAGGCATGTTGAAGCGCCCGCCACTGTGCGGCAACGTCCTCGTGGGGAACATCCCAGATGCGTGCGGCGTTGCGGCGCCATTCCTTGCCGATCCGCTCGCTCCATATCGGAATGAAGCAGCCCTGGGCCGCCAGACGCAAAAACACCCGCCGCAGGACGTTTGACAGCAGTACGCAGGTATCCAGCACCAGAATGCCGGGAATGGCGGTGGCCGGAGAACCGAAGGAGACCGGCTCGGTACCCGTGTCCTCGAAGATGAAGGCCAGGTCGGCCTCGGTATGAAACAGGCTGCTCATGCGTAGCGCTGCAGATCGAGCAGGACCTGTCGGGTTCGCAAGGGACGACCCAGCAGTTCATCCAGACGCGCCCGGAGCATGCCGCGCAGCTGTTTCTCCTGGGTCGGGTCGTCGAACTGCGGGGGCTCACCTTCGAAGCCGTAGCCGGTTTCTTCCAGCAACGTCCATTCGAAGCGGCGCAGGGCACTGGCTGCGCTGCCCCCTTCGGCCAACGCTTGCAGCGCGAGGTCATAGGCGTCGTAGAGGCCCGGATGCGCATCTTCACGCGGCAGCAGGCGCAGCAGCAGCTCGTTCATGTACCAGGCCGACATCAGGGCCTTGCCCGACAAGGGCCGCATGCCGGCCAGTTCGGCCCGGGTCAGTGTCCTGACTTCGCCGCTGCCCGACCAAGAGACCTTCAGCGGCTGGAAGGCCGCGAGAATGGGACGCAGCGCCGAATACGGGCGCTTGGCCCCCTTCGCCACCATGGCCACGTTGCCGTGTTCACGGGAAAAGATCTGCACGATCAATGACGTTTCCCGCCATGCGGAGGCATGCAGCATGTAGGCGCCGACGTCGCGTACGCGGTGGCCCCGGCTACTCATACCCCAGGTCGCGCAGGACACTCTCGCGCTCTGACCAGCCCTTGCGCACCTTGATGTAGACATCCAGGAACACCGGCTTGTCGAGCAGTTTGACGATATCCTGACGCGCTTCGGTGGCGATGCGTTTCATGTGATTGCCCCCGGCGCCCAGCAGGATGGGCCGATGGCTTTCGCGCTCGACCACGACACAGGCCGCAATGCGGGCACCGGTTTCGTTCTCTTCCCACTGTTCGATCACCACGGTGCAGCCATAGGGAAGCTCGTCGCCCACCAGGCGGAAGATCTTCTCGCGGATCAGCTCGGCCACGATGAAGCGCATGGGCCGGTCGGTGAGCGCATCGGGTTCGAACATGGGTTCGCCCTCGGGCAAGCGGGCGGCGATTTCCTCGAGCAGCTGGTCGAGCTGCACGTCCTTCACGGCGCTGACGGGCACCACGGCCGAATAGGGGAATTCCTTGAGCACCTTCTGGGTGAAGGGAAAGAGCTCGTTCTTCTGTTTGAGGCGGTCGACCTTGCTCAGCACCAGAATGGTTTTCTCGGGCGCCGGCAGCATGGGCAGCAGCTGCGCGTCGCCGGGTGTCCATTTGCCGGCCTCCACCACATGCACGACCACGTCGACCTCGGACAGGGCCTGCGTGACGACGCGATTCATCATGCGGTTCATGGCGCCACCATGACGCGTCTGGAAACCCGGGGTGTCGACAAAGATGAATTGTTCGTTATCGCGCGTGAGCACGCCATTGATGCGGTGACGCGTGGTCTGAGCCTTGCGCGAGACGATGGACAGCTTGGCACCAATCAGGGCATTGGCCAGAGTGGACTTGCCCACATTGGGCCGGCCGACGATGGCGACGAATCCACAGCGAAAAGGGGTGTTCATTTATGTTCCTGATTCAAAGCCACGGGCAGGCGCAGTTGGGCGCCGCGTTTGCGACGACGGGGCCCGCCTGCCAGCCCTTCAATTGCATCGAGCCGTTCCAGCGCCAGTTGGGCGGCGGATTGTTCGGCCGCGCGTCGGCTCGAACCGGCTGCCTGCACACGTATCTCGAGACGAGGCACATCGCATGCCACTTCGAAAAGCTGATTATGGGCTGCCCCATGCGTGGCCACAACCGTATAGACGGGCAGGTCCAGGCGCATGGCCTGCAGCCGTTCCTGCAGCAGGGTCTTGGCGTCCTTGCCTTGGCTGATGGGGTCGACTTCACTCAGCAGGCTTTCATATTGACTGGAGATGACCCGGCGTGCAGCCTCGAAGCCGCCATCGATATAGACCGCGCCGAACACGGCTTCAAGGGCATCGGAAAGAATCGACGGGCGCCGGAAGCCCCCGCTTTTCATTTCTCCTTCCCCGAGCTTCAGGAATTCCGACAGTTGCAGCCGGGTGGCGATGTCGGCCAGAGTGGCCTGACGCACCAGGCTGGCCCGCATGCGCGACAGATTGCCTTCGTCGAGCTTGGGAAACTGGTCGAACAGCAGCGAGGCCACCACGAAATTCAGCACCGAATCCCCCAGGAATTCCAGGCGCTCGTTGTGGGGTGCGCCGTGGCTCCGATGCGTCAGCGCCTGAGTCAGCAGATTGCGGTTGCTGAAGCGGTAATCGAGCTCCGCCTCGAGTCGGGAAAGCCGGACGGCCATCAGCGCACCCGTCCGACCCGGCTCGGGTCACTGAAATTCATCCAGATGAGGAAGGCGCGGCCCACGATGTGGTCGTCGGGCACGAAGCCCCAGTAGCGACTGTCCAGACTGTTGTCGCGATTGTCGCCCATCATGAAATAGTGACCGGCCGGCACGGTGCAACGCACGATGCCGTTGGAATAGTCACAGTTCTCGCGATGCGGAAAGTTCGAAATGGGCATGTAGCTCTGCCTCTGCTGGCGGTTCAGCAGAATTTCGTGGCTCACGTCACCCAGTGTTTCTCGATAGCGCCCCACGTACGAGGAACGGTCCGGTTCGTAGTAGTCACCCGAACGTTCGGCCTCGATGCGCTGGCCATTGATGTAAAGCGACTTGTCACGATATTCGACCACGTCGCCCGGCACGCCCACCACCCGCTTGATGTAGTCGATGGAAGGGTCAACCGGGTAGCGGAAGACGACCACATCGCCGCGCGCCGGGTGGCCCAGTTCCACCACCTTGCGGTCGAGGATGGGCAGACGGATGCCGTACTCGTATTTATTCACCAGGATGAGGTCGCCGTTCTGCAGAGTGGGCAGCATGGACCCGGACGGAATCCTGAAGGGTTCGAACAAAAAAGAACGCAGCAGGAAGACCACCACGATCACGGGGAAAAAGCTGGCGCAGTATTCCACCCACCAGGGCGGGCGATTGGCCTTGTCGTACGCTTCCTGCCGCAAGCGCGCCGCTTCGGCCTTGTCGAGCCCGGCGATGGACGGTTCGATGGCGCCCATGGCGGCCACGGCTGAAGTACGCCGCTGGTGCTTGAGCCAGACCACGTCCAGACACCAGACCGCCCCCGTCACGACCATCAGAATAAAGAGAATCAGGGCAAAATCCCAGCTCATACAGACACGACCTCGGCCACGTTATTTATCTTCAACCTGCAAGATAGCAAGAAATGCTTCCTGAGGTATCTCGACGTTGCCGACTTGCTTCATGCGCTTCTTGCCCGCCTTCTGCTTTTCCAGCAGTTTCTTCTTGCGGGTGATATCGCCACCGTAGCATTTTGCCAACACATTCTTGCGCAAGGCCTTCACGTTCTCGCGGGCAATGATCTCTGCGCCGATGGCTGCCTGAATGGCAATGTCGAACATCTGACGCGGGATGAGACCACGCATGCGGGACACCACTTCGCGGCCACGGTAGCGCGCATTCGAGCGGTGCACGATCATGGACAGGGCGTCGACCCGGTCACCGTTGATGAGCAGGTCGACCTTCACCACGTCGGAATGACGATACTCGAGGAACTCGTAGTCCATGGAGGCATAGCCGCGCGAGACCGACTTGAGCCGGTCGAAGAAATCGAGAACGATTTCCGCCAGCGGCATCTCATAGGTGAGCTGCACCTGCCGGCCGTGGTAGATCATGTTGGTCTGCACGCCCCGCTTCGCATTGCACAGCGACATGACCGGGCCGACGTAATCCTGCGGCATGAAGAGGGTGACCGAAACGATGGGCTCGCGAATTTCCTCGATGGCGCCGATCTCCGGCATCTGGGCCGGGCTCTCGATGTAGATCACCCGCTTGTCGCGAGTGAGCACCTCGTACACCACCGACGGCGCGGTGGTGATGATGTCCATGTCGAATTCGCGTTCCAGACGCTCCTGCACGATTTCCATGTGCAGCAGGCCCAGAAAGCCGCAGCGGAAACCGAAACCGAGCGCCTGCGAGACTTCCGGCTCGAACATCAGCGAGGAATCGTTGAGCTTGAGCTTTTCCAGGGCGTCACGCAGCTGGTCGTATTCGCTGCTCTCGACGGGATAGACCCCGGCGAACACCTGGGGCTTCACTTCCTTGAAACCGGGCAGGGCCTCGCTGGCCGGACGGCCGGCCAGGGTGATGGTGTCGCCCACCTTGGCGTGCTCGATTTCCTTGATGCCGGCAATGACGAAACCGACCTCGCCGGCCGACAGCTGATCGCGCGGCACCGACTTGGGCGTGAAGACGCCAATGTGCTCGCACAGATGGGTGGCCCCGGTGGCCATGAGCAGGATCTTGTCCTTGGGGCGCAGCACACCGTTGACGATGCGCACCAGCATTACCACCCCGACGTAGTTGTCGAACCACGAGTCGATGATGAGCGCCTGCAGCGGCTCGGAGGGAGACCCCTTGGGTGGCGGCACCTTCTGGATGATGGTTTCGAGAATCTCCTCGATGCCCTCACCCGTCTTGGCGCTGGCGCGAATGGCGTCAGAGGCTTCGATGCCGATGACGTCTTCGATTTCCTGTGCGGCCGCTTCGGGGTCGGCCGAGGGAAGGTCCATCTTGTTGAGCACGGGAATGACTTCCACGCCCAGATCGATGGCGGTATAGCAGTTGGCAACCGTCTGTGCTTCCACGCCCTGCGTGGCGTCAACCACTAGCAGCGCGCCTTCACAGGCGGAGAGGGAACGGCTCACTTCGTAGGAGAAGTCGACGTGACCCGGCGTGTCGATGAGGTTCAGCGCGTAGACCTTGCCGTCGCGCGCCTTGTATTCCAGCGACGCCGTCTGGGCCTTGATCGTGATGCCGCGTTCCTTTTCGATGTCCATGGAGTCGAGCACCTGTGAAGACATTTCGCGGTCTTCCAGGCCTCCGCAGCGTTGAATCAGGCGGTCGGCCAGCGTGGACTTGCCATGGTCGATGTGAGCAATGATGGAAAAATTGCGGATGTGATCCATATACCCGGGAACGTGGGGCCCGCACAGGCGGACCGGATGAATGAGAGGGCGAGGAAATGAGCCTCTGCAACAAAAAAGGGGGATCGCCCAGGGCGTTCCCCCTTCGCAACACGGCATTTTAGCCGGTTAGCATTTTAGCCGTTTATTTACGCGGAGTTATGGTCACCCATTGGGACTGGTCGCCACGCATCACCAGGACGGCAGCCGGCCGCGAGCGATCAAGCTTGCCGACCACGGAAGCGTACTGTGCAGGGCTGGAGATATCGGTGTCGTTGATGGTGAGCACGATGTCCCCGCCGGACAGGCCGGCCTCGGCCGCGGGCCCTTCCGCTTCGGTGACCTGGACCCCCCCTTCGAACTGATACTTCTCGCGCAGGGCGGCAGGCACTTCGGTGACCGTCAGACCGAGGGCATCGGCCGGCGCGGCTTGCGGGGTATGGCGCGGGCCACCTTCCTGCTCGTCGGTATTGGGCATCTCACCCACCCTGACATTCAGGGTCACGGAGCGGCCCTTGCGCCACACTTCCATGGCTGCCCGGGTGCCCGGCTTGGTTTCGCCAACGATGCGCGGCAGGTCGGACATGTGGTTGATCTCACGGCCATTGAAGCGCGTGATGACGTCTCCGGAACGAACGCCGGCCGCGTCTGCGGGACCGCCACGCTCGACGTTGCTCACCATGGCGCCCAGGGCCTTGGGCAGACCGATCGCCTTGGCGACGTCTTCCGACACAGTGCCGATCTGCACACCGATACGACCCCGCGTCACCTTGCCGTGCGCCTTGAGCTGCTCGACCACCTGCATGGCTTCATCGATGGGGATGGCCAGCGAAATGCCCATGAAACCGCCGCTGCGCGACACGATCTGGGAGTTCACGCCCACGGCACGGCCGGAGAGGTCGATGAGGGGCCCGCCAGAGTTGCCGGGGTTGACCGCCACGTCGGTCTGAATGAAGGGCAGGTATTCCCCGGTTTCGCGGTTGATGGCGCTGACGATGCCGGCCGTGACGGTGGATTCCAGCCCGAAGGGCGAGCCAATCGCGAGAACCCACTGCCCCTTGCGCAGGGTGCTGGAACGACCGATGGGCAGGGGCTTGAGCCCCCTGGCGTCGATCTTGAGCAGGGCGAGGTCGGTGCGGGCATCGGTGCCCACAATCTTGGCGCGATGCTCCTTGCCGTCATTCAGGGTCACGAAGATGTCGCTGGAGCCGGCCACCACGTGATTGTTGGTCAGGATATAACCGTCTTCGGAAATGATGAAGCCGGAACCGACGCCGCGCGGCACGGTACGCTCCTGTTCGGAGGGCTCACGTTCCCCGCGACGCTGGCCGGGCACCGGCGGAAAGAAATCCGGCCCGAAGAACCACCGGAACATTTCGTAGGGGTCGTTCCCGCCGGGCCCCATCGGGTGACGGACACGTACGGTTTCCGTGGTGCGGATGTTCACCACCGACATCTCGGTCGCCTCCACCACCTGGGTGAAGTCGGGCATGGCGGCCTGCAGGGCCGCGCCGGTCTGCGCCACCGCCGTGTTGCTCACGGGGGCGAAAGCGAACAGCGCGGCGGCCGTTGCGCCGGCCAACATGCGCGTGATGCGGTGGTTTGCTAGCTGGTTGAATTGCATCTGAGTCTCCGTCAAAAATCGTTTGCTGACGAGCTGGCGTTCGGCCCGGGTCAGGGCACTGCCAGGGGTACGTATTCTGTCCGGTCGGCCAGGTCCTGAACCGTCTCTGACGGCACTTCACCCAGGACGGTGAGCCAGTGGTCGCCGATCCGCTTGCGGTAGACGCTGACGGCACCCTTGCGCATGAGACCCGCTTGGCGAGGCTGCTCGCCGTTCTCGGCATAGGCTTCGATGAACACCGACATACTGGCAAGCCCGTCGGAGACCACCATCTGCTTCACTCGCCTGCCCGCCTTCATGGGGCGCACCACCTGCGCGAGGGGGCGATAGCCGGGCGGGAGGGGAATGCGCCAGCCTTCGGCAGCGAGGTCCACTTCTTCCACCGGCAGTTCGACCACTTTCCAGTCCTTGGTGTTCCAGGCCGGGGTCAGGGCCTCCGGAGACACCTTCGAGCCCACCTGCAGCGTGTTGAACACGATCTGGATCAGCACACCCTGCGGACCGACCGTCTGCACCTTCAGGGGCAGGCCGGTTTCCACATCGGCGCAGAAACGGTAGCCATAGCGATGCGTGTCTCGCGGCTCGAGTTCGAGCACCTGGCACTTGCGGCCGGCCACCCGTTCGCTGGGTTCCTGCAGCCGCAATTCGTAAAGTGTGGCGAAATGGTCGCCCACGTCGAAGAGGACGGCCGGGAAGCGTTCCGAGTCGCGGCGCTCCTTGAGCACGACCTTGTGGTCGGGCAAGAGGCACTGCGTGACCTCGTTGTGACGGATGTATTCGCGCGGCTGGCCATCCAGCAGGGCCACGCGCTCGCGCTCGCCGGTACCATCGACGACATGGACGATCTGGGTGGACAACACGGTGCTGCCCTGCTGATAGGTGTAGACGCCGGCGTAGTCGAGGCTGCGTGCCGCCTTGTGCATGCGTTGCAGCAGCTGCAGTTCGACGGAAGGCCGCGATTCGGCGGCCAGCACCGGCATCTGGGCCAGTGCCGCACCCCCTGCCAACATGACGGCCGCCAGCGCGCGCCCCGTGCGCCGGCCACCGAGCGACCGGGAGGAAGCCAGGGCAAGCCTCATCGCTCGCCTCCGGGCAGATCGAAGGAAACCTGGCGGACCGGGCCCACGCCCGTAATGTCGCGGTGGGCGGCCACATAATCGTAAAGACCCTGAGGCTCGGGCACCGTCTGCAGATTGGCCTGCAGGACCGGCTGTTCGCCGGTCGTGAAGTACGGCATGGCCACCCAGGCCACGGCCGCCACCGCGGCGGCCACCGCCAGCCCGGAGACCCCGGCACGCGCCAGCCGGCGCATGGGCGGCACCTGAGGCGCCACGATGGGCGGTTCTTCGTCGATCGCCCGGCTGATGCGGGCGTAGAGAAAGTCGCTCGGCTTGATGGCGAGGTCCTCGCTGCGCAGAACGTCGCCGATCAAGTGATAGGTGTCCCAGACACGGCGCCCGTAAGGCGTGTCCAGGTCCTCGGGCCGGATGTCAGCCTCGGCGTCTATCCAGGCCGAGATGGACGCCTCCAGAGAGGCTTCGTGTTCCTGCTGCTGTTTCGCCTGCATCTCGAAAAACTCCTTACCAGCGACGATCCGGGTCATGATCGTCCCCCAAAACCGATTTCAGCTGCGCGGCAATCGCTTCGCGAGCCCTGAAGATTCGTGATCGCACGGTGCCGATGGGGCACCCCATGGACTGTGCGATGTCCTCGTAGCTCATGCCTTCGATTTCTCGCAGGAGGATGGCAGTGCGCAGTTCCTCCGGAAGCGATTGCATGGCCGCATTCACCGTTTCGGCAATCTGGCGACTCGCCAGCATCGATTCCGGTGTGCTGATGTCAGTTAGGTTGTCGATTTGATCAAAAGTTTCACCGTCTTCGTTTTCCGTGACAAAAGAACCGGTGGGCCGACGGTTGTTGGCCGCCTGCCAGTTGCGCGCCGTATTGATGGCAATGCGGTAAAGCCAGGTGTAGAAGGCGCTTTCGCCCCGAAACTGGGGCAAGGCCCGATACGCCTTGATGAAGGCTTCCTGGGTGACATCCTCGATTTCGGCAGGGTCGCGGATCATGCGCGACAACAGCCGCATGATCTTGCGCTGGTACTTCAGCACCAGGAGATCGAAGGCACGCTTGTCGCCCCGCTGGACTCGCGCCACGAGCGCTGCGTCGACATCACGCTGGTTCATGGATTTTCCTTATTCTGATGGCTGCTTCCCCGCTGCAGACCCGTCTCGAGACGCAGGACAAGCTCACTCCATAATGGGGCCGGAATGGCGGATTTCCAGACGACCATCTGCAACACCCTGCCGGGCGTCGCTTCATGACGCAGACCAAGAGTAACCCAGCCGGGTCCTCGCCACACATGGACGAGCGCCATGACGCCAGGGATGCCGGCGACGCAAAACCCCCGCGACCGGGGGCACCATGACACGCTGGAGGGAGAGGCAAGACGCCTGCGATGCAGGCGCAGGGCCACGAGGCATGCCGCCAGAAGGAGGATGACGGTGGCGGCAGGATGCCATGACGCCTCGCCCAGGGCGAGGCGCACGGCAGTGAGAACAAGGCTGAAAACACCCAGGGTGAGAACCACCGCCTCGGCGACGACGGCCAGCGGCGTCGCTTTGGTGGACCAGGTGGCCTGAACGCTCACCCCGGGGGCCCGATCAGAGCCGGCGTACGACCATCGAGCCGTTGGTGCCGCCGAAGCCGAAGGAGTTCGACAGGGCCACATCGATCTTCATGTCCCGTGCCGCATTGGCGCAGTAGTCCAGGTCGCACTCGGGATCCTGGTTGAAGATGTTGATGGTCGGAGGCGACACCTGCTTGTAGACGGCCAGCGTGGTGAAAACCGCCTCGATGCCGCCTGCCGCACCCAGCAGGTGACCCGTCATGGACTTGGTGGAGTTCACCACGACCTTGTAGGCGTGATCGCCCAGCGCCAGCTTGAGCGCAACGGTTTCGTTGCGGTCACCCAGCGGTGTGGACGTGCCGTGCGCATTGACGTAGTCGATCTCGTCGGGCGCCACGCCACCATTGCGCAGGGCATTGAGCATGCCGCGGCGCGGGCCGTCGCTGTCGGGCGAGGTGATGTGATGGGCGTCGGAGCTCATGCCGTATCCGGCGAACTCGCCGTAGATGCGGGCACCACGTTTGCGCGCATGCTCATATTCCTCGAGCACCAGGACGCCAGCACCCTCTCCCAGCACGAAACCGTCACGGTCGACATCCCAGGGCCGGGAAGCGGTCTGAGGATCGTCGTTGCGGGTCGACAGCGCACGCATGGCCGCAAAGCCGCCGATGCCCAGCGGCGACACGGTCGATTCCGCACCCCCGGCGATCATGACGTCTGCGTCGCCATACTCGATGAGACGGGCCGCGTCGCCAATGGAATGCAGGCCGGTCGTGCAGGCCGATACCACGGCGTACGTCGGCCCCTTGAGGCCCAGCATGATGGACAGCTGCCCGGAGACGAGATTGATGAGCGAAGCCGGAACGAAAAAGGGAGAAATGCGGCGTGCGCCCTTTTGCATGTACTCGACCTGCTGCTCTTCGATGCGCGGCAGGCCGCCGATCCCCGAACCAATGATGGCGCCGACCCGGTCGGCGTTGGCCTCGGTGATCTCCAGCCCGGAATCGCGCCAGGCCTGCACGCCTGCGGCAATACCGTAATGGATGAAGGTATCCATGGTCTTGGCCTCTTTGGCCGACAGGTATTGCGTGACATCGAAATCCTTGACCTCACCCGCGATCTGGGCGTTGAACGGTGAAGGGTCGAAGCGCGTGATGCGATCGATTCCGGAGCGCCCATTGACGAGATTGTCCCACGCGGTATCTATATCGTTGCCGAC
>JAJUFT010000011.1 GCA_029263615.1 Alcaligenaceae bacterium | reverse complement strand
TCGCAGGCCTCGTTCATTCCGCTGCTCACCCTGGGGATTCCCGGCAACGCCGTGACCGCCCTGATGATCGGCGCGATGACCATCCACAACATCCAGCCCGGCCCGCAGGTCATGACCAGCCACCCCGAACTGTTCTGGGGCCTGATCGTGTCCATGTGGATCGGCAACCTGATGCTGGTCATCCTGAACCTGCCGCTCATCGGCCTGTGGGTCAAGCTGCTGACCGTGCCCTACCGCATCCTGTTCCCGGCCATTCTGGTGTTCTGCACCATCGGGGTCTACTCGTTGAACTACAACGTGTTCGACATCTGGGTGACGGCCGCCTTCGGTCTGGTGGGCTACATCTGGGTCAAGTTGAAGTGTGAAGGGGCGCCGTTGCTGCTGGGCCTGGTGCTTGGCCCCATGATGGAAGAAAACTTCCGTCGGGCGCTGCTGCTGGCTCGCGGTGACTACTCCACCTTCGTGACTCGCCCGCTGTCGCTCAGCCTGCTGATCATCGCCGTGATCCTGGTCGCCCTGGTGGCCATGCCTTCGATCAAGGCCAAGCGTGAGGAAGCGTTCGTGGAAGAAGGCTGATTTCCCCCGCTTCATCCATGTTGAAAAGCCGGCCGGGGCAACCCGGTCGGCTTTTTTTCATACACAGGTCGGGAGCCTTGCCGGCACCTCTCTCCCAGGGCCGATATAATCGGTCTTTCGGCCGCCTACCGCGCCGCCTCTGTACGGGAAGCTCTCTTACCCAGATGCTTCCCGTTGGTCTTGCCCGCGACATCGGGCGTTCCTTCGCTTTTTTTGTGCGCAGCACATTCGAGAAATGAAAAAACTGACTGGTATTCTTCTGGCATCCGCCGCTGTCTTTCTGACTGCCTGCGGCCCGAGCGACAACGCCCCCACAAAGAAGGCGGAGGCCCCCGCCCAGGAACAGACTCGCAAAGTCGTGATCGGCCTTGACGACAACTTCCCGCCCATGGGTTTTCGTGACGAGAAGAATCAACTGGTCGGTTTCGACATTGATCTGGCCCGCGAAGCAGCCAAGCGCCTGGGTGTCGAAGTTGAATTCAAGCCTATCGACTGGAGCGCAAAGGAAGCCGAATTGCACGGCAAGCGTGTCGATGTGCTTTGGAACGGCCTGACCATTACCGAAGAACGCAAGAAGCACATCAACTTCACCAAGCCCTACATGGCCAACCACCAGATCATCGTGGTGGCTCAGGGTTCGGATATCCAGAACAAGGCCGACCTGGCAGAGAAGGTCGTCGGTGCTCAGGAGGGCAGCAGCGCCGTCGACGCCATCCAGAAGGAAACCCAGGTTTATGAGAGCTTCAAGGAGCTCAAGACTTTCGGCGACAACGTGACCGCGCTGATGGACCTTTCCGCAGGCCGTCTGGACGCCGTGGTGCTGGATGAAGTGGTCGGTCGCTACCTGGCCGACAAGCGCAAGGGCGAGTACCGTGTTCTGGAAGATCACTTCGGCACGGAAGACTATGGCGTCGGCGTCCACCTCGACAACACGGAACTGCACGCCCAGCTTGAAAAAGTCCTCGACGAGATGAAGCAGGACGGCACGGCCGGCCGCATCGCCACCCAGTGGTTCGGCGCCGACATCATCAAGTAAGCTCCTCTCCATGGCGAGGTCGCGGCCGGTTTCGCGACCTCACCCAACCCTCAGACGCGTGACCGCCGCCTCAGCATGGATTACGTTCTTTCCCTGATCGGGCCGATGGCCGAAGGTGCGAAGGTCACGCTTTCGCTCTTCTTCATCACCCTGGTCCTGTCCGTGCCACTCGGGCTGGTCCTGGCGCTGGCGCGCATCAGCAAATGGCGCACACTCAGCACGGCCGTCAACGGCTACATCTGGCTCATGCGCGGCACGCCGCTCATGCTGCAGTTGTTGTTCGTCTATTTCGCGCTGCCTTTCGTGCCCGTCATCGGGGTGCGCCTTCCCGATTTTCCGGCGGCAATCGTGGCCTTTGCGCTCAATTACGCCGCCTATTTCGCCGAGATCTTCCGGGCCGGCATTCAGTCGGTGGATCGCGGCCAGTACGAGGGCAGCAAGGTGCTGGGCCTCAGTTACCTGCAGACGCTGCGGCGCATCGTGCTGCCGCAGATGATACGCCGGGTGTTGCCCCCCATGAGCAACGAGACCATCACGCTGGTGAAGGACACCTCGCTCATCTACGTGCTGGCGCTGAACGACATCCTGCGGACAGCCCGTGGCATCGTGCAGCGCGACTTCACGACCACCCCCTTCCTGGTGGCGGCCGTCTTCTACCTTGTCATGACGCTGGTGCTGACCTGGTTCTTCCAGCGCATGGAAAAACGCTATGCCAAATTCGACGAATAGCGGCGCCGTCCTTCCCGCGGACTCGCAAGAAATCATGATCGACGCCCAGGGCATCATCAAGTCCTTCGGGGACAATCGGGTGCTCGACGGTGTCTCCCTGACCTTGCGCAAGGGCGAGGTCGTCGCCGTCATCGGCCCGTCCGGGTCGGGCAAGAGTACCTTTCTACGCTGTCTGAACCACCTCGAGATCATCGACGGCGGTTCCATCACCATTCAGGGGGAGCCCCTGGCCGTGGCGTCCGAACAGGGTCCCAGCCGCTACGTGAGCGACACCGATGTGCGCCGCATCTGTCGCAAGATGGGCATGGTGTTCCAGTCGTTCAATCTCTTTCCCCACATGACGGTCCTCGAGAACATCATCGAGGCGCCGATCACCGTGAAACGCCTGCCGCGACAGGCCGCCATCGCCAAAGCGGACGAACTGCTGGAAAAAGTGGGCCTGCTCGCCAAGCGCGACAACTACCCGGGACGACTCTCCGGGGGGCAGAAGCAGCGCGTTGCCATTGCACGCGCCCTGGCCATGGAACCGGCCATCATGCTGTTCGACGAACCCACCTCCGCGCTGGACCCCGAACTGACCGTAGAAGTGTTACGCACCATGCGTCAGCTTGCCGAAGAGCACATGACCATGCTGGTGGTCACGCATGAAATGGGCTTCGCCCGCGAAGTGGCACACCGGGTGATTTTCATGGACAACGGCCGGGTCGTCGAATCGGCCGATTCGGCCACCTTCTTCCGTGCGCCCGAGCACGAACGCACGCGCGCCTTCCTGGGCCAGATGCTCTGAAAGTCGCTCAATGCCCGGTGCGCAATGGCACCGGGCTTGGCCGGTGAACCGAAGCGCTATTTCAGTGCTTCAATGACCGCCTCATAGAACGCATCGTAATTCACGACCGTACGCCCTCCTGTTTTGGACTGGGCACCCAGGAGCACGATCACAACTCCCGCAGACGGGTTGATATACATGGCCTGACCATAAACCCCTCGCGCGGCAAATGCCCTTTCATGCACGGCAGCATCGCCGGGCTTGTCGTAAGTCCACCATTGGTAGCCATAGCCCTTGTCGGGGGTAGCGCTCACCGTCGCCTGCTCAAACCAACCGTCCGGAACGAGCTGCTTGCCGTCCAGCACACCCTTGTTCGCATAAAAACTCGCAAGCCGCGTGTAGTCACGCAGGGTTGCCGCGTAGCCGCCACCGGCTGTAATCGGGCCCTCCGGCGACATCACCCACCAGCGCCCGTCCTGTTCCATGCCAAGCGGTTGCCAGAGTTTCTCTGATAGGTACTCTTCGACCGGACGTCCGGTGGCAGCGGCCAGAAGAGAACCGATCAGATAGGTTTCGCCCGTGCTGTAGTTGTACTGCGTCCCCGGCTCGTGCGCGCGCTCCAGTGTTGCCATGAACTTCAGGAATTCCCCCGGCTGCTGGCGATATTGCATCTCCAGCACTTGGCGACGATGCGATTTCGGGTCGTTGTAGGTCTCGTCCCACTTCACCCCGGAGCGCATGTGCAGGATCTGCTCAATGGTGACGCCGTCGTAACCGCTGCCCTTGAGCTCAGGCAGATAGTCGACAACCTGATCGTGCACGCTCTTGATATGGCCTTCCTTGATCGCCACCCCGACCAATGTGGAGGTCAATGACTTGATCATGGAAGCAGAAAGCCAGCGTGTCTGAGGTGTGATGCCCAGGTTGTACTGTTCGAGCACCACTTTTCCATCCTTCAGGATCATGGCACCGGCAATGCGATTCAAGGCAAGGAAGTCGTACAGGTCGTAGGTCGTACCGTTTTGCAGAATGCGCAAAGGCGGCAATTCGATTCCGGCCCGTTCAAACGGCCGTACCTGATCACCCTTTTTGATGGTGGCTGAGGGCACCAGCACATCGACGTGGCTCAGCACTTGCACCATGTCGTCAGGCATGAGCTGCCCATCAAACAGGCGATTGATTCTCTCCTGATCGATTTGTGCCGACCACACCGGTTGTACCAGCCCCATGAATCCGATGGTTGTCCCCAGCAATACCGCTCTCAGTTTCTTCATGTCTCAAATATTCAAGATTAATTAATTAACATGTGTACTAAAAATGTAACTGGAAGGATATGGGCGCTCAATCAGGGTTAATCTGCATGACACAAACACACTTACTTGTCTGCCCCTGTTCTTACAATCGACATGCAGCCTTTCTTGCACGGTCCCGCTTCGCGTAAGGAATCCGACCCGAGCGCCATCAAGCGGCGCAAACTCGTGAAAGCCCGGCGGCACGCCACGGGCCTGCTCGTGCTCTCCTCGGTGGTCTTCCTGCTGGCCACGCATTACACCGAGGCGCATGCCTCGCTCGAGTGGGTGGCCGCCTTCACGGAAGCGGCCATGGTCGGAGCCCTGGCCGACTGGTATGCCGTGGTGGCTCTGTTCCGCCACCCTCTGGGCATCCGTCGCCTGCCACACACGGCCATCATTCCCCGCAACAAAGATCGCATTGCCGACAATCTGGGAGAATTCATCCAGGGAGAGTTCTTCTCTCAAGACCGCATTGTCCAGTTGGTCAACACCCTCGACCCCGCCGCGCGAATGGCGCGCTGGCTGCGCAATGGCGAGAACGCCGGTCGTGTGGCCGCATGGCTGCGTACTGGCGTGCGCAATGCCGGTGGCCTGCTCAACGAGCAGGAAGTTCGGGCGTATCTGCAACGCAGCGTGTCCCGCCACGTCTTGTCCACCGACCTCGCAGCGCTGGCCGGACGGGTCTTGGCCAGCCTCACGCGGAGTGGCCGCCACCAGGAAGTGCTGGATCTGCTGTTGCGCTACAGCGCAGGGCAACTCAGGCGTCCGGAGTTGCAGCAGACGCTCAATGAAATGTTCGCCGAGAAGCTGCCCCTCTACTTCGAGCGCCTGAAGCACTGGGCCGGCACCAAGGGCGGCGCCTTCACGGCTCGCACCGTGGCCGATCTGCTCGAAGAGATCGAACAGAATCCCCACCACCCCTTGCGGGAACACTTCGATGACTGGCTGCGCGAATTCAGCGCCAGGCTGCAGCACGACCCGGATTACCGATGGCGGCTGGAACAGCTCACCCAGAGGATCGCAGACCATCCCGCCTTGCATCGTTACGTGGACGGAGTGTGGCGGGAATGGCGTGATGTGGCGCTGGCCGACCTGGCGTCGGAACATTCGCGCTTTGAGGCCTTCCTGACCCGACAAATCATCCGATTTGGCGACGTCCTGGCGTCCGATCCCGGCATGCAGGCCTGGGTGAATGACCGTGCCCGTGAATACGCGCCGCAGTGGGTGGAGCGCTACCGGCACCGACTGGGCCGCTTCATTGCCGACAAGATGAAGGAGTGGAACGAATCCGAGCTGGTCGAAAAGCTCGAACTGAATATCGGGGCCGACCTGCAGTACATCCGGATCAATGGTGCGCTGGTGGGCGGGCTGGTGGGGCTGGTACTGCATGCCGTTTCCGTTTTTCTATAAGCCGTTGATAGTTATCAAACTTTCTAACTCTCGCCCCTTGAAAACAGGGTAATGAAACACACATCATATGTGTGTACGGAGTTGGCTACTGGTACTCCGTTCCAACCACCCATTCATTGCCAACAAGGAGCAAACCATGAACGACATCGTGCGCAGAGACCCCTTTGCCGACCTGCTTCGCGGCTTCTTTGTCCGACCGGTGGATTTCGATCTGGACGCTCCCGTCCGTGCGCCCGAAATGCGCGTGGATGTGAAGGAAAACGCTAACGACTTCACCGTGGTGGCAGAGTTGCCCGGCGTCGCGAAGGAAGACATTCACGTCAATATCGACGGCCAAACCGTAGCAATCAGCGCAGAACGCAAGCAGGAAAAGGAAGAGCGTGACGGCGAGCGCGTGCTTCGTACTGAGCGTTACTATGGGAAAATTTCTCGCAGCTTCCAGCTCGGCCAGGACATCGACGAATCCCGTGCCTCGGCAAAATTCACTGACGGTGTGCTTCAGCTGGTATTGCCGAAGAAGGCGCCCGGACAGGCAAAACGCCTGACCATCGAATGAGACGTCTGAATCAATGAGAAGCAGTGGAAGCCACGCAGGAGTGCGTGGCTTTTTTACCCGGCGCGGGAGTTGTCCCTAGCGCGGGGCACTACGCTCCAATTCCACCAGCGCCTGTTCCGCACCGGGATGCAGGGGGACGGTCAGACCGACTCGGGCGGTGCGGACGGACACCTGGCTGCCCTGGGCCGAGCCATAGGACAGGAGATCGTTCCCATGCTGGAAGATGCTGCGTACCAGGCGCCCCGCTTCGTCTGCTCCCAGGTCGTCTGTCGTGACAAGCAGGGCTGGGATCGCCACGGTGGCGACGGCAATGCGCTGGCCCGGGTAAACAAGGGCGGCAATGCTTGCCGCTACGGTTCCGTCGTAGGCTGCAGTCAGGCGCTGCACCGCTTCGGCGTCCAGGGGCAGCAGCCTGAATGCCCCGGCCGCATCCCCCATCACCCCTCGCAAGGGCCCGGCAGGCAGACCGATCACATGGGCGGCGGCGTCGATATCCCCGACGCGCAGGGCCGGCAAGGCCTCTTCCAGGCGCAGGGCCACCGGTTCGTAATCGCGTCCGGATTCCAGCCCGTGAGCCGCCAATACCCGCTTGAGGGTGGCTCGCACCGCAGAGCCTTCCGGCCCCACAGCGATCCGTGCACCCTTGAGATCCTGAGCCGTCTGCAGGACGGCTCCCTGACGGACGACAATGTGCACGTACTCCGGATAGAGGCTGCCCAGGGCCCGCAAGCCGCCGAACCCTCCCTGCGATTTGAAGGGCCCGGCGCCCGTCAAGGCCGCATGCGCCGTGTCGGCCTGCGCCAGACCCAGCACCGCACTGCCACTGCGCAGCAACTCCAGGTTTTCTTCGCTGCCCTCGGTGGCCAGCGGCAGGATCTTGAGCTGCTCGGCCTCGGCAAGCGTCGCCCAGGCCTGGGCGAATGCGGCATACTCGCCGCGTTCGGCACCCGCCGCCAGCGGATACCCCTGCTCGATGCGCGAGAGCCGCCCGGAGATCCGCGCCAGGGAACGGCGCAGTTCGCGATCCACCACCTGCTGCGCCGTCTGTGAGCCCGCCTGCTCGACCGAGCGCGTGATTTCCGCCAGTTTGTCCAGCGCCGCCTGTGCCGTATTCGGCTGCGGGCCGGCCGCCGACCGGGGCCGCTGAGGTTCCTGAAACCCTGCCGGCATGACGAAGGTCCAGCCCTGTTCATCGTCGCGATAGATCGCGCTGGCATGTGCCACGATACGGTCGCCTGCGGTATTGCCCCCCGCCTTGACCCCCCGGATGCTCAGAGGACCCGCACCCAGAGCCGTCACCAGAGAGGCTGCACCCGGATCACCCCAGTCGCCCAGCGTCAGATCACGGCGCAATTCCAGTTCAACATCGTAATAGGCGACGCGGCGACGCTGTCCTTCCGGCGCCGTGCTGTCCACGGCCGTTCCCCGCCGGGAAAAATTCACCACCTGGAACACACCCTCGCCAAAGGTGAGGTCCAACACCTGTTCGACGTCCTTTCGCATCAGCGCTTCATCGGGGTGGCGCCCGCAGGCAGCGAGCAACAAGCTCAACAAGGTGATGAAGAGAAGACGGGCCATGATCAGAACCCTCCTGTGAATGGCAGGGAAATGAGCAGGGAGAGCACGATCACATTCATGATGTCCACCAGGAAGGCCCCGGTGATGGGGACCACGATGAAGGCCTCCGGCGCATGGCCGTGGCGTCTGGAAAGTGCCTGCATGTTGGCCACGGCCGTTGCCGTGGCACCCAGCCCGAAACCGCAGAAAGCGGCGGATATGACGGCGCCTTCGTAATCCTTGCGCATGACCCGGAAGACGACGAATGCGGCATACAGCACGCACATGACGGCCTGCGCCGCCAGAATGAGCAACAGCGGCCCGGCCAGCTGTCTGGCGCTGGCGAGGTCGATGGTCATCATCGAGAACGCGAGAAAGATCGAGAGCGCCACGCTGCCGACAATGTCGCTGGCACGGTCGTTCAGCTCAAGCCGCACATAGGGGCCCAGATTTCGAATCAGAATGCCGGTGACCAGACACCAGAGAAAGCCGGGGATGTTCACGGGCAGGTCGGCAAAACGCGTCGCCAGGAGCTCACCGACACCAAGGCAGACGAAGACCGCGGCCAGCGCCGATATGAAGGCGAAGGCATCCAGACGGGCGGCTTTCCTCGCTTCCGTTCCGGATTCCGGCTCGTCCTGCGCCTCGGCCGAACCGCCGGGAACCCGGATTTCATATCGGCGCAACAGCCATTCACCCACCGGCCCTCCCACTACACCGCCCATGATCAGGCCGATGGTGGCGGACATCATGGCCAACGCCATGATGTCCTGAATGTTGTAGTTGTCGGCAAACCCGACCGCATAGGCGGCCCCGGTGCCATGTCCGCCCACCAGGGTGATGGAGCCGGCCAGCATGCCCATGAGGGGGTGCAGATCGAGCACCCACGCCATCCCGAGCCCCACCAGATTTTGCAGCACGATGAAGGGCGCCAGGGCGAGGAGGAACAGGATCAGGCGGGGACCACCGCGTTTGAGCAACCTGAGGTCTGCAGTGAGGCCGATGCAACTGAAGAAGATCAGGAGAAACGTGGAGCTCAGGCTGGTATCGACAGCGACGTCAATTTTCATGTAGCTCGACAGGACGAACACGGCAATGGCGAACAACAGGCCGCCAATTACCGGGTCGGGAATGCTGTAGCGCCCCAGGACGCCAATTCGCGTTGAAAGCAGCCGCCCCACCAGGAGCACCAACGTCGCCACCAGCAGTGAATCCACGGCAGATAAAGTGATCATTCCCGCTACTCCGTCGCGCACCCGTCGGGCACATGCCATGTCGATTATACGGACTGGAACGCCAAGATCTATGCAGGACCGAAGGTGGCCCGGCACGCACCCAAATCACTTGGAGTACATTTCTGCAACCGCGCACCGTTCGACCACCACGGCGTGCGGCAACAGCAAATAAAGGAGATGCAAAGAATGAGAGGAAAAAAATTCGCCCTGGTCACGGGGGCCGGCTCCGGGATCGGCAAGGCGGTCGCACTGGCGCTCATGAAGGAAGGCTACGCGGTGGCGCTGGCAGGACGGCGGACCGAGGCACTGGAGGAAACCGCCCATGAAGGCAGCAAGTCGGGGGGCTTGAGTCTGGTGCAGTCCACCGACGTGGGCGACCCCGATAGCGTCAGCCTTCTATACGAACGCATCGGCAAGGAATTCGGCCGTCTCGACGTGCTGTTCAACAATGCGGGAATTTTCACGCCGGCCGCCAGCATCGAAGACGTCCCCTTCGACCAATGGAAGGCCTCTCTGGACGTCAATCTGACGGGCTACTTCCTCTGTACCCAGGGTGCTTTCCGCATCATGAAGGCGCAGGATCCGCGGGGGGGACGCATCATCAACAACGGCTCCATCTCCGCTCATGCCCCCCGCCCTCAGGCCACCTGCTACACCACCACCAAGCACGCCATCACTGGTCTGACTAAGGCCACCTCTCTGGACGGCCGCGCCCATGACATCGCCTGCGGCCAGATTGATATCGGCAACGCAGCCAGTGAGATGACGGACGCCATGCGCCGTGGCGTGATGCAGGCCGATGGCTCGATTCGCCCCGAACCCGTGATGGACGTCGAACATGTGGCCAGTGCCGTCGTGTACATGGCCGGCCTGCCGCTGGACGCCAATGTTCAGTTCATGACCATCATGGCCACCAAGATGCCCTTCATCGGGCGGGGCTGAAGCAGACTCCCGATTCGGGCTGTTAAACTCGCCACCTGATTGATGAGCACCGCCGCAAGGCGGTGCTTGCTTTTTGTTGAAGACAGGAGTTTTCCCCTCATGGCCAGCACCTTGGCAATTGTCCTTTCCCTGATACTGCTGATGTATCTGGCGTATCGCGGAATCACCGTTCTGCTTCTCGCACCTCTCATGGCGGCCCTGGCCGTCCTGCTCTCCGGTGACGTCGGTTTCCTTCTGCCCATTTACACCGACACCTTCATGAAGGCCCTGGGCGGCTACGTGATGCAGTTCCTGCCCATCTTCCTGCTGGGCGCCCTGTTCGGCCGCCTCATGGCCGACTCGGGTGCCGCAGAGACCATCTCGCGCTGGATCGTCAACAAACTGGGGCAGAAGCACGCCATCGTGACGGTGGTGCTGGCCTGCGGGATCCTGACCTACGGCGGCGTGTCCCTGTTCGTGGTGGCTTTTGCCATTTACCCGATAGCGCGCGACCTGTTCCAGGCAGCAGAGATACCCAAACGCCTCATTCCGGCCACCATTGCGCTGGGCTCATTCACCTTCACCATGACGGCCCTGCCGGGCACGCCCGCCATCCAGAACGCCATTCCCATTCCCTACTACGGAACCAACGTGTTCGCGGCGCCCGGGCTGGGCATCATTGCCGGGCTGATCATGATGGGCCTGGGCCTCTGGTGGCTGCATTCGCGCGCGAACAAGGCCGCATTGGCCGGCGAAGGCTACGGTCAGCATGACGAAGCCGAGGAAGCCCGCGCCGCCGAGACGCACGGCAGCGCTTCCCTCATGCCCCTCACGCTGGCGGTGCTGCCCCTGATTCTGGTGGTGGGAGTGAACGCCCTGTTCACGTACATCGTGTTCCCTGGCCTGGACATGTCCTTCATCAGCGAGCGATTCCCCAACGTCGACCCCGGCAAGATCGCCGGCTTGTGGGCCCTGATCATTGCCCTGGTCGTGGCCTGCGCGACACTGATTGTCTCCCGGCTGGGTCATTGGAAAGACTTGGCCGGCACGGTGAACAAGGGCGTGTTCGGCTTCATGCTGCCGCTGTTCAATACCGCATCGGAAGTGGGCTACGGCGCCGTCATCGCCGGCTTGGCCGGCTTTGCCATCATTCGGGATGCCGTTCTGAACGTGACGCCCGGCAACCCGCTGATTTCCGAAGCCATTGCCATGAACGTGCTGGCAGGCATCACGGGGTCGTCCTCAGGGGGTCTGAGCATCGCCCTGCAGACCCTGGGGGCAGACTATCTTCGCATGGCGCAGGAAGTCGGCATCAGCCCCGAATTGTTGCACCGCGTTGCGGTCATGTCCGCCGGCGGGTTCGACACGCTTCCGCACTGCGGAGCCATCATCACTTTGCTGTCGATCTGCCGTCTCACGCACCGCCAGTCCTACCTGAATATTGCCGCCGTCACCATGGGCGGCCCTTTCGTGGCGCTGGTCGCGGTCATCACGCTGGGCACGATCTTCGGCAGCTTCTGAGGCCGACGGGGCGTGCTCCGCCCCGCTTCTTCTGCCCCAGCGAGTTCCCTGCGCTCCGGCGCACAGCCCCCTCCGGCCCCCTTTTTCTGCTGCAACGCAGCAGCCATGCCACGCCTCGGGACTTCCCCTAGGTTGCCCGGATACCCCTGTTCACGGTGCTGTTTTTCCGGGAAATATCGCTATACTCAAACTGACCAGTTCCCTTTTTGGGCAGCGTGCCCCCACCCGTTTTCGCATCACGCAGTGTGGACCGGGCACGATCGTTTTCCTCATCCCATTCAGAATCAAGCAGCAGAAGATGACCAGATTGATGGACTAAAAAATACCCGATGGGCACGGGGTTTCAGTGGAAACCTGCCATCCCGCCCACAGGAGACAGGAGGTTCGCATGCAGTTGCTGGCTACACGACAGGTATCACAACTTTTGACGCACCCCGACCTCGACCTGCGCCGTTACGCAGGCCTGTGGTACGAGTATGCAAGGCTGCCCAACGGGTATCAGATGGACTGCACGGGTGAAGTCACTGCCGACTACACCCTGCTGGACGACGACACCTTTCACGTCCATTTCCGCTGCGAGAACCCAGACTGCCAACTGCTGACGGCCGACGCCGAAATGCGGCCCGCCCGGCGGTTCGACACCGTCGACCCGGCCAAGCTTGAAATCCGTTTCCGTTCTGACTGGCTTTCCGCGCCATCTTCCGTGTGGCGCGACCACTGGGTGCTGTATGTCGACCCCGATTACCGGCATGCCATGGTTGGCACGCCCGACCGCCGCTGTCTTTGGATGCTCGGCCGCGAGCGCGTGCCGAATCGTGCGGCGCTGCAAACCATGCTGCGCTACGCGGCGCAGTTGGGGTTCAGGGTGAATAAAGTGCTGCGCACCGGCGAAACCGGTTGAATTGATCCGATTTCGAACGCCGCAGCCGGTTCAAACCGCCTGCGGCGCCCAAAGCGGGCTTCAGATGCCCGCTTTTTCCTTCACATAAGCCGCCACCACATCCAGCAAGGCGCTCAGGTCGCGTTGCAGGCTGACGAAGCCATCGTTGGGTTCACGGGTGACCTCGTTCATGTACAACGGGCGGCGAATTTCCACCTGCAGGCTATGGCGATTCTCCGCGGGCTTGCCGATCCGCTCGATCAGCTGCACCCCTTTGTAAGGGTCGTTGCAGGCCACGGTGTAGCCCTTGTCTCGCAGGAACCGGCCAATCAGGTCGACAAAGGCCGGCTCGCAGGTGAGGCCATCCCGGTCACCCAGGACGAAATCCGCCAGCGGCTTGTTGGACTGAATGCCCAGCCGTTCGTAGGCGTCGTTGGGCATCGAATGCAGATTCAGGTGCCAGAGTGCGCCGAACTGCCGGTAGCGCTCCTTGACTGCCTGTTCCAGCGCGCGATGGTAAGGCAGGTAGTACTGGTCGATCCGATTGCGCACTTCAGCCACGCTGAGCTTGCGATCGTAGATCGGCGTCTGCGGGTCCATGCGGGACCAGATCAGGCCCTTGCCCAGCCCCGTCTTCACCCCGGGGGCGAGCGGATCGGGCCACTCGCCGTCGAGCATATCCGGGTCAAGGTCGGCCAGATCACGGTTGGGGTCAATGTACGTGCGCGGGAAGGTCGCGGCGATCAGGGTCGCTCCCACGGCCGGCGCCGCCAGCCACAAGGCGTCGACATGGGTGTCTTCCCCCTGGCGCAGGCTGGCCAGGGGCACAACGTGGCGGAAATCCTCCGGGTAGGCGACGCCGCTATGCGGCGAATCGCAGACCAGGGGAATCACCGGCCCTGCCGGGTCGTGGCGGACCACGGCAGGGACTTGGGACACGTTCGGCGCCGTCATCAGCGTTGCGGAGTGATGTTGGCTGCCTTGGCCACGCGGGTGTAGCGTTCGATGGCCGACTCGATATCCTTGGCGAAATCCTCAGGCGTACCGACGCGGATCGTGCCGCCCAGGTTGCGAGCACGCTCCTGGAAGGCCGGATCCTTGGCGGCTTCCTGGATCACCGCGTTCACCTTCTCGATCACTTCCTTGGGCGTGCCGGCAGGCGCCACCACACCAAACCAGCCGCCCGTGCCCATTTCCGGGAAACCGAGTTCGGCATAGGTCGGCACGTCGGGCAGCAGCTCGGAACGCTCGGCAGCCAGCACGGCCAGCGGACGCAGACGGCCTTCCTTGAGGTGTGGCAGGGTGGAGGAGAGGTTGTCGGTGATGGCGTTCACTTGCCCGGCCAGCGCATCGTTCAGCGCGGGGCCTGCACCCCGATAGGGCACGTGCAGCAGTTCAATGCCCGAGAGCATCATGAAGTTTTCGATATTGGCATGACCCAGTGATGCCACACCGGGCGAGGCAAAAGAGTACTTTCCGGGTTCAGCCTTGGCCAGAGCGATGAACTCCTGCATGGTCTTGGCGGGAACGTCCGGATGCACGGCGAACACGCTGGGCACGCTCATGACGTTGGAAATGGGCTCGAAGTCTTTGCGTGCGTCGTATTTCAGGTCGGGGTAAATCGCCGGATTGGAGCCATGCGTGCTGACCGAAGCCATGCCCAGGGTGTAGCCGTCAGGCTTGGAACGGGCAATGTACTCGGCGCCCAGCGCGCCACCCGCACCGGCCTTGTTCTCGACCACAACGGATTGGCCCAGACCCTTGCCAATGTATTCCGCGATCATGCGGCCCACCAGGTCGGTGGACCCGCCGGGTGCGAACGGCACCACCAGACGAATGGGGGCGTTGGGATAGCTGTCCTGAGCCGCGGCAGGCGCGGTGAATCCGAACAGGACGGTCGCCGCGCCGGCAGCAACGCCGCGCAGGATCTTGGATGTGATCACAGACATTTGAGGCCTCCTTGAAATGACGAGCAACGTAGTGCCTGATAGTCATGCCTGCATGGCCCGTGACGTGACGCTTGCCCCTGCAAACGCCCGGCGCGGGCCGGCATTCCTTGGGTGAAGGGCAGTATCAGCAATTTACCGGGGGGCGACAAACGACTATATTGCACCCGGGCATGACCTTTGGTCATGGCCATGGCAACTCTCAGTGGTGTCGCGCACGATGAAGATTCATTCGCCCTCCATGTCCGAACTGCACGCCTTCGTCACGGCCGTTCGTCTTGGCAGCTTCACGCGCGCGGCCGACCAGCTCTGCGTCACGCAAGGTGCCGTCAGCCGCGCTGTTTCTCGTCTGGAAAGCCACTTGGGCATGACCCTGGTGGTGCGCACGCCCACCGGCCTCACGCTCACCGCGGCCGGACAGCGGCTGCTCGAGGGCACGGCGCCCGCGCTGGATCAGATCGAGCAGGTTTCGCGCGAACTTCGCGTACCCGTCATCGGTAACACGCTCAGGCTGGCCGTGGTCCCCACGCTGGCCAGTGTCTGGCTGATTCCCCGCCTGCCGGATTTCCACCGGCGGCACTCCGATATACGGGTGGAATTCTGCCCCTATCGGCGCAATGAAGATTTCTCCGGAGACGGGCCTCATGCTGCCATTCTGGCCGGGATCCCGGGCGAGCGCCCCGGCTGGCGCAGCGACTACATCATCGGCCGGGAAGTGGTGGTCATCTGTCATCCCGAACGTCTGCGCCAGCGTCGGGCCGAGGGGCGGTGGAAGACACCCGCCGAGCTGCTCAATGAACCGCTGATCCGCCATGCCAACGCGCCGGAGAACTGGGCCAACTGGTTTCGTGCGGTCGGCGTCCTGGCCGGCCCCCCGGAGGGGCCTCGCATGGACCAGGTGTCCATCATCGTGCGTGCCGTGATGGCCGACATCGGCCTGGCGGTGCTGCAGCGCTGTCTGGTGCAGGAAGAAATCGACAGCGGCCGCGTGGCCGTACCCTTCGACTTGCCGGTCCAGCTGCAGCACGGCTACATGCTATGCAGCCCCGAGCGTCACAGCCGCCACCCCGCGCTGACGGTATTCCGTGAATGGCTGCTCGAGACGGCTGGCCAGACCGTGGCGGAACGTGCGCTCTGAACGGCTAGGTGTCCGGCGACGCCGAGACCGACGCCTGCGGCCGCCCGAGCAGCGGTCGTTCCCCGATGTATTCGAAGACAAAGCGGCGAAAATCATCCGCCGCAGGCGACAACGAGCGCCCCTGGCGAGTGAACACATAGAAGCTGCGGAACACCTCGGGCTCATGCACGGGCCGCAGCTCGAGGCCGTACAGCGCCACCAGCGAGGCCGCGTAGCTGGCACAGACAGTGATGCCCATGCCCGCATTCACCATGGCCAGGGCGGTGGACAGAAAGCTGACCTCATGCGCGGGAGACAGGGTCACATCGCGCAGCGCCGCACGCAGGTCCAGGGCTAGCCGCTTGGTGAACTGCCCCTGCAGCGTGGTGATCGGGTAGGAAAGCAGGTCACGCCAACGGATGAACTCCAGCGCCTCCAGGGGGTGTCCCTTGGGAAACACCACACGGAGGGGGCCCTCGAACAGGGTCGTGGCCGTGATGTCGGAGTTCGGGTCCCGCTCCGGCCCGATGCCAAAATCGACTTCCCCGGAAAATACGCGCGACATGACACTTTCCACCGCGCAGTCCACCAGTTCGACACGAATCGCAGGCCGCTGGACGGCATAGGCCGCCACGATTTCAGGCAGCAGTGTGGACGCCATGAGCTGCGGCGCCGCCACACGCACCACGCCCGTCTTGAGTGCCTGGCGCTGGGCCACCTCGTCCATGACCCGGTCGAGGTCGTTGAGTATTTTCTCCACCAGCGGATACAGGTCGCGACCGACGTCGGACAGGCTGGTGCGACGAGTGCTGCGGTCCACCACGCGCAGCCCAATCGCCTGTTCGAGATCGCGAATCAGACCGCTCAGCGCAGATTGTGTGATGAACAGGCTTTCCGCTGCCAGAGTGAAGCTTTCCGTACGGGCGACCGCCACGAAGGCCCGGAGCTGGCGCAGCGTCACATTCATAAGACCATCATATAAATTGATCAATAAATACTGTTTGAATGATAAATCATCTCGTCGTCTAATTGACACATGAACCAGTGGGGGCCTCAATCCGCATCAGCGGCGGCTTTCACACCATTTTGATTTTGAGGAGACCGCATGAAGATCCAGCGCATTCACCATGTTGCCTATCGCTGCAAGGACGCCAAGCAGACCGTGGAGTGGTATGGCAAGTATCTGAACATGGATTTCATCCTTGCCATTGCCGAGAATGAAGTCCCCTCGACCAAAGAGCCGGACCCCTACATGCACATCTTTCTGGATGCCGGCAACGGGAACGTGCTGGCCTTTTTCGAACTGCCCACCAAGCCGGAAATGGGGCGCGACCCGAACACCCCGGCGTGGACTCAGCACATCGCCTTCGAGGTCGATTCCATGGAAGCACTCATGGAGACCAAGGCCAAACTGGAGGCTGACGGCATCAAGGTGGTGGGCCCGACGGACCACACCATCTTCAAGTCAATCTATTTCTTCGACCCCTCCGGTCATCGCCTGGAACTGGCCTGCAACTGCGGCACACCCGAGATGCACCGCAAACTGGACGAAGTGAAGTGGGACATGCTCAATGAGTGGGCGGAGACCAAGCGCGCCCCGCAGCATGCTCGCTGGATGCACGACGGCAGCCTGAGCGCGGAATAAGCAAGGCGCGCCGCGGGGTCAATCTTCCAGGGTGAAGCCCACCTTCAGGCTCACCTGCCAGTGGGCAACCTTCCCGTCCTGGACATGACCCCGCGTTTCGATCACCTCAAACCAACTGATGTTGCGCACCGTCTCGCTGGCGCGCTCGATGGCCCGACTGATCGCATCTTCAATGCTGATGGTGGACGAACCGGTCAGCTCGATGCTCTTGTAGACATGGTTGCTCATGACGTGCTCCTGTTTGACGGTGAAAAATTTCAGTTCGGTTCAGCCAGGGCAGCACCCAGCCGGACATGCACGGAAAGCAATGCCTCGGGTAGCGGGCTGCCCAGTTGGCGGAACCACTGGGCGTGGGAGTCGAGCTCCTCACGCCACACGGCCGAGTCGATCTGCGTGATGCGGTCGAAATCGGCGGGCGCGAAAGCGAGCCCTTCCCAGTTCAGATCCTCATATTCAGGCACGATGCCGAACAGGCTGTCCCGACCCCGGGCCTGCCCTTCGATACGCCGGACCATCCACTCCAGCACACGCATGTTCTCGCCAAACCCCGGCCACAGGAAGCGGCCCGAGTCATCTTTCTGGAACCAGTTCACACAATAGATCGGCGGCAGCGTGGCACCGGCGGCAGCAAGCCGTTCCCCCAGGGCCAGCCAATGGCCGAAATACTGCTTCATGTCATAGCCGCAGAAGGGCAACATGGCGAAGGGGTCACGCCGCACGATGCCCTGTGCCCCGGCTGCCGCGGCGGTGGTTTGTGAACCCATGGTGGCGGCCATGTAAATGCCTTCCACCCAGTCGCGCGCTTCCGTGACCAGAGGGACGGTATCGGATCGACGCCCGCCAAAGACAAAGGCGTCGATGGGCACACCGGAAGGGTCATCCCAGGCCGGGTCGATCGCCGGGTTCTGGCTGGCCGCCACGGTGAAGCGGGCATTCGGGTGGGCCGCCTTGCGCCCGCAACCGGGGTACCATTCCTGCCCCTGCCAATCCAGGCAGTGCTCGGGCTCCGGCCCCATGCCCTCCCACCAGACATCGCCATCGTCAGTGAGCGCCACGTTCGTGAAAATGACGTTCTCGCGCAAGGCAGCCATGCAATTGGGATTCGTGTCATAGCCGGTGCCCGGCGCCACACCGAAATAACCCGCCTCCGGATTGATGGCCTGGAGTTTTCCGTCGTCACCCGGCTTGATCCAGGCGATGTCGTCGCCAATAGTGGTGACGGTCCAGCCTTTCATGGCCGGCGGCGGAATCAGCATGGCGAAATTGGTCTTCCCGCAGGCCGAAGGAAAGGCCGCCGCCACGTGCTTCTTCCTGCCATCGGGCGAGGTCACCCCGAGGATCAGCATGTGTTCCGCCAGCCAACCTTCGTCGCGCCCCATGGTCGAGGCGATGCGCAGCGCCAGACATTTCTTCCCCAGCAGCGCGTTGCCACCATAACCGGAGCCGAAGGACCAGATCTCGCGGCTTTCGGGGTAATGGACAATGTACTTGATGGGATTGCACGGCCAGGCGACATCGGCTTCGCCCGGTGCGAGCGGCTTGCCCACCGAATGCACACATGGCACGAAGAACCCCTGATCGCCGAGAATGTCGTACACCGCGCGCCCCATGCGTGTCATGAGCCGCATGTTCACCGCCACATACGGGGAATCCGTCAGCTCGACCCCAATCTGCGCGATCGGGGAGCCCAGCGGGCCCATGGAAAACGGCACCACATATAGAGTGCGACCGCGCATGCAGCCCTCGAACAGACCGGCCAGCGTGGTGCGCATCGCTTCCGGTGCCACCCAATTGTTGGTGGGGCCGGCGTCCTCGCGACGTTCGCTGCAGATGAAGGTTCGGTCTTCCACGCGCGCGACATCGTCGGGGTCGGACCAGGCCAGCCAGGAATTGGGACGCTTTTCCGGGTTGAGACGCCGCAAGGTGCCGGCGGCCTCCATCTGCTCGCAGAGCCGGTCAGACTCTTCTTGCGAGCCATCACACCAGTGAACGGCGTCAGGCTCGGTCAGGCGCGCGATCTCGGCCACCCATTGCTTCAATCCCGCGTGCCGCACCCACGCCGGGGCCTGCCCTGCGCCGAGTGTCGTTGCGTCGTTCTGCTGCGTCCCAAAAGTATCCATTCTGAATGCTCCCTCCTCTGAAAGTTGAAGTGTCATCCAAATGACGCTGTCAAGCCACAAGTGAATTCACCGAGGACGTCACGAATTCCTTCTGCGCCCGGAGGCTCGCTGCGCCTGATCGGCAAGCGGCGCGCCACTTGCTTGACGTAGCCCCCAGACTGAGCAGGAGCACATCATGAAAACGATTGAAGAAGTGGCCGATTACATGCGTGAACACCGCCTGCTGCTGGTGACCGCGGAGTCCTGCACCTCCGGACTAATCGCCGCGACACTGGCAGACATTCCCGGCGCCGGCCAGTTGCTGGATTGTGCCTTCGTCACGTATTCAGTTCAGGCCAAGCAGCGCTGCCTGGGCGTGAATGAACTGACCATCCTGCGCAACAACCTCACGAGTGAACCGGTGGCGCGAGAAATGGCCCTGGGTGCACTCAAACGGAGCCGTGCCAACGTGGCGATCTCGAATACCGGCCTGGCGGATGACAGCGACGATGAGCTGCCGGCCGGCACCCAGTGCTTTGCCTGGGCATTCCGTTCAAACAGTGTCCCGGAAGGCGTGGCGATATTCTCCGCCACCTGCCGTTTCGAAGGCGACCGCGTGTCGATTCGGGAACAGAGCGCACGACACGCCCTGTTACAAATTTCGCACTACCACGCGCAGCGGGGCTGACGCGGCAGAAATCCGACTCACTCTAGGCAGGCGCTGATTTTTTGAATACCCTAGTTGTGAAATGAGATACTTTGTAACATTATTGTGACGACTTCCCTGCTCTTGATTCCTGTCAAAGGCAAGGTGTCAGCAACATGTTGAGATATACCTATAACTAGAAAGCGAATAACCTTCTCACACATAGGGGTATGCATTATGTATAAACGCCTGACCGCTGCCGTTCTCTCGGCCTTCGCGCTGAGCTCGCCCGCCATGGCCGCCGATATCAATGTCGAAGAACTGCGCACCTTGGCCAACAACCTGTTCAAACCCATTCCGACGGCCGACGTCGTCATCAAGGAAAAGGGCCTGACGCCCGAGCAGATCGAGCTCGGTCAATGGTTATGGTTCGAACCGCGCCTCTCGAAGAGCCACATCATCACCTGTAACACCTGCCACAGCGTGGGCACGGGCGGCGCCGACAACATCCCCACGTCCGTTGGTCATGGCTGGCAACACGGCCCCCGCAACTCGCCCACTGTGCTGAACGCCGTCTTCAACGCCGCCCAGTTCTGGGACGGCCGCGCGGCCGACCTGGCGGAGCAGGCCAAGGGCCCGGTTCAGGCCAGCGTCGAAATGAACGCCACGCCCGATCTCGTCGAAGAAACGCTGCGCAGCATTCCCGCCTATGTCGAGAAGTTCGCTGCCGCCTTCCCGCAGGAAAAAGAGCCTGTGAACTTCGACAACATGGCCAAGGCGCTGGAAGCCTTCGAATCGACCCTGGTCACCCCGAACTCCCGCATGGACCAGTTCCTGCTGGGCAAGGACAGCCTCAACAAGCAGGAACTCACCGGTCTGCGCACCTTCATCGACAAGGGCTGCATTGCCTGCCACTCCGGCGTGAACTTCGGTGGCCAGAACTACTACCCCTTCGGCCTGGTGAAGCGTCCGGGTGCAGATGTGCTGCCTGAAGGGGACCGCGGCCGTTTCGATGTCACCAAGACGGCATCTGACGAATACGTCTTCCGTGCAGCTCCCCTGCGCAACGTGGCACTGACGGCACCCTACTTCCACAGCGGCGAAGTCTGGAGTCTGGAAGAAGCCGTGCAGCTCATGGGCACCAGTCAGCTGGGCACCGAGCTGAACGATGAGGAAGTGAAGGCCATCACCGCCTTCCTGCACACCCTCACCGGTGAACAGCCCGTGGTGACCTACCCCACGCTGCCGGCCAGCTCGCCCACCACACCGCGCCCCTCGCGCATGTAAGCGGCGCCGCCTCGGGGCCTGAAGCCCCGGCAGGCCTCAGGCCAGCCCCCCACGCCCCCAAGGCCCTGCCTTCGGGGCGTTTCTTTTTCGGCAGAACTTCAGGCCTGGCGCGGTGGCGGGGACGCGGGCATGGCGCGTTTGTGAGCCGTGCGGCGGAAGGTCGAGAGAATCACCTGATAGGCGTGCTCCGACACCTCCTTGCCCTCGAGAAAATCGTCGATTTCGGTGTAGCTGACGCCCATGGCGACCTCGTCCGGCTTGAGCGGGCTCAGGGATTCCAGGTCGGCCGTTGGCACCTTGTTCACCTGTTCATCGGGCGCTCCCATAGCTTGCGCCAGGGCGCGCACCCGACGTTTGTTCAGCCCCGTCAGCGGGGTGACGTCAGCCGCACCGTCGCCAAATTTGGTGAAGAAGCCCATCAGCGCCTCGGCCGCATGGTCGGTGCCGACCACCAACCCCTGGCGCGCCCCGGCCACCGTGAACTGTGCGATCATGCGCTGACGCGCCTTGATATTGCCCAGCACGAAATCCCTCTGGGCATCGTCGCGAAACCCCAGGCCTGCGCCCACACAGCTGTCCATCATGGCATCACTGGCCGGCTTCACATCGACGACCAGCGTTTCGTCAGGCTGGATGACCTTGAGACTCATCTGCGCGTCGGATTCGTCGCGCTGTTCGCCGTACGGCAGGCGCATGGCCACGAAGGTGGCCTCGTAGCCCCTTGCGCGGCAGCGCTCCACGGCCCGCTGCGACAGGCAACCGCCGACGAGCGAATCCACTCCGCCGCTGATCCCCAGCACCAGCGTACGCATGCCGGAAGCCTGCAGGTAATTTGCCAGAAACTCCGTGCGATGCTCGATCTCTGCGGCCGCATCGAAGCTCGTGCCGACTTGGAGCTGTTCAATGATGTCGCGCTGCAATGCGCGTTGTTCAGGTGTTGCCACGTTGATTTCCCAAGACAAGTTAGAACCGGTCCAGCACCGCACCCGTGCTGGCGTTGGACACATTGAAGGCGAATTTGGCCTGGACCCCGCGGGTGTAGCGCGGAGGGGGCGCTGACCAGGCCGCGCGCCGACGGGCAAGCTCGGCGTCGTCGACATGCAATTCCAGCGCCTGACGATGCGCGTCGATGGTGATGCGGTCGCCTTCCCGGACCAGGGCAATGCAGCCCCCTTCCGCCGCTTCCGGCGCCACGTGGCCCACCACCATGCCCCAGGTCCCGCCCGAAAAGCGCCCATCGGTGATAAGGCCGACGGAATCGCCCAGGCCCGCGCCAATCAGCGCACTGGTGGGCGCCAGCATTTCCGGCATGCCGGGGCCGCCCTTGGGCCCCAGGTAGCGCAGCACCATGATGTCACCGGCCCTGATGCGCCCGTCCAGAATGGCCTTGAGGGCCGACTGTTCGTCATCGAAGACACGCGCCGGGCCGGACATGACCGGATTCTTGAGGCCGGTGATCTTGGCGACCGACCCTTCCGGTGCCAGATTCCCCTTGAGAATGGCCAGATGCCCCTCGGCGTAGAGGGCCTTGTCCAGCGGTCGAATGACATCCTGCCCGTCGGGCGGGATGGAGGAGATGCCCTGCAGGGTTTCGCCGATGGTCTTGCCCGTGATGGTCATGCAGTCGCCATGCAGCAGACCGGCATCCAGCAGCAATTTCATGACCTGGGGCACCCCGCCCGCCTGGTGGAAATCGACCGTCAGGTAGCGGCCGCTGGGCTTGAGGTCGCAGATGACCGGCACTTTCCGGCGCACGCGCTCGAAATCGTCGATATGCCATTCCACTTCCGCCGCGTGGGCGATTGCCAGCAGGTGAAGCACCGCATTGGTCGAACCGCCCAGCGCCATGATCACGGCGGTGGCATTCTCGATGGCCTCGCGCGTGATGATGTCGCGCGGTTTGAGATCTTGCTCGATCGCCTGTAGCAGCACACGGCCCGACTCGGCCGCCGACCGGACCTTTTCTTCGTGAATGTTCGCCATGCTCGAGGAATAGGGAAGGCTCATGCCCATGGCCTCGAAGGCAGCGCTCATGGTGTTGGCGGAATACATGCCGCCACAGGAACCCGGACCGGGGATGGCGTGCCGCTCGATGTCTTTGAGGCCCGCGGCGTCCAGACGCCCGGCCGCATGCTCGCCCACCGCCTCGAAAACGCTGACGATGTTGAGATCCTTGCCGTTGAGGCGGCCGGGCATGATGGTGCCCCCGTATACATAGATGGCCGGCACGTTTGCCCGCAAAATGCCCATCATGCCACCCGGCATGTTCTTGTCGCAGCCGCCAATCACCAGCACGCCGTCCATCCACTGGCCCTGGACACAGGTTTCCACGCAGTCGGCAATGACCTCGCGGGAGACCAGGGAATACTTCATGCCCTCGGTGCCCATGGACATGCCGTCCGAGATGGTTGGCGTGCCGAAAACCTGCGGGTTGCCGCCGGCTTCGCGAATGGCATCGATGGCCGCGTCGGCCAGTTTCTGCAGCCCGCTGTTGCACGGGGTGATGGTGCTGTGGCCGTTGGCGATGCCCACCATGGGTTTGGAGAAATCGGCATCGGTGTAACCCAGGGCGAAGTACATGGAACGATTGGGTGCCCGCTCCGCGCCCTCGACGATGTTTGCAGAGCGCCTGCGTCGGGGAATGCTCATGACCTGATCTCCTTTGGATGGGCGCCCGCCGGCTGCGGCGCGGCCCAGGGTTGCCTGATTGAATGTTAAGACACATCAAGGTTCTTGAGACCGGAAACGTGCGATCATTCATCGGAAAAAAGGTCGGTGCACCATGCCCTATCCGCTGCTTCTCATTGTTCACCTGTTCGCCGCCCTCCTGTTCGTCGGCACCGTCTTCTTCGAAGTCCTCATGCTGGAGGGCATTCGCAAGCATGTGCCCAAAGAAGCGATGCGCAGTGTGGAAGCGGCGCTCGGGCAGCGTGCGCGCGCCATCATGCCATGGGTGCTGCTCCTGCTCTTCGGCGCCGGTTTCGGGTTGGCCTGGTACCACCGGATGGCGCTGGCAAACCCCTTCTCCAGCCACTTCGGCATGTTGCTGGCACTCAAGATCCTTCTGGCGCTGAGCGTATTCGGGCATTTCCTCACCGCCATGGCATTGCACCGCCTGGGTCGGCTGCGCTCGCGCGCCTCCCAACGGATTCACATCAGCGTCTTCATCCACGTGGTGCTGATCGTGTTGCTGGCCAAATCGATGTTCTACGCTGGCTGACCCCTTCTGCTTCGGGCTGGGCCGGAGGCAGGACATGCGTCATAATGGGAGAAAAGCTTAATTTCTCCGGGAGGTTCTATGGCAAACACCACGCCTGTAGTCCTGATCACGGGAGCCAGCCGCGGAATCGGCGCTGCTGCGGCCACGCTGGCCGCACGCGATGGGTTCGACGTGGCGATCGGCTACGTCAAGAACGAAGCCGCCGCTCAGCAGGTCGCAGAAGCCGTGCGCCGTCGGGGGCGCCGTGCCGTCACCGTGCAGGGCGATGTCGCCAATCTGGAAGACGTCTCCAGGATGTTCTGCCAGGCGGAGGAACAGCTCGGCAACATCACGGCACTGGTGAACAACAGCGGCATCACCGGGCCCATCGGCCCGTTTTCCCGCACCACCAGCGAGACGATCGAAGAGGTGTTCCGGGTGAATGTGTTCGGCACCATGGAAGCCTGCCGTCAGGCGATCGAACGCTTCCGCAAGCACAGCATTCCCGGCGTCATCGTCAACGTCTCATCCGTCGCCGCCTCCACCGGCAGCCCGCAAGAGTATGTGCACTATGCCGCCAGCAAGGCTGCAGTGGAAACCTTCACGATCGGCCTGGCCCGCGAGGTCGCCGAAGAAGGCATCCGCGTGTGCGCGGTCGCACCGGGTTCCACCCTGACCGACATCCACGCCACGGCAGGCGAACCCGATCGGCCACTGCGCGTGGCACCCCGCATCCCGATGGGCCGCCTCGCCCAGCCCGAGGAAATCGCCGAAACCATCACCTGGCTGCTCTCGCCCGCTGCGTCTTACCTGACCGGCACGGTGGTGCGCTGTTCGGGCGGGGCTTGATCCGCGCCTTCCCGAACCACCGTGGTCTCTGACCACGGGTGATTGAAAAAGGCCCGACGCTCAGCAGAACGTCGGGCCTTTCGTGCTTCAGGCATTACTTCAACAGCGCCTTCACTCCGCAGCGGCAGCGGCGGAATCGCGCTGGGCGGTGGCTGCCGAGGCAGGACCGCGCAGCTGCGAAAGGTCGCGCACTGCACCGCGGTCTGCCGACGTGGCCAGCGCCGCATAAGCGCGCAGCGCCTGGGACACCACGCGCTGACGGTTTTCCGGCTGCCAGGCGCGGTCGCCACGGGCCTCCATTTCAGCGCGGCGCTCAGCGAGCGCTTCATCGCTGATGGCCAGATGGATGCGACGGTTCGGGATGTCGATCTCGATGGTGTCGCCATCACGCACCAGCGCGATGTTGCCGCCTTCAGCCGCTTCCGGCGAAGCATGGCCGATCACCAGGCCGGACGAACCGCCGGAAAAGCGACCGTCGGTCAGCAGCGCCGACGATGCGCCCAGGCCCTTGGACTTGAGGTAGGAGGTCGGGTAAAGCATTTCCTGCATGCCCGGGCCGCCCTTGGGGCCTTCGTAGCGAATGATGACGACGTCACCTGCCTTCACCTTGTCACCCAGAATGCCGTCCACCGCATCTTCCTGGCTTTCGAAGACACACGCCTTGCCGGTGAAGGTCAGAATGCGCTCGTCCACGCCCGCCGTCTTCACGATGCAACCGTTCACGGCCAGGTTGCCGTACAGCACCGCCAGGCCGCCATCCCTGGAATAGGCGTGCTCGACCGAGCGGATGCAGCCGTTCTGGCGGTCGGTGTCCAGTTCTGCGTAATAGGTGTTCTGGCTGAAGGCTTCCTTGCTGCGCACATTGCCCGGCGCGACCTTGTAGAACTGCTTCACTTCCTCGGACACCGCGGGGTTCATGATGTCCCAGGTCTCGATGGCCTTGCCCAGCGTGCCGCAGGCAATGTTGCCCACGTCCAGGTGCAGCAGCTCGGCGCGGGCCAGCTCGGCCATGATGCCGAGGATCCCGCCGGCGCGGTGGACGTCCTCGATGTGATATTTGTCGGTGGCCGGCGCCAGCTTGCTCAGACACGGCACACGGCGCGACAGACGATCGATGTCGGACATGGTGAAGTCGACGCCCGCTTCCTGTGCAGCAGCCAGCAGGTGCAGCACCGTGTTGGTGGAACCGCCCATGGCGATATCCAGCGTCATGGCGTTTTCAAAGGCCTTGAAATTGGCAATGCTGCGGGGCAGGACAGATTCGTCGTCCTGCTCGTAATAGCGGCGGCACAGCTCGACGATCTTCTTGCCGGCCTCCTCGAACAGCGTCTTACGGCGGGCATGGGTGGCCACGACCGTGCCGTTGCCCGGCAGTGCCAGGCCCAGCGCTTCCGCCAGGCAGTTCATGGAGTTGGCGGTGAACATGCCGGAACAGGAACCACAGGTCGGGCAGGCGGAACGTTCCACCTCGGCGGCTTCTGCGTCGGTGACGTTGGGGTCGGCGGCCTTGATCATGGCGTCGACCAGGTCCAGCTTCTGCACCACCCGGCGTGTGTTGGGGTCATAGACCTTGCCCGCTTCCATGGGTCCACCCGATACGAACACCACGGGGATGTTCAGGCGCAGCGCGGCCATCAACATTCCCGGTGTGATCTTGTCGCAGTTGGAAATGCACACCATGGCGTCGGCACAGTGGGCATTCACCATGTATTCCACGGAATCGGCAATCAGTTCGCGCGAGGGCAGCGAGTACAGCATCCCCCCGTGCCCCATCGCGATGCCGTCGTCGATGGCAATTGTGTTGAATTCTTTGGCCACACCGCCTGCGGCTTCGATCTGGCGCGCCACCAGCTGGCCCAGGTCCTTGAGGTGGACGTGACCCGGCACGAATTGGGTGAAGGAGTTGACGACGGCAATGATGGGCTTGTTGAAGTCGTCGTCGTTCATGCCCGTGGCGCGCCAAAGCGCACGGGCCCCGGCCATATTGCGGCCATGCGTGGAGGTACGTGATCGATATTGCGGCATTTTTCTCTCTGCAAGGGAAACAATGAGGTGGGAAAACACAAAACACGATGTCTCAACCCCTTGTCCTGTGCATTCCCGCAGCACACAATGATAATCTTCATCAGAGAAGTTTTCTTTTGTAACGTACAGCCGCTTCGCCCTTTCCCCGTTCGACAGAGGAACCGCAGTGACTCAGCAGCCCTCCGCATCGCCACATAGCGCCCTCCGGCAGGACATCCGTTTGCTCGGCAAGACACTCGGGGAAGTCATCAGGAAAACGGACGGCAAGGCCATCTACGACACCATCGAAAAGTTGCGCCGCGCGGCCGTGAAGTTTCGTCGCGAAGGCGATGTCTCGCAGGAACCGGTGCTCGAGCGCGCCATCCGGCGCCTCGACGACGAACAGGTGAACCTGGTGGCCCGCGCCTTCGGCTACTTTCTGCACCTTTCCAATATTGCCGAAGACCGGGAACAGAACCGGCGCCAGCGCGAGTACGAGCTCCACGCCGCGCAGCCCATGCGCGGCAGCCTGCGTGAGGCCCAGCTCTTCCTCAAGGGAAAGGGTGTGGGAAGCCGGAAGATCCTGCGGGCCCTCCAGGACACCCGCATCGTGCCGGTACTCACAGCGCACCCGACGGAAGTGCAACGCAAGAGCACGCTGGACCTGCACCGGGAAATCGCCCGTCAGCTGCTGGTCACCGACGACACGCTCACCCCCTGGGAACGGCAGCTCACCCTGCACCGCCTCACCGGTCTGGTGGCGACCATGTGGCAGACGCGCATGTTGCGGCAGCAGAAACTGACCGTCCTGGATGAAATCGACAACGCGCTGGGCTATTACGAACACACATTTCTGAAGGCGATTCCACGGCTCTACCATGAACTGGCCGCCCTGCTGGATGCGCACGGAAAAGACCCGCTGCAGGCGCGGCCGGCCTTGCTGCCCGCCTTCCTGACCACCGGCAGCTGGATCGGCGGCGACCGTGACGGCAATCCCAATGTCGATGCCACCACGCTGGAACAGGCTCTGCTGCGCCAGTCGACGCGGGCCTTCCGCCATTACCTGGACGAGGTCAAGGCGCTGGGCACCGAGCTGTCGATGTCGCGGACCCTGGTCAAGGTCAGCCCCGAGCTGGAAGCCCTGTCGACCGAAAGCCGTGACACCTCCCTGCACCGCATCGATGAACCGTACCGGCGCGCCTGCATCCATATCTATGCCCGGCTGGCCGCGACCGCACAGCAGATTGTCGGGCGTGCACTGGCCACCCGGCCCACCTATGAAGCCGAGCCTTACGCCGATCCTTCCGAGTTCGAGGCCGATCTCCACATCATCGCCGCTTCCCTGGCGGCGCACCACGGCAATGCCATCGCCCACCTTCGGCTGGGCGAGCTGCTCCAGGCCGTTCGAGTCTTCGGCTTCCATCTCGCCACGCTGGACCTCCGTCAGAGTTCCGATGTGCATGAACGGGTGCTGGACGAACTGTTTGCCGCAGCCGGCGTGCAGGTGGGCGGCAAACCGGTGCGCTACCTCGAGCTCGACGAGGCCGGCCGCGTGGCATTGCTGCGCAGTGAGCTCTCCCAGGCGCGGCCGCTGTATTCCCCTTGGCTGAACTACTCGGAAGAGACCACCAAGGAGCTCGCCATCCTGCAGATGGCCGCCCGCTGCCGGGCACGCTTCGGCCCGCGCGCCATCGAGCAGACCATCATTTCGCATACGGAAACGCTCAGCGACCTACTCGAGATGCTGGTGCTGCAGCAAGAAACCGGTCTCTTGCGCCCCGACTCTCCGCTCGCCAGCACCGTCGAAAATCCCTCGGGCGGGAGCACCGATACACGCGCATCACGCCTGGCCGCCGGGCTGATGGTCGTGCCGCTGTTCGAAACCATTCCCGACCTCGAACGCGCTGCCGACATCATGGCCGCGTGGCTGGACCTTCCGGAAGTCAGGCCGCGGGTCCGGGGCGCGCAGGGCGGTATTCAGGAAGTCATGCTCGGCTATTCCGACAGCAACAAGGACGGCGGCTATCTCACCTCCAACTGGGCGCTCTACTGCGCGGAACGCGAACTCGTCGAGGTCTTCCAGAAGCGCGGGGTCCGGCTCCGCCTCTTCCACGGGCGCGGCGGTTCTGTCGCCCGCGGCGGAGGCCCCAGCTTCGAGGCCATCATTGCCCAGCCCCCCGGCACGGTAAACGGCCAGATCCGGCTGACCGAACAGGGCGAGGTGATCCAGGGCAAGTACAAGGACGCCGAAGTCGGGCGCTGGCACCTGGAAAACATCGTGGCGGCCACCCTGGCCGCCAGCCTGACACCGGCCGCAGAAGCTGCCCGCGCCGAAAACGCCCGCCTGGAGAAATACCTGGGTGCCATGAACTGGATGTCGGAACAGGCGCAGTCGGCGTATCGCGAGCTGGTGTACGGCACGGAAGGTTTCACGGAATACTTCTTCGCGGCCACCCCGATTCGTGAAATTGCCGAGCTGAACATCGGTTCCCGGCCCTCTGCACGCAAGACTAGCGAGCGCATCGAAGACCTGCGGGCGATTCCCTGGGGCTTTTCCTGGGCGCAATGCCGCTTGATGCTGACGGGCTGGTACGGGGTGGGCACGGCGCTCAAGCAGTATGTCGAGCAAGGCTGTGACGGTGCACCTTCACAGCCCGAAGCCCGTCTGGCGCAGCTGCAGGAAATGGCCGGAGAATGGCCTTTTTTCCGCACGCTGCTGTCCAATATGGAACAGGTTCTGGCAAAGACGGACCTCACCATTGCCCGTCGCTACGCGGGGCTGGTGGCCGACAAGCGTCTGCGCGAACGCATTTTTGCCCGCCTTGAGGCCGAGTTCCACACCACACTCGAGATGTTCCGTCAGGTCTCCGGCCACGACCTTCTGGAACACGACCCGCAGCTGGCGGCTGCCCTGCTGGAGCGCTTCGCCTATATTGACCCGCTCAATCACCTGCAGGTGGAACTTTTGCGCCGTCACCGCAAGCGCGGGCCGGTCGACTTCACCGGCAACGATGCGGAAAGCCGCAGTCAACGTGCCATTCACATGACGATCAACGGCATCGCAGCCGGCTTGCGAAACTCCGGATAACCATGACTCAGACCGATTTACAGAACCCGAAATCCGGTGTCGAGGCGTTAACCCAAATGACCATCAGCTCATTGCACGACACGCTCTCAAGCCGCCGACATTCCCGCGACTTTGCGTTCTCGCGCGGGGATTTCCTGCGCAATCGCGTGATGGTGGTGGGTGCGATCTTCCTCGTTCTGCTGCCATTCTGGAGCCTGATCGATTGGTTCGTATTGCCCGAAGAAACCCGTGCCGTGGCCCTGACCGCCCGCGTCGTCATGCTGGCCATCCTGGCCATCACGGTTCTGGTGGCGCAGCGCAGCAAAGCCCGGCTCCAACTGTCCAGGCTCGCGGCCGGCACGCTGCTTTCCACACCGGCCGTGTTCTATGCCATCATCATGTCGACACTGACCGGCGACGGCGGTGCCGCGTCGCTGGTGGGCTACAGCTTCATTCCGTACATGCTGGTGGCCATGCTCGCCATCTTTCCCTTCACGCTGTTGGAATCGGCGGCACTGGGCTTGGCCATCATCCTGCTGGAGGCCTGGGCCCTGTACGCCACCGGCGCGCTGTTCACCCTGGCCGGCCTGCAGGCTGTCTGGCTGTTGGCCGCCCTGCTGGTCATTTCCATCACGGCCAATTACTTCCAGCTCGCCCTGATGCTGCGCCTCTACCGGGAAGCCACTCACGACCCGCTCACGGGGCTGCTGAACCGGGGCGCCCTTCTGCAGGCCATGGAACAGTTCGCGCTGAACGATCCCGACGCCCGGCGTGCGCTGCTCATCATGGACCTCGATCACTTCAAGCGCATCAATGACACCCATGGTCATGCCTTTGGCGACGACATCCTGCGCCATTTTGCGGGCGTTCTGCGACGTTCGCTACGCCCGGCTGACCTGGCCTGCCGCTATGGCGGAGAAGAGTTCGTGGCCGTCCTGATGGACACCGACAAGGACGCCGCCCTGGCCATTGCGGAAAACATTCGGGCACAGACCGAAGTCAGTGTCCTGAACGACTATGACGGGGAACCCGTACGCTATACCGTCAGTATCGGCGTCGCCTCCTTCTACCCCGACGAAACCTTCCTGCAGGCCACCATGCGAGCCGACAACCGCCTCTACGAGGCCAAGAAGACTTCGCGCAACCGCGTCGTCGGCGTGTAGTCATCACGGTGACTGACGCGCAAGGGCGTTCGCACGCGCCCCCCTGAGCCCCTGCTGAAGACGGCTCACGACAGGCTGCGTTATCATGAGGCCTGCCCGCCCCGGGAAACCGGTGCGGGCTGTGTGTTTTTCCCGCTTTCCTCCTGGTTATGTCCACGCAGCAGCACGTATCGGACGCATCTCCCGCGTCGCTCTCCCTATTCAGCCTGACCGCCCCGGTGGCCATGGGCTATATCCCGCTGGGAATGGTCTTCGGGTTTCTGTTTGTCCAGGCCGGCGCAAGCTGGGTCATGGCGCTGATCGCCAGTCTGGTGATCTATGCCGGTGCGGCGCAATACATGATGATTCCCATGCTGGCCACGGGCATGCCCATCAGTGCCATTGCCCTGGCCACACTGCTGGTCAATCTGCGCCATGTCTTTTATGGGCTTTCCCTGCTGGAGACTTTCCCCAAGGGCAGGCTGCTGCGCTGGTATACCGCCTTCGCACTGACGGACGAAACCTACTCGGTGCTGACCACCCTGCCCCGCGACACGCCGCCCCAACGCATGGCGTTGCTCGCACTGCTCAACCAGGGGTGGTGGGTGGCCGGCTCGCTCCTGGGCGCCATCATCGGCGCTCAGGCCCGGGTGCCGCTGGATGGGCTCGATTTCGTGCTGTGTTCCCTGTTCGCCGTGCTGACCGTGGAACAGTGGCGCGCACGTCAGAGCGCCCTGCCGCTGTGGACCGCCCTGATTTCCTACGCCCTGGCAACCGTGCTGATTCCCGACCATGCCCTGGTGCTCGCCATTGTGCTGAGCATTCTGACCGGTGTATTCGCCTTCAAGTGGGAGGACCGCTGACATGAACGACACCGGCTATCTGCTGGCCGCCATCGGAGCCATGGGGGTGGTGACCTTCGCCCTGCGTGCCCTGCCCTTTCTCAGCGCCCGCCTGCTACGCCGCTCGGCCGTGGTACAGCATCTGGGTCGCTTCCTGCCGCTGGCCATCATGACGCTGCTGCTGGTGCATTCGGCCAGTGCCTCGGCACGCGAACACCCCACGGGCCCCTGGCCCGAGCTGCTGGCCATTGCCGTGACCGCCGGGCTGCAATGGCGCACGCGCAACCCGCTACTGAGCATTGTGGGCGGGACGGCGCTTTACGTGATGCTGCGCAATTGGCACTGACAGGCTGAAAGGCGCTGCAGCGGGTCCTGCCGGTAGTACCGGGCAAGCAGCTCATACCACTCCGGGTAGCAGGCCCCCAGCGGCGCGGGGTTGACGAAGAAGGCCTCCGAACTCACGGCGAAGAACTCGGCCGCGTCGGTGGCGGCATAGGGGTCCAGCGGCAGCGTCGCATACCAGGGCTCCGCCGCCTCGGATTCCGGATCGACATCGGGCGGAATCGCCGCTTCAACCTGATCCAGACGCAGGCAGAAATCGTCATAGGTTGTGGCCAGCACCTGCTGCCACCGGGCGGCGGACAGTTGCCGCCCGTGCAGCCCAAGCCACGGCATGCCGTCCGCTTCGCCGTGGTACAGATCGAGCTTGTGGGCGAACTCGTGGATGACGACGTTGACGTCATCGCGCTGGCCGGGGCCGCAGTCGTCCCAGGAAAGAATCAGCGGGCCGCCTTCCCAGGCTTCGCCCGCCGCTTCCTCCACGTATTCGTGCACCACGCCGCTTTCATCGACCTCGTTGCGGGGAATCAGGAAGCCCCCGGGATAGACGATGATTTCCGTCCAGCCCTCATACAGCCGGGGATCCAGATGCATGACGGGCAACGCCGCCTGCACGGCAATGGAAAGCCGGATGTCTTCGGTCACTTCCAGCCCCTGTACGCCGCTGTAGGCCTTGCTCGCCAGCAACCATGCGCTGCATTGGCGCAGCGCCTCTTCCTCTTCTGCGCTGAGGCCCTGCAGAAAGGGGTAGCGCCCCATCACTTCCTGCCACAAACCGGCATCGATGGCCGCCCGCTCGCGCTCCACACGGGCCGGCCTGGCGCCCTTCCCCAACAACCAACGCAGCATGCCCGCTAACCTCCGCCACTCATACGGGGTAGCCGACCGCCGCCAGCGCTTGCAGGGGCCCCACCCGGCGCATGGCATCCAGCTGCGCTGCGTCGCGCACGTAGAAGACCCCGCCGAAGGACAGCGCGTTCAATGAGACGCCTTCGTAGTGTTCCCGGCTGCGGGGCACGAGCAACATCCACCCATCTTCCACCAGCAGATTGGAAGGCGGAAGATGGCCGTTCGCGTCCGGTTCCAGGCCCATGGTTTCCAGGGCGCGCTGATAGCCCCGCAGCAGGCTGCGGGCGGCGAGATCCGGATCCTGGCCCCGACCGGCCATGACGCGCACGAAGCAATGCCGCAGGGGCAGCTGCAGGTGAATGAACACCGTGTGTTCACGCACGTCGGGGTCCAGCACCGGGCGATACATGCCCAGGCCCGGGTTGTCTGACGTGGCGGGAATCCACTGAACGTGTTTGTGCCGCTGGCTGGCGCCGGCCGGCGCACCGCCGTTGTGAAAACCCACGCCTCCGCATTCCGACAAGATCTGCGCCATGGCCCGGAAGTCGCTGAGCTCAAGCGGCTCGACCTGTTCGGCAAACGCCTTGCGTGCGAGCACCAGATGGCGTTCGCTCACTGGGTACTTGTTCAGGATGGCGACGTGTTCTTCGCCGAGGGGCCCGACCGTCAGCGCCGGATCCGGCGGCAGGAAGGGATTGAAGTCGGGATCGCGTGGGCCGCCAGGCAGCTCCTGCTTCTTTTCCAGTGCCTTCACACGGCGCACCCGGAAGAGCAGGCCATCGCCCTCCAGCGTCACCTCATGGGCTTCAATGGGCTGCAGGTCTCCCGAAGCAATGGCCGCGGCGCTGCGGGTATCGACCTTCTCCAAGAACGGTGTGGCCTGAGTAGCGGGAGCACAGGTGCTGCTCATGTCTGATCCTCCTGATGATTGTCTTTTTCGGGACAGCGGTTTCCCTGATCTTACCCGAGCCGTCCGGCCAGGTCGTGCCGGCACCGGAATTGCTGAAGGCTCGGCGCACGCTGACGCGTGCCCGGCACACGTCCCGGCTGCCCTGAAACACGGCACCCTGTGGCCTCAACGCGTCGCGGCGCAACAGACCCTCGAACAGAGCAATGGGAGAAGCACAATGAAAAAGACACTTTTGGTACCGATCATGCTGGCCCTGGCCGCCCTCACCGCCGGCTGCAACACCATGGAAGGCATGGGCGAAGACATCGAACGCGGAGGTGAAAAGATTCAGCAGCAAGCCCGTTGACCCGGGCAACCCTGCATGAAACGCGGGCGTGCCTCACACCCGCACGTCACCCGAACGCCTCGCCGACTGCGCGAGGCGTTTCGCCAGCCTCAGCGATCACGAGGCAGGCTGGTCTTCCGCCATGCGTTGCAGCGAAGCCAGTTCGCGCTCGTTGAAACCCGCCTCGCGCCTGGCTTCCAGATTGAAGGGGCCGCGCAGCCGGGGCGCCCGGTATTCGAGCGCCAGGCGTTCGTAGGTGTCGACCGGATCAATCTGCCGCTGCGCGCACAGCCAGTTGTACCAATGGTTGCCGATGGCCACATGGCCGACTTCATCACGCAGGATGATGTCCAGCAACGCTGCACTTTCCGCGTCGCCCGCCTGCATGAGGCGCTGCCGGATGGCCGGTGACACATCCAGCCCCCGCGCCTCCAGTGTGCGCGGCACCAGGGCGATCCGGGCCAGAATGTCGGATCGCGTCTTTTCCGCCATTTCCCACAGGCCGTTGTGCGCCGGAAAGTCGCCATACGCGAAGCCCAGTGACTGCAAGCGTTGAGCCAGCATGCTGAAATGTTCCGCTTCCTCGAAGGCCACCTTGTACCAATCAACGTAAAAGGCGTCCGGCATGCCGGGAAAGCGCCAGAGAATGTCGAGCGCAAGATTGATGGCATTGAATTCAATATGTGCCAGCGCATGCAGCAGCGACGCCCTGCCTTCCTGTGAGGCCATGGAACGGCGTGGGACCTGCGAGGGAACCACCAGTTCGGGGCGGGGTGGCCGGCCGGGCAGATTCGCCGGTGCCGCGAGACGGACATCGGCGTCCAGCTTGACAATGGCCTGCATGGCACGCACTGCTTCGCACTTGGCTTCCGGCTCCGTCACCGAGAGGGCGCGCAGCGCCGCAGCACGCAGCTCCGGGGTGGCTTCGTGCCCAAAACGATCAGACTTCACACTCATTTCTCCAATTCTTTGTGCCGGCGGCGTTCTGCAATGCGCACAATCACATAGGCGATGAGGGCGAACAGGAATACCACCAGGTACATCCAGGCCATGCTCTGCAGGCATTCGATGATCGTCCGGTAAATTTCGAGCGTCCAGCGCTCCGCCGTGAGCGACAGCATCTGCGCCTCACCGTCCGGCAGGCGTTGCGGCTCGACATACCGTTCCAGCGAGTAAATGCGGACGCCGCCCGAGACACCGACCACCAACGCCGCAAAGGTGATGTACCGATGCCAGGCCTCGCTGATGCGGTCGTCGATGATGCGGTCGAGAATACCGCGCACGGGCTTGCTGAAGGCTTTCACCACCGCCACGGAGACGATCAGGGCAATCAGAAAGGTGGCAATGAGCAGGGAAAAGAACATCGGGTTTCTCCGGTGAATGCGCAGGCGACCGCGCGATTTGCCTTCATAACGCAGCGGCGAGGCAAACTCAAGACCATGCCTCCCGTGGCCCATATAGAAACGCTATCACCCCGCACATAAATAATATTTGTCCGAATCGGGGGCAACTCCTATGCTGGGCCCCGGTACATGCAACAAGGACAATCATGAGCGACATTCTTCATTTCCAGCAGGATGAACACGGCATTGTCACGCTGACAATGGATTATCCTCCCACCCGCAATGCCCTGACCGGCAGCGGGCTGGTCGACGCCTTCCTCGAAGCCTTCCACCGCATTCAGACGGAACACACCGCCCGGGTGGTGATCATCACCGGCAAGGGGAGCGTGTTCTCCTCGGGGGGCAGCATCGATGAAATGGAAAGGCAGCTGCGGCCCGAATTCAGCAGTGCCGATCTGCGTCACGAATACCGCGAAGGCATTCAGCGACTGCCGCTGGCCCTGCACAACCTGGAAGTGCCGTCCATTGCCGCCATCAACGGTCACGCCATCGGTGCCGGCTTCGATCTGGCCTGCATGTGCGACCTCCGCATTGCCAGCGCAGACGCAAAAATGGCGGAAAGCTTTGTGAAACTGGGTATCATTCCGGGCGACGGCGGTGCCTGGTTCCTGCCCCGCCTGGTCGGCCCCGCACGCGCCGCGGAACTGGCACTCACCGGAGAAACCTTCAGCGCGCAACAGGCGCTGGAATGGGGCATCGTCTCTCGCGTGGTGCCGGCCGATTCGGTGCTCGAAGAAGCGCATGCGCTGGCCATGCGCATTGCCGTCAACCCGCCGGAAAGCGTGCGTATGGCCAAACGCCTCTTGCGCGAAGCGCAGTTCACGCGCCTGGATTCTCACCTGGAAATGTGTGCGGCCTTCCAGGCCATCGCCCACAAATCGCCGCAACACGCCGAGGCGGTCGCGGCATTCATGGCCGGCAAGCGCTCGAAGAAATAAGCGCCCGCCGTCTCGTTCCGTTTTACTGCTGGGGAATGTTCGCTGCCCGCGCGGCGGCGCCCCAGCGCTCGATCTCCGACAGCTGGAACTTGCGCAGTTCTTCCTGCCCGCCCGGAAAGGCCAGCCAGTGCGTGCGATCGAGGAATTCCTGCGTGGCCGGGTCGCGATAGATTTCGACGAAGTGATCCGACAGCAGATCCACAATCTCCTTGGGCGTGCCGGCCGGCGCAAAGGCCGCCGTGAAGTTGATCATGTAGTAGTCCTTGAGCCCCGCCTCCTGAAGCGTGGGGACATCCGGCACGGCGCTGACGCGCTGGTCGCCGGTGACCGCCAGCACACGCATTGCCCCCGACTCGATGAACGGCACCACCGCCCCCAGGTCGGCAAACACGAAATCCACATGCCCACCGGCCAGATCCGTCAGCGCCGGGGCTGCGCCCTTGTAGGGAATATGCTCCGCCTTGATACCGGCCTGTGCCAGAAAGAGTTCGGTGGCGATCCGGTAGGAAGCACTGCCAGCGCCGTAGTTCAGTGAATTGGGGTTCTGCTTCGAATGCGCAATGAGATCGCCGATGGTCTTGAAGGGGGAATCCGCCTTCACCGCCACGCCCATGGGGCCATAGGCCAGTTTCGCCAAGGGGGTCAGCTGCTTGACGGGGTCGTAGGGCAGGTCCTTGAACATGACCACGTTGGTCGTGACCGGAGAATTGCTCGCCAGCAGCAGGGTGTAGCCGTCCGGCTTGGCGTTGACCACGGCTTCAGCCGCAATGAAGCTGTTGGCTCCCGGCTTGTTCTCGACGATCACCGGCACCCCGATCCTTTCCTGAAGCCGGGTGGCTGCATAGCGGGCGTTGGTGTCGGTACCACTGCCCGGCGGGAAAGATACGACCAGCTTGATGGGCCGTTCCGGATAGGCAGCGTGTGCGGGCGCGCTCGCCAGCATTCCCGCCATCAGACTCAGAGCCAGGGCAAATCCGAACGTCTTCTTCACTGAAATCTCCTCTCTCGTTATGTGTTCGAGGCGTCCAGTGTTTCCCACTACAGTATTGCTGTCTAATATTATTTATTATTCCGTTGATAACGATTCTGTATTACCTGCCCATGGATTTCCGCCATTTGCGCCAGTTTGTCGTGCTGGCTGAAACCCTCAATTTTCGCAAGGCGGCCGAGCGGCTGCACATGTCCCAACCGCCGCTGTCCGTTTCCATTCGCAAACTGGAATCCGAGCTGGGCGTCGCGCTTTTCGATCGTGGCAAAGAAGGCGTGCGGCTAACCAAGAGCGGCGAGGCCGCCCTGCAGGACGCACGTCGCGCCCTTTTCCATGCCGGGCAGTTCATGCAGTCGGCGCGCGCGGCCGCGCAGGGCGAACGGGGCGAACTGCGCATCGGCTTCGTGGGCTCCGCCATCCAGGGCATTCTGCCCGCCTTGGTGCCGGTGTTTCGCCAGCGACACCCCGGCGTGCAGCTGGTGCTGCGCGAATCCCGGTCCGTGCGCATCATCGATGCGCTGGAAACCGGCGCCATGGACATCGGCATTCTGCGCGTGCCTGTCCCGGCCCGCACCCAACTGCGCATGCAATCGCTGCGTACCGAGCAGCTGCTGCTCGCAGTGCCGCTCAAGCATGCGCTGGCGGAAGCCGCCACGGTCCGCATGGCCAACCTTCGTCATCAGGATTTCATCTTCTACACCGATGATGCACCGGGCCTGCGCATGGCCGCGCTGCATGCCTGCGAGACGCACGGGTTCACACCGCGGATCGCCCAGGAAGCCGTCCAGGTGGCGACCGTCATCAGCCTGGTGGAGGCCGGCCTGGGTATTGCTCTCGTACCGTCCATCAGTCGCACCGACAGCAAGCTCATCAAGTGGAAATCCGTCGCCGACTTTCCCGCGAGTGCCACCGTCGGCATCTCGCTGGCCTGGCGGACCGAGGACGAAACGCCCCTGATCCGGAACTTCAGGGCAACCGCTCTCGAGGTTTTCCCCGAGCCGCCCAGCCTATAATTGCAAGCCATTTCACCCAGGGGATGTCCGCCCATGAACCCGAATTCGAACCGCCCGGAAATCATTGACGTCGAGGTGCTCGACCCTGCTCAGTCTGAAACGGCGCGTTCCATGAAGACGTACAGCATGATCGTCTATGGCATGTTCGTGCTGGGGCTCTTTCTGGGCGGCCTGCCGTCCATCATCGGACTGATCATGGCCTATGTGAAGCGCAATGCGTTCGCAGGCACCATCTACGGAGAGCACATGGGCCTGCTGATCCGCACTTTCTGGTATTCCCTGCTGTTTTCGATCGTGGGCGCCATGACCGTGTGGATGTACGTAGGCACCGTGATTCTTTTCGGTGTGGCGGTCTGGTACATCTACCGTCTGGTGCGGGGCTTCGCCCGCCTGAACGACGGCCAGGGCGCCTGGTAAGGGTCCGGGTCAGCGCATGTAGCGCAGCAGTCGCCCCTTATAGGGGCGCTCCCCGTCTTCCTCGGGCGCGTCTTCGATACGCTCCTGCTCCACGAGTTCGAAACCGTATCGCGCCATCTCGCGGGTGAAGGCGGGCCGGTGGCCACGGTCGGGGTCGATGATCCAGACTTCTGCCGCCGCTTGCGCGTGGTCGTCGATGAAATGGGCCAGCTCGGCCGGCGCGTCGCGGTCGTACAACAGGTCGCTGCCCAGAATCAGGTCGTAACGGGCCGACAAGGGCTCGGCTCCCGCATCCTTGACGCAGACTTCGCCCTCCCACCCCCATTGGCCATGCCGGTACTTGATCGTGTCGATCTCGTTGAGCCTCGCATTGGCTTCCAGAAACGCTCGGGTCATGGGATGGCGGTCACTGGCGGTGATGCGCGCCCCGCGTCGCCGGCCGACCAAGGTGGGAAGGGCCAGGCCACAACCAATTTCCAGAATGCGTTCTTCCGGCTTGACGGGCCGTTGCTGCAGGCGCTCGGCCAGATGAATGCTGGAAGGCCAGATCAGACCGAACAGAGGCCACGATGCGGAACAGATCCCCAGGCGGCGTGCTGCGCCGTGCGGGTCGTAATATTGTTGATGGTCCTTGAGACTGCGAATCAGAAGGGAGTCACCCCCGGCAATGTCGACCCGCTGGGTACGGGTCTTCAAACCGAGGAAATGAGAAGAGAGGATCGGCAATTTGGGGAAAACCCTTGAAAAACAACGACTTCCCCAGTATGGACCATTTTCTTCACAAAAGCCAATCGGCGGGGGGCCCGCTCAGGCCGCGGCCTGCGTGTTGGCGATGATGAAATCGAGCACCGACCCCTGTGACGCCTGCAGCGCCGAACCCAGCTCACGGGCCCACCAGGCCTCGCTGCCCGAGGTGCGGCGCCATTCGCGCAGGCGTCGCGTGTAGAGTTGCAGATCGTATTCTTCGGTGATCCCGATGGCCCCGTGCAGTGCATGTGCAATGTCGGCCACCTGCACGGCCGCCTCGCTGCAACGCGCCTTGGCCAGGGCCGTGCGCACCGGTGAAGGCATGACGCCCGACGCATGGAAAGCCAGCCGGGCTGCCATTCGCATGGCCCAGACACGCTCGGCCATCACACTCACCTGGCTTTGCACTGCCTGAAACTGAGCGATGGGACGACCAAACTGCTGCCGTTCGGCGACATGGGTCAGAGTCATGTCCAGCGCCTGGCGCGCGGCACCCGCCATGAGAGGCGCCAACGCGGCGGCCCCCAGGGCCACGGGCGAGACATTTCCCTCGGTGTAACTGACGATCAGGGCCGCGCCGGGCAGCGACGCCCAGTGGAAATCCGCCGACAGGCTGCCGCGTACCTGTTCGCCCTCCACTCGGGCCGAGTCAGCCGGCAGCAGCACCCGGAGTGCATCGAATTGCGCCAGCACCCAATCTGCCACCTTGCCGAAGGCCACGCCGCGCGCCACCAGGCCGCCATCGGCGCATTGCTGCGTCTCCGGCCCTGCAATGGCGATCCGCCCCTCGGGCGCTTCGACGCCATGTGCCTGAAGCCAGGCCCGCGCCAGAACGGTCTGCACGAACGGAAGCGGCACCGCGTGCAGCCCCGCCAGCAGGAAAGAAGGGAAGGCTTCACTCAGGCTGACGCCGGCGCCTCCGTTTTCCTCCGGCAGCAGCAGGTCGAGAAAACCGCTCTCCGTGATTTCCGACCACAGCGCCTCGTCGTCCCTGCCATCTTCGATGGCCCGCACCACCTGAGGCGTCGCACGCTCGCGAAAAAGACGTTCCAGTGCTTGGGTAAGCATTTCCATACAGGGGACTCCTAGCGCAATTTGAGGCCGCGGGCGATGATGCCGCGCATGATTTCACGGGTGCCGCCGCGCAACGAGAAGGAAGGGGCCAGCTGCTCGAGGTAGGACACGGTGCGTCGCAGTTCGGCCGAGACGGCGATCTGCGGCTCCGCGCCAATGACGTCCGCAATCCAGCGCGGAATGGCCTGTTCGATTTCCGTGCCCAGGTCCTTCACCAGCGAGGCCTCGATGGCGGGGCTCTCGCCGCGGGCCAGCTTGGCCGTCAGGGCCAGCGACAGGGAGCGCAGCACGGTCAGCCACGACACGACATGTCCCAGGGTTTCCAGACGGACACTGCCCTGCGACGCGTTCTCCCGGCAATGCCGCAGCCAGCTTTCCACCAGTACCATGCTGGAATAGAGCCGTTCGGGCCCGCTGCGTTCGAAGGCCAGTTCGGCATTGACCTGCGCCCAGCCGTTGCCTTCTTCACCAATGAGCGCGTCGGCGGGACATTCGACGTTGTCGAAGAAGACTTCGGAAAAATGGGCATCGCCCGACAGGTCTTCGATGGGGCGCACCGTCACCCCCGGCAGGCTGAGGTCGACGATCAGTTGCGACAGGCCCTTGTAACGGTCCTGCGGTTCGCCCGAGGTGCGCACCAGCGCGATCATGTAATGCGAGTGCTGGGCATTGGTTGTCCAGATCTTGCTGCCGTTCAGCAGCCAGCCGGTGTCGGTGCGAGTGGCGCGGGTGCGGATGCTGGCCAGATCGGAGCCCGAACCCGGCTCGCTCATGCCGATGCAGAAGAAGGCTTCTGCCCGGCTGATGCGGGGCAGGTAGAAGCGCTTCTGCTCCTCGGTACCGTACTTCAGAATGAGCGGCCCACTCTGGCGGTCGGCGATCCAGTGAGCCGACACCGGCGCGCCGGCAGCGAGCAATTCTTCCGACACAACAAACCGTGAAAAGGGCCCGCGTCCCGCACCGCCATAGGCTTTGGGCAGGGTCAGCCCCAGCCAGCCGCGCTCGGCCAATGCACGACTGAAATCGGCATCAAAGCCCATCCAGCTGCGGGCCCGCCGGTCTGCCGGCATGCCGTGCAGCGTGTCTTCAAGAAATCGACGTACCGGGGCGCGCAGCGCCTCGTCTTCATCCGGAATGAAGGTGAGATCCAGAACATCCATCGTCATGTGTTGCTTCCCATAAAGGCGGATGCAGCACTATCTCCGTGAAGCACCATCCACGTCCAATATTATTATTTTAGAAAACGATACATTCCATGAATCACGCCAGCATGCTGTCCCGCAAGCGGACCACTGGCATGCAGCGCGTATCCCGGTGCGTGACGAGGGACAGGGCGATGGCCTCTCGCGCATCGGCATCGGTCAGCGTCAGAAAACACACATGCGGGTTGGAATAGGCGCGCGCCACCCCCGGCACCAGGGCCACCCCAAGGCCGCTGGCTACCAGGCTGACCACGGTCTGCACCTGCACCGCCTCCTGGTGGACGACGGGCGCAAAACCGGCACGGGCGCACAGGGCAAGCACGACGCCGTGCAGGCCGGGGACTTCCTGGGCGGAATACATCACGAAGGGGTCGGCTGAAAATGCCCCCAAGGAGACGCTGCCCGCGTCCGCCAGCGGGTGTGCCCGGTTCACGGCCAGGACAAAGTCATCACGCTCTACCACCCAGCTTTCGAGGTGCGGCTCGGTGGCCACCGGCCCTCGCACCAGAGCGGCATCGATCGCGTTTGCCCGCAACATGTCCAGCAGCACCACCGTACGTTCTTCCAACAGACTCACTTCGATGTCGGGATAACGCGCCCGGAAGGGAGGAATCGTACGGGGCAGCAAAGCGTAAGTGGCCGACCCCACGAAACCGAGGCGCAGACGGCCGGATTCGCCATGCACCACCATGTGAACCGAGCGCCGTGCCTGATCGGCATGGAACAGGACGCGTCGGGCGACTTCGAGCAGCGCCTGCCCCGCGGCCGTGAGTTCCGCCCCCCGCGCGCCACGCTCGAACAGTTGCGCGCCCATGTCATGTTCCAGTTTCTGCATCGAGACCGTCAAGGCCGGCTGAGCGATGAAGAGTGCCTCGGCCGCGCGCCGATAGCTTCCAAGCTCAGCAATGGTGACGAACTGTTGAAGCTGCCGCAGTTTCATAGTGATAAATATTCATTATCAAGTGATACAGATCTTATATTAGTAGATTATGTAGCCGATCGATAAGATGCAGACGTCGGAGTTTTGATGCTGCACACCATGAATCCAGCTGTTTCTGCTTCCGGGCGCCCGCTCGACGGCGTCCGCGTGATTGACCTGACTTCGGTGATTT
>JAJUFT010000101.1 GCA_029263615.1 Alcaligenaceae bacterium | reverse complement strand
CGGCCGTCGTCCAGAAGGAAATGCTTGAGCGTGGCATGCCAATGGCCGGTCGACTGGCGCAACAGCGCCCGCACCTGCGGCACACTCAGGCCCTGGGTCGCGACCTCCAGGGGAGGGGGATCGGGAGATTCGGGCTGAGGGTCGGGCTGAGGGTCGGGCTGAGGGTCGGGCGACCCACCCTCCGTCGGTGCACCCTCCGCGGCCGGCTCGGAAGCAGGTGGCTCGGGCGCCGGGGCCGAAGGATCCTCCGACGGGGACGGATCCACTGGCCCATCACCGGGTTGATCGACGGGCGGGACAGCCGGGACAGACGGGTCAACCGGTGGCCGAGGTGGATCCCCCGGCGTATCTGGCCGCTCGGGGGGCCCCTCCGGCGGCGAGGGGTCGGGCCCGGGCGGCGTGATCACATTTCCGACCTCCTCTTCTTCCTCGTCGTCTGCCACATCGCCGGGCGTCAGCCCATTGCGCTGCAGGGCCAGCCAGACCTGCTGATCGGAATACTCGAGGGACGGGGCCAGGAAGGCGAGATCGGTCTCCGCGCCGGCAAACCGGCTCTCGCCCAGATCACCGGCGCTCAGGATGAGGTAGCGCTGTTCCGCAGCCCAGTCGCCTTCGCCTGCCGCCGCCAGGACGGTGCCATCCAGACTCGCCAGACCGCCCACGGTCAGATGATCGGCCCGGCCATCGGGCCAGACATTCACATGGAACACGCTGTCCGCCTCAAACCGGGCGTCGCCCTGCACGGTCAAACGGGCGACCTCCTGGCGACCACCGGGCGCCACCAAGCCGCCAGGCGCGACCCTCAAGGCCGAGACCCGGCCCGACCCCTCCAGCCAGGCCCCCGCACCCACCCTGACGTGCGCATCGGTCGTGGCGATGACGTTCAAGCCGCCTTCATCCACCCATATGTCCGAGTAGCCGCCCGCGCCATGCCCCCTGAACACTTGATTCAGCTGCAGGACGCCTGTTCCCGTCTTGCGAACGGGAATGTCCTGCGCGCCGATCTGGCCATCCATGAAGGCCACCCCGTCTCGCACCCGCCATTCCACCAGACCTTCGCGACCCGGCAGGGGCTGGTCTTCCGGCCAGGCTTCCCAAAGCTCGATCGGGTTCGCCACCCGGGCCCCCGGTTCAAGTTCCAGCACCGTCCCCGTGCCCTGCTCCAGGACCGGCATGGCACTTCCCAGCGGCGTATCGCCTGCCAGAATCAGGGTGCCTTCGCGCAAGGCCGTCAGGGAAGAATAGGTATTCCTGCCCGCGAGCCGCAAGGTGCCCGCACCCAGCTTTTCCAGCGGGCTGCCGAACACGGTGGGCGAGCTCAAGGTTCCGTTCAATTCGAAGAGAACCTGGGGCGCCACCCTTACCACCGCCCAATCATCCAGCACCATGTCCCGGGAAGTCGAAAACGAGGTCTGTACGTTCAGCGCCCCTTCGGAGAACTTGAAGGGGGTGTCCGCATCGAAGCGGCGCACATCGTCGTCCGTCACGATCACCTTCTCGGGCAGGGCCGCGTGGGCGCCGCCCGAAACCAACACTGTGCCCAAGGCACAACTTTCCAACCACAAGCGCCATGCGGCAAGCTTCTTCATATTGCCTCCGTATGAACTGTCTTCTGGATCCATCGCTGTGCAACCACTTTCCACGTTGTCCTGCCCAGGCATACGTAGGACTACGTAGGAAAGTGCCGTAGTTATACGGAGACAACGCGCGCGCGGCACCTGTCAGTTCTGACAGGCTGCGCAAGCGGAGAAAAAAGGATATTGGGCGCTCAGCGCGCGGCGACTTGCGGGCGGCCCGCAGGCGCCGCATGGGAAGCAGGCAGAGAAGCCTGCAGCACGTCAATGTGCTGGGAATCGAAGTAATGCTGGTTGATCGTTTCGATGACGGAGGCATCGAGGGTGCCGGCGGCAGCCGACAGCATCAGGCGCGCCAGCACGTATTCCAGGCGAGCCTGCGTGAGGTCGAGCTGGGCGCGATAGACCTGATCCTGGGCGTCGAGGATGTCCACCACGCTCCGGGTTCCGGCCTGATAGCCGCGCTGCACGGCCTGAAGCGCCTCGCTCGTGGAACGAACGGCGGTTTCCAGGGCGCGGATGCGCTGGGCGCCGCTCACCACGCCCTGATACTGGCGCGTGACCTCCACGGACACCCGCTCTCGCGTGGCCGCCAGTTCTGCACGGGCCCGGTCGCGGTTGTGGCGGGCCTGGTCCACTTGAGCGCTGGTCAGCCCCCCGGAAAACACCGACAGGTTGACCTGCACGCCCACTGAGTTCGTGGCGCTTTCCTGATTGCGGGTGGAAATGGACTCGCGCTCGACCACCCGGCGTGATGCCACGAGGTCCACCGAGGGCAAATGCCCCCCGAAACTGCGCTGAATTTCGGCTTCGGCAACGCGCACGCCCTCTTCCCCGCTACGGATTTCCGAGTTGCCGGCCATGGCCAGGGCCAGCCAGTCCGCCAGGGTGGGCGGGTTCAAGGGCAGCAGCGGGAATTTCGGCGTGAGCCCGACCAGACGATCAGGCGACACGCCCACCATTTCCTGCAGCTCACGGCGCGCCACGACCAGCGCATCCTGGCGCTGAATCAGCTCGGCGCGGGAAAGGTCCAGACGCGAGGTGGTTTCGCGCACATCGGTGATGGTGCCTTCGCCACTATCGAAGCGGCGTTGCGCCGCCTTCACGTGTTTTTCGTTTGCATCGAGATTGTTGCGGGCCAGCACCACGTTCTCGTAGGCCAGCAAGGCCTGGAAATAGCGGTTCACCAGACGAACGGCCGTATCTTTAGCGCGCGTGTCAAACACGGCCAGACTGTAGTCGGCGCGGGCGTGGCCCTGCCGGTATTCGGCGATGCGACTCCAGTTGAACAGGGATTGGGTGGCGCGAATTTCGTTGGTCTTGGCGGTGTAGTCGAGGTCTTCCGTCACCACATTGCCAAATTGCCCGGGGGAATCCAGCGTACCGTCCATCTTGGTGCGCCCGAGCGACGCACTCACTTGCGGCAACAGCCCGGCCCGGCCCATCGCCCGGTTCGTCTGGCCGGCCTCGCGCTCGCTGATGGCGGCCTGATAACTCGGGTCGTTGCGTAGCGCCGCCTGCCAGGCGGACGCCAGGTCGAATTCCCCGGGCACGGCGGGTTTCGCGGCTGCGGCTTGCTGCCCGACCGCCGCCCCCTGCGCAGGTGCCGCGGCAGCGCCCTGCTTCTGAGCCTGCGCCAGGGCAGGCACCGAAAGCAGCGCCGCGCTCAGAACCGTACACAACAGGGCAGCACGCATGGCCTATCGCTCCTTGAATGACCTGTCCAGGCGCTCGATGAACGGCTTCAACAGATAATTCAGCATAGTACGTTCTCCGAGGCGGATCAGTACAGCAGCGGGCATGCCGGCGCGGATGGTCTCGTTCTGGAGAATTTCCACGCCTTCGGGGGTCACTTCCACCTGCGCCAGGTAATACGGTATGTTGGTGGCCTCATCGACCAGACGGTCGGCGGAAATCGTCAGCACCTTGCCCGGAATATTGGGAATGGTGCGCTGATTGAGCGCCGGGAAGGTGATGTCGACATCCAGGCCCGCGGTCACACGGTCGATGGACTGCACCGGCACCCGAGCCTGCACCAGATATGTGGCGTCGGCCGGCACGACTTCCATCAGCAAGGTGCCCGGGCCGATCACGCCGCCCACGGTGTGAATGCTGAGGTTCTGTACGTAGCCGCCAATGGGTGCGCGTATGGTGGTCTCACGCACCGTGTAGTCGATGGCTGACAGGCGGTCGCCCAATGCTGCGGCTTCCTTCTGGATGTCCGACAGCTGCGACTGAACTTCCTTCTGGTAATCCTGGTAGCGCTGCAGGATGCGCAGCTTGAGCTCGGCTATCTGGTTGCGCGTGCGGCCGGCTTCCACCACATCGTTGGACAGCGCGGCCTGCAGCTGGGCGGCATCGCGCTCCAGCTCGAACATGCGGTTGCGCGGCAGATAGCCTTCCTTGGCCAGTTCCCGCACGCCCGACAGTTCGCGGTTGATATAGCTGATCTGCGCCTTGCGGCTTTTCTGCACCTGCTCCAGGCCGGCCAGCTGCTGCTCGGCACCGGCCAGGTTCTCGCGCAGAATGTCGATCTCGCCCTGCAGGGCATCCCGGCGCGTCTTGAACAGGCGTTCCTGAGCCAGCAGCACCTTGGCATAGCGCGGGTCGTCCTTGAAGCGCTCGACCACCTTCGGTTCGACCTCGATTTCGTCCAGACCGTCACGCTCGGCCAGCAGACGCGCCTCGGTGACCTTGGCCACCAGGTACTGGGCACTGACCACGCCCTGCTCGGCCAGCGCGCGCGTGGCGTTCAGGCGTACCAGCACCTGGCCTTCCTCGACGAGATCGCCTTCGCGCACGAGGATCTCCTCGACAGTGCCGCCTTCCAGGTGCTGCACGCTCTTGCGGTTGCCCGCCACCTGCACGGTGGCGTCGGCCGTGACGCCGGCGTCCAGCGGCGCAAACGCCGCCCAGCCGGCAAACCCGCCAAAGCCGAGAATGAGCACCATCAGGCCCCAGCGCAGCGGGGCCCCGAAATTCGTGTCGACACGACTGCCGGGCAATTCCAGGGCGCGTTCTTCGCTCCTGGCGTCATCGGCGATCGCCTTCTTGCTAAACCAGCCCATGTTCGTCTTAACTCCCGGATGCTATCTGTGCCGGCGCGCTGGTCGCCGAATTTCCGACTGCCTTGGCCTGCGTGGCCTGCAGCTGCTGCTGACGCAGGGCCTTGAGCACATCGTCGCGCGGGCCGTACATGGTGAGCACGCCGTCACGCAGCACCAGCAGCTTGTCGACCACGCTCAACACGCTCATGCGGTGCGTGATGAGGACGACCGTGGCACCGCGGGCCTTGAGATACTTCACTGTTTCGACCAGAGCGGCCTCGCCCACGTCGTCCAGGTTGGAGTTGGGCTCGTCCAGCACCACCAGACGCTGGTTGCCGTAAATGGCGCGCGCAAGCGCAATGCGCTGCTTCTGTCCGCCCGACAGCGAAGCGCCATCGACGCCCAGCGGGGTGTCGTAACCCTGCGGCAGGCGCAGAATCATGTCATGCACGCCGGCGCGCTTGGCGGCCTCGATCACCAGGGCCGGGTCAGGCTCGGAGAAACGGGCGATGTTTTCGGCAATGGTGCCTTCGAAAAGTTCGATGTCCTGCGGCAGGTAGCCCACGTGGGGGCCCAGTTCATCCTTGTTCCACTGGAAGATGTCGGCCCCGTCGAGGCGCACCGTGCCGGCCCGGGCCTGCCACACCCCCACCATGAGACGCGCCAGCGTGGACTTGCCGGAGGCCGAGGGGCCAATGACGCCCACCACTTCGCCGGCCGGGATGTTGAAGCTCACGCCCTTGAGGATGGTGTTCTGCGTGCCTGGCGCGCTGGCAAAGACGTTTTCCAGGGACAGCGCGCCCTGCGGCGGGGGCAGGCTCAGCGTCTCGCCGCGCGGCGGCGCCGACTTGAGCATTTCGTCAAGGCGCTGATAGGCGCCCCGGGTGGAGATCGACTGCTTCCAGGTGCCGATGGCCATTTCGACAGGCTGCAGAGCCTTGCCCAGCAGGATGGAACAGACAATCATCATGCCGGCGGTGATCTCGCCTTCGATCACCAGCAGCGCACCGGCGCCGAGAATCAGCGACTGCAGCGAGATGCGCACGAAACGGGAAATGGTGCTGATGCGGGCGTTGCGGTCGGAAGCCAGGGTCTGCAGGCCCAGCACACGCTGGTGCTGCTGGAACCAGCGGCTGCGCAGGCCGGGCAGCATGCCCATGGCCTCGATGACCTCGGCGTTGCGCAAGTGGTTGTTGGCAAAGGCCCCGGCGGCAATCGACGCCTGGTTGGCCTCGGCCAGCGGCTTCTGTGTGGCAATATTGGTGATCCAGGCCAGGACGAACAGAATCACGGAGCCGCCCAGCGTGATGAAGCCCAGCAGCGGGTGCACCATGAAGGTCACTGCAATGTAGATGGGGGTCCAGGGGGCATCGAAGAAGGCAAACAGCGCGTTGCCCGTGAGGAACTGACGCAGGTTGGTCAGGTCGTGAATCGCCTGCGACGGGTTGCCGCCCAGCTTGCGCAGGTTCCGCTCGAACGCCGCCGTGAAAACGCGCTGATTCAGCATCATGTCGAAACGGTTGCCCACGCGGATGAGCACCGACGACCGCGCGAACTCGAGCATGCCCGACAGGGCATACAGGCCCACGACAAGCAGGGTCAGCATCAGCAGGGTGGTCTCGTTATTGCTTGCCAGCACACGGTCATACACCTGCAGCATGTAAAGCGCAGGCGTCAGGCCGATGATGTTGATGACGCAACTGAAGGCTGCCAGACTGTAGAAAGTCTTGCGAAAGCGATATAACGCCTCGCCAAGCTCTGTGCGGCGGGTTGGCTTCATTGTGAACCTGAGGGCTAGGCATGACATGGCGCCATGCCATATTGGAAAAAAGGCCGACTACTCGAAAAGCCTTTTACTATAGCACCGGCCTGTCAGGAAAACCGGATATTGCCGTCGTCCTTCAGGAACTCGAGGTCGAGGTCTCCCGACGCCGGAGTGGCCAGCGACGCGGCCGCCGCATGCTGGCTGGCCAATTGCCCCAGACGCTGCAGGTGTTGCATGGAAAGCAACTGACAGTAGGCAATTGGCAACACCCCGCCCTTGCGCAGCGCATCCAGCGCTTCAATGGGCAGCGCGTTGAGTGCAGCTTCGTCCACGCGGTACAGCCCTTCCACCTCGCGCTCGCCATCGTCGCCCCGCAGTTTCACGCTCCAGGGCTGAATCAGGCCGTGCTCTTCCAGCCGCCTGCACAGGCCGGCCGAGACCCGGGCGTTGTTCGACACCTGTTCCAGAAATGACAGCACGTCCTTCACCGTCTGCGCCGGGGTGCCGTCTTCCTGAAAGAAGGCCTCGCCTTCGACCTCGTTGACCAGGCCGGAATCCTCGCGCACGCACAGCACGCGCTGACCGTCTTCGGTGTTGGCCAGCACAAAGGGGAAACCGCGGTAGGCTGCCGGCACGTAGCCACCCAGCCAACGGCCATCGGGCGCCACCCAGAGGTTCTTTCCGGGCTGCAGGCCCTGCACCGCCACCAGCTGGAAGCCGTTGCCTGTCTTCACGAAACCGACGGGCAGATGCATGCACGCGCGTGGCAGCTCCTGGGCAACCAGGGGGGCCACTGCATCCTGTGCAGCGAAGGAATAGGAGGAATAGCGCTTCCAGCGTTTTGCCGCATGCCGGTCGCGCGAAATGACGGTCAATTGCGCCATGGGGTCCTGACAATGGTTACGTGTACGCTGAGCGGGTCATTGTAGCCTCAGGGGCTCGCGCTTCGCGCAACCCCCTTCAGTGCAGCAGCCCGAGCGTAGTGGCCGGCTGTTCCTTGGGGCTTTCCAGCCAGGGCAGGTTCACCGGCAGATGCCAGTCGGCTTCGCGGGCCTTGTCGATCAGCAGCTGAATCAGCTGGTGCACAT
>JAJUFT010000051.1 GCA_029263615.1 Alcaligenaceae bacterium | reverse complement strand
TGCCGGCCCAGCAGCCGATACTCGCCCGCGCGGCGAAGGAAGTGAACCTCAGTCGGAGCGCGGCCCGCGCCGGTGATGCGGGTCAGCCCCGGCTGACTGCCCCGCGCCGGGCGGACGTATTCCAGTTGCGTTTCCGAGCCGGGACGGCCGTGAGCATGCGCGGCTAGCACCCGCCCTGCCCGGTCGTAGCGCCAGGTGGCGAGCCGCCATGCCTGGCCAGTGGGCAGCCTGAGCGAGATGCCGGTCAGTGCGTAAGGATTGCCCGACTGCAGGGAGGCCTCGTGGTGATACAGGCGGCGCATGCCGTCGGGCCGGGTGACCGACACGAGTCGGGGCGCACGGTGGCCCGAAACGGCCTCGGGCGCCTCGTGGTGATACTCGAAGCGGCCCAGGGGTGTGTCCACGGCCCTCAGCAGAGAGCGCACGCCGCGCACGGCGTAATGGAATTCCAGCGTGTGCCCGGTCGAGGCGATCACCCGATGGATCTGCCCTGCATGAGCATGAGGCGGCGCGTGGCGTTCGATGTTAACGCGCGCGTGCGGCGAAAGCCGGATGCCGGTGAGCCGCCCGCCGGTGTCGAAGTTGAACTGACGGCCATCGGCCCAGCGGGTGCGCCAGCCATCCGGCGTCTGTTCCGGGGCGGCGACCCGCCTTCGACTGCCGTCGGCCTGCAGCAGCCACCAGCGGCCTTGGCGCTGCTGCAGACGCGTGTCGTAAGAGAGGGCCCAGTTGCGCCCAAGTACGCCGGCCTGCGTGGACAGGCTGTTGTAATGCCGGACGAGTTCCAGGCCGGGCGCCGAGGCATTGGGCGGAAGATCGACGTCGAGCTGGTATTTGTTGCCGGTGGCAAGATGCACCGGGTTGCCAACGGCCAGGCTCGGCAGGGGTTCGCTGTTGCCGGCGACCGCCAGCCCGCCCGTGGCGCAGGGGGAACCCAGGGCCGGTGGCGCGCAGACGCCCCCGCTCAAGGACGGGCCGGACCCACCGGTGGGGAAGCCCGAAACGGCGGAGGCCCCGCCCGGCAGGGCCGGCAGAACGAGGGCGAAGATTGCGGCCAGGCAGGTGCGAGCCCCCTTCCAGTACACGCGAGGACCGGCACCACGGGTTCGCCTGTTCGGTGACAGGGCATGGGGACATGACATGACGGACACGATCATGAGAAAAGGATCGGGCACGACGGCGGCTGGCTGCAGACAGAGTCATTTTCCGTCTTGGCAGGGGTCCCCGCTTCAGGTAGTGTACGAAGATATCCATTGTGGGAGTTGCGAACATGCTTATCGTTTTTCATTCGAAATCCGCAGCTGAAGTGCTGATGTTCGGCAACCATGCGCTCCCCATCCTGAGGGCGGCAGGCAAGAAATTCGAGTCGGACGAACTTCCCGAACGTGGCGTCATCACTCGTGAGCAATTGCCGGCGGCCATCGAAGGCATCGAGCGCGCCATGGCCATCAGCAAGGAAACGGAAGAGGGTCCCGAGACCGACGACGACAACGACGACAAGGTTCATCCGATCAGCGAACCCGTCAGTTTCCGGCGCCGTGCCTATCCGCTTCTTGCCATGCTGAGGCTGGCCAATGAGAAACAGGAAGATGTGCAGTGGGAGCCTGCCACCGTCTGGTAAAAGGCGCCGGGCGGCCGGCGCGCTCCCCTATCCCTTCACCCTGACACCACCCGAACCGCACGGAGACTTGCCCGCATGCGCAGCATCGTGACCATCATCTTCAACGAACGCCAGAGCCTCGAGTACGTCGTCGACATCGACCAGTCGCCCGAAACACAGGCCATGGCCCAGGAGTGGCTGGAAGCCACCTGGACACGTCTGGAGTGTGAGCCGCTCCGTCATAGTGGCAAAGTGCTGTTGCTGGACAAGGTGCTGGGCGTGGCCGACAGCCTGGGGTATGCAACCTTCGTCCAACAGGAAGATCGCGCCCGGGAATTTGCCGAACAAGTGGCCACGGCATTGGGCCGTCCCGTCATCAAGATCGACCTCCCGGGTCTGACGGTCGGCTTCTGAATCTGAATGTGAATCGGGCAACGGGGCGGTGTTCCGCCTTGAGCCCGGTGCCGCTCAATAACGGATGGGTTCTCCGTAATCTCCCACATAGGCATGGTGGGTGATCAGGCCGTTGTCGCCGAACCAGTGCAGCAGGTAGGCCGGCGGTTCCTGCCGGAAGGCCAGAAAGGAGGGGTCGCCTTCTAGTTCGAGGGCGATCTGGTGCGCAATGCCCGGGCACGTGGCGACCACCGTTCGAGACAGACAACCCACGATGTGCCGGTGCATGTGGCCGCACACGATGCGCTCGATATTGCCGTGTTGGGCGATCAGGTCGGCAAACACGTCCCTCCCCTCCATCAGGGCGTACTGGTCCATGCAGCGCAGTCCCGTGTCCAGCGGAGGGTGGTGCATCATGATGAGAGTGGGCTTTTCAGCCTCCGCCTCCAGGGCTTCTGCCAGCCATTCCAGCCGTGCCGGACACAGCGCGCCCTGGGTTTCGCCCGGTACGACGGTATCGAGCGCCACGATGCGAATGGGGAATTCGTCGATCACGTAATGCATGAAGGGCGCACCCCAGCGCAGGCAGCGCATCTCGGGGAACGCATTGCGCATGTTCTCGGCGTCGTCATGATTCCCCGGAATGGGCAGCCAGGGCATGCGCAGTTGCATCAGCAGTTCGCCGGCGGCGGCGTACTCCTCGGGGCGGCCGTGCTCGGCGATGTCGCCCGTGACCAGAACCAGATCGGGCAGCAGAGGCAGGGAATTGAGGGTACTGACCGCGGCTTCCAGTCGTTCGGCCGGGCGGATGAGGTCGATATGAGGGCCTTCAAGATGAAAATGAAGGTCCGAAATTTGGGCGATGAGCATGAGGAACTCCGGAGACAGGCCGATGACACCGCCGCGTTCCGGACCCCGACGCCGGGCAGCGGCACGAGACATTGGCATGTAGCGTGCCGGCCCCGGAAGATTCCGTGCGGGCGCGAAGCGACTCCGGGAGGATGGGTGAAAAAGCAACCGGCCCCAAAATGGGGCCGGGCCTGATGCAGTCGGCGCTCTCAGTCAGCGCGTGCCATCAATGTGCTCAGGCGGACAGCGCTTCCTGGCTGGACGGCGCATCGGCGTGGGTCTCATGCCGGTTCACCGCGCTCAGAATGGCCAGGAAGGAAGCCGTCACGATGTCGCCATGGATGCCCACGCCGAAACCGGTGGGGGAATCGCCCACGCGCACCTCGATATAGCAGGCGGCGCGGGTATCCGTGCCCGTGCCGATGGCATGCTCGTGGTAGTCCATGATCTTCACATCGCTCTGCAGGGCATCCACGAAGGCGGCAATGGCGCCGTCGCCACAACCGGTCAGCACCTGCACTTCCCCGTTGTGCTCGAGTTCGGCTTCGATTTCGAACTGCTTGCCGGTACCGGGGTTGGCGTCACCCGTGATGCGGTGGCGAATCAGCTTCCAGGGAGCGTGCTGATCGAGATATTCGCGGCGGAAGATGTCGTAGACTTCGCCAGCGGTGACTTCGCGGCCGGTCTCGTCCGTCACGCGCTGGATGGCGCGGCTGAATTCGATCTGCAGACGCCGCGGCAGGACCAGGCCGTGTTCCTGCTCGAGCAGGTAGGACACCCCGCCCTTGCCGGACTGGCTGTTGACGCGGATGACGGCGTCGTAGCTGCGGCCGACGTCGGCCGGGTCGATCGGCAGATATGGCACTTCCCAGACGGCGTCCGGTTTCTGTTGGGCAAAGCCCTTCTTGATGGCGTCCTGGTGCGAACCGGAGAAGGCCGTGAAGACCAGATCGCCGGCATAGGGGTGGCGCGGGTGGACGGGCAGCTGGGTGCAGTATTCAGCGCAGCGGCGCACTTCGTCGATGTCGGAGAAGTCGAGGCCCGGGTGGATGCCCTGGGTGTAGAGGTTCATGGCCAGCGTGACCAGGCAGACGTTGCCGGTGCGTTCGCCATTGCCGAACAGGCAGCCTTCGATCCGGTCTGCGCCCGCCATTACGGCCAGTTCGGCGGCCGCGACGGCGGTTCCGCGGTCATTGTGCGGGTGCACGCTGACGATGACGCTGTCGCGATTGCGCACATTGCGACTGAACCATTCGATCTGATCGGCGTACATATTGGGCGTGGTCGCCTCGATGGTGGCCGGCAGATTGAAGACGATCTTCTTTTCCGGGGTGGGTTGCCAGACGTCCATGACGGCGTGGCAGACTTCCAGCGCGAACTCCGGCTCGGTGGTGCTGAAGACTTCCGGCGAGTATTCGTAGAACCAGTTGGTTTCCGGGTGCTCGGCCGTGTACTTCTTGACCAGCTCTGTGCCGGTGACGGCGATCTGTTTGACCTCTTCCTTGCTCATGTTGAAGACGATCTTGCGGAAGGCGGGCGCGCAGGCGTTATACAGGTGCACCATGGCCTGCTTAGCCCCGGCGCAGGCCGCCACGGTCTGGCGGATCAGGTCTTCACGCGCCTGGGTGAGCACGATGATGGTCACATCGTCGGGAATGCGCTTTTCATCGACCAGTTTGCGCACGAAGTCGAAGTCGGTCTGCGAGGCAGACGGAAAACCGACTTCGATTTCCTTGAAACCGATCTTCAAGAGCTGTTCGAACATGCGCAGCTTGCGCTCCACGCTCATGGGCTCGATGAGCGACTGGTTGCCGTCGCGCAGATCGGTGCTCATCCAGATGGGCGGCTGGGTGATGCGCTTGCTGGGCCAGGTTCGTTCGGAATAATCGCGTTCAAAGGCGACGAAAGGACGGTATTTTTCTGCGGGGTTGGGGATCATGATGCACCTGTTTCAAGCTGGAATTTGACGCTCTAGCTGCAGTGTGGGCATGCGCGCGCCGACGACTGCACGGAAAGTGGCCGGAATCAGGCTGCCGAACTGCCACAGGACACTAGGCCCGGCAACCGATCGCTAGTAGGAGGGAAAGGGGAAGAAGAGGAGTGCGGGCAGCCAGAGGGGTGCCGGCGACACGCAGCCCGATACCGGTCGAGCGACCGGAAGCGGAAACGAGAGAGGCTGCGTGACAGGGTTTCATAAGTGCTAGTCAAACATAATTCAGGAAACTTGGCAAGCAAGTTTGCCTCAACCCGGTGTTTGCCCGGGGGTGCTGGGTGGGGTCGATTGGACACGGCCATCCGGCGCGACCGGAACCGGGTTTTCAAGGGTTTGCAGGGCCTCTGTGGTGGCGGCTTCCAGCAGGGCAGCATGCTCGTTGGCCAGATCGATGCGTTCGGCCCGCCCCAGGCGCAGCTGGTTCAGTGCATGTTGCAAAACGCCCACGGTGATGGGTTCGCGCCGGTTATGCCAGCACCAGCCCAGCACCTGCAGGGCGGGGGCGGACAGCCTGCGCGTCAGAAAGGCGACGCGCGTGGCGCTGACGCGGCGGGCCATGGCCTTGCGATTCATCGACTGCACGAAGCCATAAAGAAAATAAGCAATAATGAGTGTGCACAACGCGACGACGGCCCACCAGAAGAACGGGCTGTATTGTTCGACGAAGGCCATGACCTGGGCGCCCAGGGCCTGCAGGCCGCTGTAGTCCAGACCTCTGCCGAAGGCAATCACCTTGTGCAGCAGAAACCACCAGACGAGTGCGACCCCCAGCACAACGGCCACGGTGAACAGTCGGGTGGCCGCCGTCAGTTTCAGTACCGTGTTGCGCAGCAGGGCTGCATCGGCTCGAGAGGGTCGGGGCCTTTCCATCTTCATGAGTTGCTTTCCACAAAATGCATACGCGTCAGTCTTTGGAGCTTCGTCAACAGCAACAGCTGGCACTCACGCCGCAATTGCAGCAATCCATCCGTTTTCTGCAGCTTTCGGCGCAGGATCTCGAGACGGAGGTCGCACAGGCCTTGCAGGAAAATCCGTTGCTGGAGCGCGATGAAGAGTATGACACCGATGCGGGTGCGGCACTAGCGCAGCGTGCGGATGAGGGTCAGGAAGACCGGTGGATGATGAACCACTCGCCGGGGCGCAGGCAGTTCGAGGGCGAGGACGGAAGCGAGCGCCCGGAGGCGGAGCTGCCCCTCACGCTGGCGGACCATCTGCTGGAACAACTGCGCCTGACACGGGTCAGTGAGCGCGACTTCGCGCTGGTGAGCCTGCTCATCGACGAACTGGATGACAGTGGCTATCTGGCCACGCCGCCCGAAGACATCCTCGCCAGCCTTCCGGCGGAGCTCGACGTGCAGCTGGACGAAGTGCTGACCGCGCTCAGGCTTCTGCAGTCATTCGATCCCGCCGGAGTTGGCGCGCGCTCGCTGTCCGAATGCCTGTTACTGCAGCTGAAGCCGCTTGATGAAACGCCCGGCATCGACGCCGAGGTGCTGGAATGCGCCCGTCTGATCGCGCGCGAACACCTTGCAGTGCTGGCAACCGGAAATCTGAACAAGTTGCGCGACATGTTGGGCGTGCCCATGCAGGTGCTGCGCGCGGCGCATGGTCTACTGCTCAGGCTGGAGCCGCGGCCGGCGCGCAATTGGGCCGGGGAAGCGGCCGATTACGTGACCCCCGATGTGGTGGTGCGCAAATCCGGTGGGCGCTGGGTGGCCATCCTGAACCCCGCCGTCGTCCCGAAGGTGCGTATCAACGCGGTCTATGAAGAGCTCCTGGCCCAGAGCCAGGTGTCGCCGGAGATGCAGGCGCAGTTGCAGCAGGCGCAGGGCCTGGTCAAAAGCGTGAACCAGCGCTTCGTGACCATCCTGAAAGTGGCGCAGGCCATTGTTGACGAACAGACGGCGTATCTGGATCAGGGGGTGCAGGCGCTGCGTCCCATGGTGTTGCGCGATATCGCCCAGCAGCTGGGCATGCACGAATCCACCGTCTCACGCGCCACGCGGCACAAATACGCCCAGACCCCATGGGGCGTGGTGGAGCTCAAGCAGTTCTTCAGCACGGCGCTGCAGACCGAAGATGGCGAATCCACGTCAGCCACCGCGGTGCGCAGCCTGATCGCCAAACTGGTGAGCGAAGAACCTCCCCACAAGCCGCTGTCCGACGCCAAGATCGCCGACCTGCTGGCGGCGCAGGGCGTCGTAATTGCTCGCCGCACCGTGGCGAAATACCGGGAAGCGGCAGGCATCGAGCCCGCGATCATGCGCAAGGCGCGCGCAGCGCTGGACGCCGCCCGTTCGGATGTCGGCGCCTGACCGGCAGCGGCCCATGGCTCCGAAACCCCCGCAAGCCCTTGTTGCCGTTACAAAAAACTCCATTCTCGCCTCTTGTCAAAAATGCTGGATGTAGTTGATAATTGTTCTCATGTTTATTTGTGTATGTAATGCCATCACGGAACGTCAGGTTCAGGAAGCAGTGACTTCCGGAGCCCGGTCGCTGTCCGACCTCGAAGCCCAGCTGGGTGTGGGAGGCTGTTGCGGTTGCTGCCGCGACACGGCCGCCGACTATCTGCCCGGCGGCCGCTACGCAGGTTGCGTGACCGAGGCCCAGGAAGAAGGCGCTTTCGAGAGCGACGCGGCCAACGACTCCTCGCTGATGCCCATGCAGGCGGTGGCGGTCAGCCGCGCCTGACCGCTTACCGTCTACGGTACCACCCGACTCGTTTCGTTACACACCGGCACCGCTTCGGTGTCCGCCTGTCTTCGTCATTCACGACGCCCATGCGCGCGTCGTGGTAGGCTAATGGTTTGGTTTTCCCCACCCACCAGCCAGCGGAGTCGGCCATGAAAGGTGATCGTACCGTCATCCAGCATCTGAACAAGCAGCTCAAGAATGAGCTCACGGCCATCAACCAGTACTTCCTGCACGCACGCATGCTGCGCCACTGGGGCCTGGACAAGCTTGGCAAGAAAGAATACGAAGAGTCCATCGACGAGATGAAGCATGCGGACTTGCTGATCGAGCGCATCTTCATGCTCGACGGCCTGCCGAATCTGCAAGACCTGCACAAGCTGCTGATTGGCGAGAATGTCCCGGAGATTCTCTCCTGTGATCTTCGACTCGAGCGCGTGTCTCAGGAAACCGTCAAGGAAGGCATTGCCTATTGCGAGTCGGTTCAGGATTACGTCTCCCGCGACATCCTGCAGAAAATTCTGAACGACACGGAAGAACATATCGACTGGCTGGAAACCCAGATCGATCTCGTGGAAAAAGTGGGGCTGCAGAATTACCTGCAGTCCCAGATGGACCACGACTGAAAGCAACAGGCCCCCTCATGGGGGCCTGTTGCTTTGAGCGCTGCCGCCTTACTGGCCGGCCGTGCCGAGATGGGCCGGGCTGCGGGCCGCAGGCGGTCGGCGAACCGCTCAGAAGTTCTTGTCCGGGCAGTCGGGCACCCGCCCCCAGGCACGGTTGGGTTCACAGTACTTGTTGCGTGCCGCCCAGGCGCAGCTGGGCCGGTCGAAGAAGCCCAGCCGGCTGCATGCCTGCAATTCCTTGCGCAGGGCCGCCTCCCAGTTGCCGCCCGTTTGTGGCGTCTGCACCGGCGGAGGAGGCGGGGGCGGCGGAGTGGTGATGTCCACCGGCTGAATGAACTGCGGGCCACCCCCCTGAGGCTGCGAGCCTGGAGGCAGGCTGGCAATCTGGGCACCGCCCAGCAAGTCGCCGACGTCGGCCAGGCCCATGAGGCCATGCGGGTTCGCGTTGGCGATGCGAATCGCTTCTTCCATGGTGATGGTGGTCGTGGCCAGGGGAATGGGTGTCTGCTGCTGGGTTTCGGCCACGGTGGGAGCCGTCAGTTCCCACTGAATGGGCTCGGGAGGCTCAGGGATGCCGAGACGGCCGTCAACCAGGGGCTGGGGGGCCAGTGCGACAAACGGTTTGCCATCAGCCCCCAGCACCGGCACTTCCGCCAGTTCGGGTGGAGTGGTCTTGATTTCCGGCCTGACCGGCCCGTGTGCAACCAGCCATTCCCCCAAACGCACGCCGCCCCAGGCGGAAGCGCCAAGGGCGATGACAAGTATGGCAAAGATGAGACGCCAGGACATCCGTATCCTCTGAATGCAGGTTCACGGAGCTTCCGTCAGGCCGCGGTCGTTATGGACGCGACCCGATCAGAGCTCTCTGAAACGCAGTATATAAGCTGAGTTCACTGTTGGCCGAAAACATGGCCGCCGTGTTCCCGCATGGCGTGGAATTCCACGCCGGGATAGAGTTCCTGAACCACGCGCAGCTGCGCCGGTGACGTTGCGAGGAATGCGACCGCCTCGACAACATCGTGAGCGATGTTCGCTGCGTTGGCATCCATGAATTTTCGCAACACTTTGGGATCCTCCGCTGTAATCCATCGTGCCAGGTTGTAACGCGACGGCATCATGCGTGCTTCCACGCCGTACTCCGTCTTCAGGCGATGTGCCACCACTTCGAACTGCAGCTGCCCCACCGCGCCCAGCAGTAGGGGGCCGCCCATCTCCGGACGGAACACCTGAATGGCCCCTTCCTCGCCGAGCTGGGTCAGCCCTGTGCGCAATTGTTTGGTGCGCAGCGGATCCTTCACTTCCACTGCCTGGAAGAGTTCCGGGGCGAAGAAGGGCAGACCGGTGAACTGCAGCGTTTCACCTTCGGTCAGCACGTCGCCCAGTTGCAGCACGCCGTGGTTGGGAATGCCGATGATGTCGCCCGCGTAGGCTTCATCCAGCAGTTCGCGACGTTGCGAAAGAAAGGACACCACGTTGTTGGGGCGGATGTCCTTGCCGGTGCGGGCCACCTTCAGACGCATGCCGCGCTCGAACCGGCCGGAGCTGACGCGAACGAAGGCCACGCGGTCTCGGTGAGCCGGGTCCATATTGGCCTGTACCTTGAACACCACGCCTGAAAACTTGGGTTCGTCGGGCGACACGACCCGTTGCAGCGCGTTGCGCGCTCCCGGTGGGGGGGCCAATTCGACCAGGGCGTCGAGCACTTCCTGGACGCCGAAGTTGTTGATGGCCGAACCGAAGAAGACAGGCGTCTGTTTGCCGGCCAGGAAGGCTTCGTGGTCGAAGGGCACCGAGGCCTCGGAAATGAGTTCGATTTCCTCGCGCGCTTTTTCGTAGGCATCACCGAAACGCTTCGCCGCGTCCGGGTTGTCCAGCCCTTCGATGAATTCGTCGTCTCCCTGACGGCGTTCCTGACCCGGGCGGAATACACGCATGCGGTTGTCGCGGATGTTGAACACCCCGCCGAAGCGACGCGCCATGCCCACCGGCCACGAAAAGGGAATGGCATCCATACCCAGATGGGACTCGATCTCGGCGATCAGATCCAGGGGTTCCTGAACCTCGCGGTCCAGCTTGTTGATGAAGGTGATGATGGGGGTGTTGCGTGCCCGACAGACCGCCAGCAGGCGTTCGGTCTGGGGCTCCACCCCGTTGGCCGCGTCGATCACCATGAGGGCGGCATCCACGGCGGTGAGCACGCGGTAGGTGTCTTCCGAAAAGTCCTGGTGCCCCGGGGTGTCGAGCAGGTTGATGACGCAGTCGCGGTATTCCATCTGCATCACGGATGACGCCACCGAAATCCCGCGCTGCTTCTCGATTTCCATCCAGTCCGAGGCGGCGTGGCGGCTGGCCTTGCGCGCTTTGACGCTGCCGGCAATCTGAATCGCGCCCGCGAACAGCAGCAGCTTTTCCGTCAGGGTGGTCTTGCCCGCGTCGGGGTGGGAGATGATGGCGAATGTCCGTCGCCGTTGGACTTCGTGTGGAATGCTCATGTTCTGTTTTTGGTGTCGGCCTTCGGGCCGGTCTGTTCTGTGTCTAGGTTCACGCGCGCCTGCTAAAAGTAGCCAGTACCGTGCCGGCCAGGATGAACATGGCGCCAAAACTGCGGTTCACCCACCGCACATGACCCGGTTTGCGCAGCAGCTTGAGCACGCGCGAGGCCAGGGTGGTGTAGCAGCCCATGGCCACCAGGTCGGTCAGGCACAGGGTGCCGGCAATGAGGACGTACTGCATGGCCAGCGGCGCGGCCGGGTTGAGAAACTGCGGGACGACCGCCATGAGGAAGACGGTCCCCTTCGGGTTGGTCAGGTTGATCAGGCAACCGCGCAGCACCAGGTCGCGAATGCGGAAGTCGGCAGCCGGGGCCGATTCCACGGCCACCGGCGCGGCATCGGTACGGAACTGCAGCCAGCCCAGGTAGACCAGGTAGGCGGCGCCCAGCCATTTCAGCAGGTTGAAGGCCGTCTCCGACGCCGCGAGGACGGCGCCCAGGCCCACGGCCACAATGAGAAACTGTCCGAGAATGCCCAGGATCAGTCCCACGGTCGTCCAGTACCCTCTCCGAAATCCGTACTTGAGACCCGAGGCCATCGCCGATACGGCGCCCGGGCCGGGTGAAAAAGAGATGGCCCAGGAAGCAGCGAAGAATGCAAGCCAGGTGGAGAAGGACATGGCAGTTCAGTGTAGGGAGTTCAACCCGCTGTCGGTTTGCTCAACAGGGCGCCCTGCGGTGTGCCGCGACGCCGTGCCGGGTCGCCGGCCGGCCGATCCGTGCGGGGGGCGGCAGGGCGACTCCGGTCGCTCTGACCGGCTTCGCGGCGGCGGCCAGAATCCCGGTTGCCTGCGGCCGGGGCGCCCTGCGAGGGGCTGCGTCCTGCCGCCGGTGCCCGACCGCCGCCGGGGCGACGTGCACCATTGCCTGCGTTGCGACGGTTGTGCGGTTCGGAACGACGACGATCTTCGTCGGCGGCGCCGGCAGCCGGCGTACGCACCATGGTGGCAGGATCCCAATCCGGAATCTCGATGCGGTCGATGGGACGCTTGATCAGTTTCTCGATGTCCTTGAGCAACTTGATCTCGGACGCGTCCACCAGCGACAGGGCCGAGCCCGGGCTGCCTGCACGGCCCGTGCGGCCAATGCGGTGGACGTAATCTTCCGGCACATTGGGCAGTTCGAAATTGACGACCTGTGGCAGCTGGTCGATGTCCAGGCCGCGGGCTGCGATATCGGTGGCCACCAGCACGGTGATCTTTCCGTCCTTGAAACCGGACAGGGCGCGCGTGCGGGCAGACTGGCTCTTGTTGCCGTGAATCGCCGCCGCAGTCAGGCCGTCCTTGACCAATTTCTCAGCCAGGCGGTTGGCGCCATGCTTGGTGCGGGTGAAGACCAGCACCTGATGCCAGCCGTGCCCTCGGATGATGTGGCTGACCAGCTCGCGCTTGTGGCTCTGTTCAGTCATGACCACGCCTTGCTGCACCAGCTCGGAAGCGGTGTTGCGACGTGCGACGGAGACCTCGATGGGGTTGTTCAGCAGGCCGGTGGCCAGTCCGCGGATCTCGTCAGAGAAGGTCGCCGAGAACAGCAGGTTCTGGCGCTGACGAGGCAGCAGCGCGAGCACTTTGCGGATGTCGCGGATGAAGCCCATGTCCAGCATGCGATCGGCTTCGTCCAGAACGAGAATTTCGACTCCGGACAGATCAACGGTCTTCTGGCCGGCATGGTCCAGTAGACGGCCGGGAGTGGCCACGAGGATGTCCAGAGGCTTGCCCAGCGCGCTGATCTGCGGGTTGATGTTCACGCCACCGAACATCACCATGGAACGCACTTGTGTGTGCTTGCCATAGATGCGCACGGATTCTTCAACCTGGGCCGCGAGTTCGCGGGTGGGCGTGAGCACCAGGACACGCGGACGGCCCGGCTTGCGTTCCCGGAGCGGCCGTTCGAGCAGGCGATGCAGGATGGGAAGGGTAAAGCCGGCGGTCTTGCCGGTGCCGGTCTGGGCGGCTGCGAGGACGTCGCCACCCTGAATGACATGAGGAATGGCCTGTGCCTGAATGGGCGTGGGCTGGGTATAGCCGGCCTCGGAAATGGCACGCAAAAGGGGGTCTGCCAACCCGAGGTCGGCAAATGAGAGAGTGGAATTCAAAGAATGCTCCAGCGACGGCCTATCGCTCGGAGACGAGAGATACCAATCCAGGCTGACGTTCTACGGGTGTTGAAAGAGAACAAGAAAAGCTTGCTGCTCCGCGCGTGCAGACTGGTTCGCACGCTGATTGACAGGGTATTTTACAGGTAGATGAGGCTGCTGTAATCTCGCCTCAGGAAACTATTGGGGTTTACGCACATGAAGCGCGTGTTTTTATGGTTTTTTCTTCCCATTCTGAGCATTTTGTCGGGTTGTGGCTACAACGAGATTCAGCGGCTCGACGAACAGGTGAAGGCCGCATGGTCACAAACGCTCAATCAGTATGAGCGGCGCGCCGACCTCGTGCCCCAACTGGTGAGTGCCGTCGATGCCTACATGGTCAATGAACGGGCCATTCTCACGGAAGTCACTCAGGCGCGTGCGCAGGTCGGGCAAATCCGCATCACGGCCGACGACCTTGACAATCCGGAGCTGATGGCGCGCTTCGAACAGGCTCAGGGCCAGCTCGGCTCGGCACTGTCGCGGCTGCTGGCTGTGTCGGAAAACTACCCGCAGCTCAAGGCGGACGCGCTGTTCCGCGACCTCATGACGCAGCTGGAAGGCACCGAGAACCGCATCGCCACGGAACGCGGCCGCTACGTGAAGGCCGTCCAGGAATACAACGTCTACATCCGTCAGTTCCCCACGCTCCTCACGGCCAAGCTCTTCGGATACAACGTGAAGGCGAATTACGGGGTGGAACGCGAAACCGAGCTGATGCGTCGTCCGGAAGTGAACTTCACACGCCCGGCCGGGGCGGGCGGCTAAGGTCAGGCCATGCTTGCGCGCAGCTCGTTTCCTGGCGCTATGAACGGTTTCCTTCGCACCATGGCGACCCTGCTGCTGTGTCTGGGGCTGGTCCGGGCGGTATGGGCCGAGCAGGTGCCGGTCCCCGCCTTTGACCGCTGGGTGGTCGACCAGACCGCCACCCTCGACTCCAATACTCGCAGCCATCTGGAAGCCAGGCTGGCCGAACTGGATGCCGCCAAGGGCGCTCAGCTGGCCGTTCTGGTCGTGGCGACCACGGGCGAGGACACGGTGGAAAGCTATGCGCGTCGTGTATTCGACGCATGGCAGCTGGGGCGCAAGGGGGTGGACGACGGCATTCTGCTGCTGGTGGCCAAGGAAGACCGGCGCATGCGCATCGAGGTCGGCTACGGCCTGGAAGGGAGGGTGCCCGACCTGGTCGCTGGCCGGATCATCCGTGAACAGATGGCGCCGCGATTCCAGCAGGGTGATTATGCCGGCGGCGTGGTGGCCGGGGTGGACAGCCTGATCAAGCTCATTGAAGGGGAACCTCTGCCGCCGCCGGTGCGGGGGGCACAGGAAGACGAAGAATGGGGGGTGGGTGCCGTCCTGCTTCCCCTGGCCTTCATGGCCTTTCTCATGCCTCCGCTGTTCGCGGGCTTTGCCGTGACGGTCTTCACATCGATTGCTTTCGGCAGTCTCCTCATCGGGCTCATTTGCGGCGCCCTCGCCGTGCTGCTCTCGCTCTTCGGCCGCCGCTTTGGCGCCGGCGGCAAGGGCAGCGCCATTCGCGCCTCGCGCCGTGGCGGCGCGGCAGGCGGGTTCGGTGGCGGCTTCTACGGAGGGGGAGGCGGCGGTTTCGGTGGTGGCATGGGCGGTGGCTTCGGAGGCGGAGGCGGTGGTGGCAGCGGGGGCGGTGGTGCCTCCGGCAGCTGGTGAAGGAGGGAAAATGCGCGCAACCACCATGCTCAAGGAAATGACAGGTTGGGCCAGCCTGGAGGGTCAATGGCTACGCCGGCGGCATTTCACGACCGAAGTCCTGGCAGCCATTGCGGAACGCATCCGGGTTTGCGAGCGCGATCACGAGGGTGAGCTGGTGGTGGCCATCGAAGCGGTGAGCCCGGTGCACGAGCCGAATTCCCACCTGCGTGCACTCGAAGTCTTTGGTCGCCTGCGGGTCTGGGACACGCCTGGCAATACGGGCATGCTGCTTTACCTCGCATTGGACAAGCACCGCATTGAAATCATTGCGGACCGCGGCATTGCGGCAGAAGGGCATGAATGGGAAGCCGTTTGCGCCCGTTTGCAGGCCCGGTTGGCGAACAAGGAATACGCGCAGGGCATTCTGGCCGCCATCGACGACATCGAAGCGATCTTGCGGCGCTGCTGCCCGCCAAGCCCGGCAGCCTCGTCAGGGGCGGCCCGTGAGGACGACGGCCTGGCGGACGAGCCCGTCCTGCTCTAGTTCGGTTCCGGACCCCTTCCGTTCAGCTGAGCCTCGAGCCTCGAGGCCAGGCGCCTGACGGCTTCCGCCCGCCGGGGTGACGACGGGTAATGATCGGCCAGGGTGGACCATTCCGGGCTGGCGCGGGCTTCCAGCAATTCCTCCGGCAGTTTTTCCTTGCGCAGAGCTTCTTCGCGACCCTGCATCAGCGCGCTGATGTCGATGGGCCCCTGGGCAGCATGCCCGCGCCGTTCGAGGGCCGCGACCAGGGCAAGTTCCCGGATGGCCAGCAGGCGCAGCACGGCATCGTCGACGGTGAGCTCCTGGTAGCCACGCAGCCGGCCCAGCAGCCGCCGGCCCAGTTTGTCCACGCCCTGCCACAGCCCGCCCGCTGCGGCACCGATGAGGGTGGCCGCTCCCAGACTGATGCCCGCAGTGAACATGTCGAGCGTGGCACCGGCCATGGCGCCAGCCGCCATGCCCTTGCCCACATGCAGGCCGACGTCCTTGAGCGCCTGGGGATGGAACAGGTCCATGTCCCAGCGCTCCCCTTTGAGCGGCAGCTGCCGATGGGGAAAGTCGCGACTGCGGAAGTTGTAGCGTTTCAGCAGGGCATCGATGGTGAGGTCTTCACGTTTGCGCGCCAGGGCCCGGAGCTGCTCGGCGGTCTGCTCCAGGCGTTCCGGTTCGGCCGGGGCACTCAAGCGCAACGCCGCAACGTCAAGCAGCATTTCCGCCACCAGCTTCAGGGCATCCTCGCGACGCTGCCGACGCTGGCGGGCGATATCTTCCTTGAGCCGGCGCAGGGTGGCGGCATGCGTGTCCAGCAACAGGGCAAGCTTGTCGTAGAGCTGGTCTTCACCTTCCAATGGTGGCGCAATGGTGTCGAACTCGACCACGGCATGCAGGCCCAGGCGGGCCAGAGCACTGCGCCATTCCTCGATGCGCTGATCGGGGCTGTGGGTGAAGTTGAGCACCGGCAGCAGAGGGTGGCCGCAGGCCGCCAGCAAAGTGAGTTCGTCACGGTGCTTCGCCAGCACCGGGTCGCGGGCGTCGATCACATAGATGCCGGCGTCGCACTGCAGCAGCTTGCGCAGCACTCGGGCTTCCTGTTCGAAGCGGCCCATCGCTTCCGGGCTCTCGAGAAAGCGTTGAATGCGCGCAGGGCCATCGAGTCGCTCGGCGGGCGGAGCCAGCACGTCGAGATAATCCAGCAGTGCCATGCCGTCTTCCAGCCCGGGGGTGTCGAACAGTTCGACTGCCGTGGCGCTGTCAACGAGCAGACGCAAACCTTCCACATGGCGGGTGGTGCCCGGGCTGTCGCGCACTTCGCCGAAGTCCGGGTTGCGGCTCAGCGTCCGCAAGAGCGAAGTCTTGCCCGTATTGGTGTGCCCGACGACCGCCAGTTTGAGGGCGCCGTCCGGACTGCGGGGGGTGAGGTTCCGGGCCATGCCGGCAGGATCGGCCTTCATCGTCCATTGCCTCCTGAGTCTGCCTGCGCCAGCCAGTCCAGGGCGTCTTCCCAGGTTCGACAGAAGCGACCGACTTCGAACCCTGCCTGCTTCAGCTGCTGGTGCCACAGTTCACGCCGGCTGGCGGGCGCGCCCTCGGGCAGAAGCAGCAGGCGCATATCCAGCGCCACGTCACCCAGTTGCGTGAGAAAGGAAACGGTTCCCCGGTCGGGTGTCTGACGCGCGTCGCAGCACACGAGCAGGCGCTGCGCCGGCTGCGGTTGCAGCGCTTCGAGCAGCCGATGACGCTGTTCGCGTGAGTCGATGATGCCGAGATCACTGACGCTGGCCGGCAAGCTGCGGTTTTCCCAGACGAGCTCGGCGGGCAGTTCCAGCCCCAGGAGCGCGCGCTGGCGCATGGCGCCGGCGTCGGCGTGAGAAGGGGAGAAGGACGACGTCATGGGGGGCGGCGCGGGGCGGTCGATGCCGGTGCTTTCGCTGGCGGGCGTCAGGCGCTCGCGCAGTTCGGCAATGCCCGGCAGGCTGGTGTCCAGCGCCAGCTGCCGCCGCCGGCGCCGCAGAACCAGCACGCTCAGGGCCAGCGCTGCCAGGCGCGGCAGCAGCCCGTGCACCAGAACCACGCCGATCAGCCAGACCGACCAGTCGGCATGGGCGGCTTCAGGCAGGGCCAGCCCGCCGCCACTGCTGCGAATGATCTCCGCCGAGGGCGCCGGGAAGCCCAGCAGCGAGGGCAGCCACCCCAGACCCTGCACCGCCAGCACAAAGGTATCCGGGGAAAGCAGCGTGGTTTCCCAATGGAAGGTGTAGCGACGGGTGGCCAGCAGGCCAAGGAGCGTGAGCAGCACGCCGATCAGGGCCAGCGACCACAGGCCGTGGCTCAGCGCGCCGGCCGCCCAGCGGTGCATGCGCTGCCGGGAAAGCAGTTCCAGCAGCGCGCGCGGCAACAGCGCGACGTCGGGGCCTCGTGCCAGTTTGCGCGTCAGCTTGAGCCAGCCGTCTGCCAGCACACTGCCGGTGGCACCGCCTTGCACGGCAAAGCTCGCCATCCACAGAAGAAAGGCCAGGGTATTGAGGCCCAGCAGGGCGGTGAGGGCGGGGGCCAGGTTGACCGCACCGCCCGGCCCCAGCGCACCGGCGGCAGCCCCGCAGCCAATCAGGAAGGCAGCCACGGCAAACAGGACGGCCGTGAGACGGGCGACCGCCCGCCATCTCTCCAGGGCCGTAGCCAGGCCCTCGCGCCGGGCCAGCAGGCGGGCGCGAGCGAACACCCGATCTTCGAAGCGCCCGGCCTCGGAACGGAGTCGGCGAACTTCGGCGGCATCATCGAGCGGCCCCCACTGTGATTCACGCAGGCGCAGGGTCTCGGTGAGCCAGTGATCCTGGAAACTGGGTGGCGTGGCGCCTGATCTGTTTTCAGACACCATGCAGATTTCGGGTGATGCTCATAGGGGCCTCCGCGGACGGCGATGTGCGCCTATTGTAAGACGGGGCGACTCACCGCCCGGCCCCCCTCGGCCGGCTTTCAACCGCCCTGCGCACATAGGACGCCTCCAGGCGGCGCCACCGGGAAGCTCAGCGTTTTCGCATGAGCATGCCGACCACGGCCAGCACGATGATGGCACCGATGATGGAGCCGATCCACCCAACCCCTTCACCCGGTTCGTACAGGTTCAGCGCCGCACCCAGGTAACCGGCGACGATGGCGCCCACGATACCCAGAATGGTGGTCATGATGATGCCCATCTTCTGGTCGCCCGGCATGATGGCCCGGGCAAGCAGGCCGACGACAAAGCCCACGATGATCATGCTGATGATACCCATTGCGCTGTCCTCTCAAGGGAAGGTGACGCGCCCATCATAAGGGTGTAATGTCGCAAAATTCCATCTTGACGTACAACGTTTGCATTTGCTTGCAAGCGGGGTGGCCGGAGCCTGACCAATGAGACTCTTCTTTGCCTATTGGCCTTCCGCATCCACGGCGCAAGCCATCGAGCCCTGGGTGGAAAACGCCAATCAGTTGTTCGGCGGGCGCAAGATGCGACTCAATACGCTGCACATGACCCTGGCTTTCCTGGGGGAAACGGATGCTGCCAGATCCGAACGCCTGGTCACGGCCTGCAATCAGTGGGCGCTGCCGGCCGGGAGCATGGTGCTGAACCGACCTGGTCGCTTCAAGCATGCCAGGGTGGTGTGGTTGGGACCCGACACGGAGGGCCGTCTGGACTGGTTGTTCGACGCCCATGCCCGGCTTTGGGCGCACCTGGCCCCGCTGGGCTGGTACCCCCGGGAAGCGCAGTTCCGCCCGCATGTGTCCCTGTTACGCAACGCGGGACCGGGGGACGTCGAGGCCCTGAAGGGGCCGCCCGTCCCCTGGCGCCCGGACCGCTGTGTGCTCGTGGGGTCACGACCCAGCGAGCGGGGCAGCCATTACACCCTGTTGGCGGAACTGCCTCTGCTGCCCGTCTAGCGCAGCCGCTCAGACGGCGGCCAGCATGGCGCGCGGCGCCGCCTCGGGTTCGATCGTGGCCGTGTGGCTTTCCAGCGCCGGTTTGGCGGAAGGCAGCCGGAAGGCGCGGACGGCATCGACCAGCAGGTCGGACTGCTCGTGCAGGGAATCCGCAGCGGCGCTGGCTTCCTGCACGAGAGCGGCATTCTGCTGAGTGACCCCGTCCATCTGGCTGACGGCCGTGTTGACCTGCGCAATGCCGTAGCTCTGTTCCTTGCTGGCCGTGGCGATCTCGTTCATGAGGTCGCTGACCTTGGAAATGCTGTCGAGCAGTTCCTGCATGGTGGCTCCGGCGGCATCCGCCAGCTTGCTCCCGGCATCGACCTCTTCCGTGGATTGCGTGATGAGGTCGCGGATTTCGCGCGCGGACGTGGCCGAGCGTTGGGCCAGGCTGCGCACTTCCGCGGCGACCACGGCGAAACCCTTGCCAGCTTCACCCGCCCGAGCCGCCTCCACGGCGGCGTTCAGGGCCAGAATGTTCGTCTGGAAGGCAATGCCGTCGATGATCCGCACGATATCGCCAATGTTGGACGAAGTCTCGCGGATGGTCGACATGGTGGCCACGAACTGCTG
>JAJUFT010000129.1 GCA_029263615.1 Alcaligenaceae bacterium | reverse complement strand
CTGCCGGCCTGCCCTCGGTGGAGTTGGGCGGCGCACCCGTGCGTCCCCCCGCGTCCCCGACGGCCGAACACGAGGTGCCGGCCGCTGCCGTCACCCCGGAACGGCCTGCCGAATCAACCGCAGAAGACGCCACCGGCACCGGTCCGGCGCCCGCCAGCGAAACCGTGCCGGCGGCCTCCGAGAGGGGTCTGGCGGCACCGCCGGAACCGCCCGCTGCCCCGGAACCGGCACCTGCCGCCATGGTCATCAACCGTCCGCTGCGTTCCGGCCAGCGGGTCTACGCTCGCAACACCGATCTGATCGTGGTGGGCGTGGTCAGCCGCGGGGCCGAAGTCATCGCTGACGGCAACATCCACGTGTACGGGCCCCTGCGCGGCAAAGCCATGGCCGGCGCCCGGGGCGACACCAGCGCACGCATCTTCACGACCCAGCTCGACCCCGAGCTCGTGGCCATCGCTGGTGTGTATCGGGTCATCGACACCGGGCTGGACGCCGGAGTGCAGAACAAGCCGGCCATCGTCCGTCTGGATGGGGAAAGCTTGCAAATTGAAGCATTGGGCAACTGACGGCGCGAACTCTTCAAAGAACCGTCGTGTTTTGCTTTACGATTACGTGAATTTATCGAACTAGAGGAACTCAATCGTCATGGCGCGAATCGTTGTGGTGACATCCGGCAAGGGCGGCGTTGGCAAAACGACCACCAGTGCCAGCTTCTCTGCAGGCCTTGCAATGAAAGGCCATAAAACCGTGGTCATTGACTTCGACGTGGGCCTGCGCAATCTCGACCTCATCATGGGGTGCGAGCGTCGGGTCGTATACGACTTCGTGAACGTCATTCAGGGCGAAGCCTCGCTGAACCAGGCCCTGATTCGCGACAAGCAGCTCGAGAACCTGTTCATCCTGCCGGCCTCGCAGACTCGCGACAAAGATGCGCTCACCAAGGAGGGCGTCGAAAAGGTCCTCAACGATCTTGCCGACATGGGCTTCGAATACATTGTTTGCGATTCGCCCGCGGGCATCGAGACCGGCGCGCTGATGGCCTCGTATTTTGCCGACGATGCCCTGGTGGTCACCAACCCGGAAGTGTCTTCCGTACGCGACTCCGACCGCATTCTGGGGATTCTTTCCGCCAAGTCGCGTCGTGCCGAAAAAGGCGAAGAGCCCATCAAGGAATACCTGCTGCTCACCCGCTACAACCCAAAGCGCGTGGCCGATGGTGAAATGCTCTCGCTCAAGGACATTGAAGACATTCTGCGCATCAAGCTGCTCGGCGTGATCCCGGAATCCGAAGCCGTGCTGCAGGCCTCCAATCAGGGGGTCCCGGTGATCCACCTGCGCGACACCGACGTGGCCACGGCCTATCATGACGTCATCGCCCGCTATTTGGGTGAAGAACGTCCGCTGCGATTCACCGAATACGAAAAGCCCGGGCTGTTCAAGCGACTGTTCGGGGGGAAATAAGCCATGTCCTTTCTTTCATTCCTGCTCGGCCAGAAAAAGACCTCGGCAAGCGTGGCGAAAGACCGCTTGCAGCTCATCCTGATCAATGAGCGGCGCACGGGGGTCACCCCCGACTACCTGCCGCGCCTGCAGAAGGAGCTGGTCGAGGTGATCTCGCGTTATGTGAAGATTAACCCCGATGACATCAAGGTCAATCTTGACCGCCAGGATTCCCTGGAAGTGCTGGAGGTCAAGATCGAAATGCCCCAACCCGAAGGAACGCCCGAAGCGAAGTGATTCGCTTTCCCTCGACCTGCCCCGGCTGCATTGGGGTGGGTTTGGCTGCTACAGACGATCGAAAATCGAACCCATGCGCGGCGCAAACAGCCGTTCGTAGGTGCGCAGCAGGTGGCTGTCGGTCATGCCGGCCACGTAATCGCAAATCACCCGGTTGCCCTGGGCTGCGTCGCCGGAATCGGCCGCCTCCGCATACCGTTTGCGTGGCTCCACCGGTAGCAGGCGCAAGGGGTCTGACTGAAAGGCCTCGAAAACGGAAATCACCATGCCCTGGCCCTTGAATTCCAGCTGCTGCACGGTGGCACTCCGTATGACCTCATTCATGATGAATTCCTTCAGGGCTTTCAGGAAGTCACGCGCCCCCGCCTCCAGACTCACCCGATAGCGCAACAGCCCGAACTGGAATTCCGGTTTCTCTTCAAAACGGGCCGCCGTCAGAAAATGATGGACGAAGCGGCTGATGTAACGCTTGCGCTCCCTGCCCCCTCCGAACAGGGCCTGCACCATGGCCTCGTAGGGGTCGGATGCCTCTCCCGGATAGTTCACCCGCAAGGCGTCCAGGAAAGACTGTGCCCGCTCGCGGGTCAGTATTTCACGAAAGCGCCCTTCGCTCACCAGGCCCAGCGCCACCGCGTCTTCCAGATCGTGCACGCCGTAGGCGATATCATCGGCGACGTCCATGATGCTGCAGTCGAGCGATTTGTGCAGGGTGCGGCCATGCTGCCCGGGAAGGGGCTCCCAGCGAGTGAATGCGACCCGGTCAGCATCGGAGAGTGGCTGCAGTACCCACGCCACAACATCTCGCTCGGTGTCCAGATGGCACTTGGGCGGTGTCGAGCAGTTCCCGTCCAGCGCGGCCAGCCGGGCATAGCCGGCGTGCATCCCGGGCTCCAGGCTCGGGTTCAGAAGTTCGGAATAGGAGACCGGATACTTGAGGACACCGAGCAGGGTGCGTCGTGTCAGGTTGGCGCCATCGCGGCGGGAGAAGCTTTCCAGCCGGGCCAGCAGGCGCAGGGTCTGCCCATTGCCTTCGAAGCCGCCGTGCGAACGCATACAGTAATTGAGGGCCACTTCCCCGCCATGCCCGAAAGGAGGGTGCCCGAGGTCATGGGAACATGCCACGGCCTGAATCAGGCTGCGATCGGGCAGCAGGGGCGCGGCGGGGTGATCCGCACACTTTCTTGCCAGCACGCGCACCACGCCGGCGGCGATCTGCGCGACTTCCAGCGAGTGCGTAAGCCGGGTGCGATAGAAATCGCTGTCACCCAGATTGAGAATCTGCGTCTTGCCCTGCAGGCGGCGGAAGGAGGCGGAATGAATCACCCTTCCGTAATCGATGTCGCCTGCTTCGCGTGCATCTTCCTGCAAGGGCTGCCAGCCATCGCGGCGGGCGAGCCATACTTCATCCAGCATTCTTTTCTCCGATTGCCGTTTGAGCCCGCCCTGCCGGTTCAAGCGATCAGCGCTTGCCCACCTGGTCGCCGATGACGCCGCCAATGGCCGCGCCGCCGACCGTCCCCAGCACACTGCCGCCGGAGATGGCCGCACCGGCGACCCCGCCGAGCCCGGCCCCCGTCACCGTCGCCTTCTGGCGCCGGCTCATGTTGTCCCAGCTCGAACACCCGGCCAGGGCAACGGTCAGTACGGCGATACCACTCAGACGAACCCAACTTTGAATTTTCATTGTCACTGCTCCATGGTTACTAAATGACGGCGCAAACCATAACCCGGAGCGAGCTCGGGAAAGGTTTCAGAACCGCATCAAGCCGTGAGCAGACGAAACAGACGGTTCAACCGATTGCCTTCACCAGAGACAGCACGTCGCGAAACGCGGGGTGGCGTGCAGAGCCCAGCCATTCGAACATGGCCATCTCGCTGCTGACGATGTTGCCGCCCCCCGCCAGCCAGCGCTGCAAGGCTGCGGCGCGAT
>JAJUFT010000134.1 GCA_029263615.1 Alcaligenaceae bacterium | reverse complement strand
ATTTATGAAGAGCGGAACTACCTGTTCCAGCCCGCAAATTTTCAGACGTTCCTCAAGCTGCTCGAAGAGGAGGGTCTGCCGATCATGACCCGCCATCTGGGCAAGCTGGTGGGCTTCCTCACGACGGAAATCGGTGAATTGAACACCGTTGTGCATATCTGGGCTTACGAGAGTTTCGAAGACCGTCTGAAGCGGCGTGAGGCCATGTGGTCCGACCCTGTGGCTTGAGGCAAGAAAAAAGCACGGATGCCAGTCCGTGCTTTTTTCCCGCCGGTTGCGTTCAGCGGCCGGCAGCCAGGGCCGAGATACCGCCCGCAACACCCATATCGCTCTTGGGAACATCCTGGATGACGACACGCACATCATCGGCAGACAGACCCAGGGCGGTGTGGGCGGCCTCGCTCAGGGCCGCGATCAGCGCGGACTTGAGTTCGGGGGTGCGCCCTTCGATCAGATAGGCAATGTAGAGCAGGTGCCGGGCGCCCACCTCACCGGAAACAATGGTGCTGTCGGTCGCGTATTCCTGCAGCGTCATGCGGATGCTGTCGAGCGGCGCATTCAGCGATCTGATCACGGCCTGCGTGGTTTGTTCGAGCAGGGCTTTCTTCTGTTCGGATGTATAACCTGCCGTGACGTGCGCGGTAAGAATGGGCATTCCCGTGTCCTCTCTGGTGAAGTGCAGAAAGAATCAAATCTTAATTCACCGTGACGCCGGCGGCACGGATCACTTCACCCCAGCGCACAATTTCGTCGGAAATGTACTTCTGATATTCCTGCGGGCTGGCGCCCAGGATCTGCGTCCCCTGCTTGGCCAGCTGTTCGCGCACGGTCTCCGATTCCAACGCCTTGCGGATCTCCGCATTCAGCTTGTCGATGATGGGCTGGGGAGTGCCGGCCGGCGCCACCACGCCTTGCCAGGCGCCGCTTTCGAAGCCGGGCATGACCTGTTCGGCCAGGGTGGGGACGTCGGGCAGCAGGTCGCTGCGCTTGGCGCTGGTGATGGCCAGGGCCTTGACGCGGCCTTCACGCACGAAGGGCAGGGAATCGTTCAGGGTATTCGTCATGAAATGCACCTGGCCGCCGACCAGGTCGGTCATGCCGGGGGCGCTGCCGCGGTAGGGAATGTGCACGGCGTCGATCTTGGCAGACTGGGTGAAGAGGAAGGCCGTCAGGTGCGTCACATTGCCGTTGCCTGCCGAGGCATAGGACAGCTTGCCCGGGTTCTTGCGGGCGTACTCGATGAATTCCTGGACGTTGTTGGCGGGCACTGAGGGGTGGACCAGAAGCACCATGGGCACCACGGCGGTCGACGAAATGGCGGCGAAGTCCTTCTCGGGGTTGAAGCTCAGGCCCTTGAAGAGATTCGGAGCCAGCGCGATGGAGGAGGTGTTGTACAGAATGGTGTACCCGTCGGCCTTGGCCGAGGCCGCTGCCGCCATGCCGATGGTGCCGTTGGCGCCCCCTTTGTTGTCCACCACGATGGACTGGCCCATCTGATCGCCGAGCTGTTTGGCCAGCACGCGCGCCACCAGGTCGGTCGGGCCGCCCGGCGGGAAGGGCACGATCATGGTGATGGGGCGTTCCGGATAATTGCCCGCCTGAGCGTGGGCGCCCAGAGGGACGAGGGCGCTCACGGCAATCAGCATGGATGCGAGCAGGGTGCGTCGTTTCTGCATGGTGTTGTCTCCCTTTTGGATGGTGAATGTTCTAGGTATGGGTCTGGAAGCGATCAGGCTTCCGGTTTGCCGGCGAGCATCCGCACGGCGGTGTAGGTCATGACGTCTTTGCCGTGCTGGTTCTTGACGTCGATCCGCGATGTCACGATCGCACGGTTGCCGGTCGACGTGGGGCGGATCCCGGTCACTTCGATTTCCGCCCAGATGGTGTCGCCCGCCACCACGGGGGCCAGGGCTTTCTTGTGGACCTCCAGCATGGCCAGGCCGGTGCCCTGCACCATGGACTGCATGACGAAGCCTTCGATGATGCCGTAGGTCAGGGCGCCTGGTGCGGGCCGGCCCTTGATGGCACCCTGTTCGAAGGTCGTGTCGATGAAGATGGCCTCCAGCATGCCGGTGACACTGATGAAGTTCACGATGTCCGTTTCCGTGATGGTGCGGCGGAAGGTCTGGAAGCGTTGCCCGACCTCGAGTTCCTGCCAGTAAAAACCGCGGCCCAGCATGGGAAGGCGTTCTGTCTGCATGGTGTTTTCCTTCATGAAATTAAAGGGCGGCGCCGCTGCCCAACAGCGCCTCGATGTCTTGTGAGGAGAGTCCGGCCTCGCTCAGCACCTCGCGGGTGTGTTCGCCCAGCTGCGGTGGCTGGCGCAGGGGACCGCAATCGCCGCCAATGCGAACGGGATTGCGCACGTAACGATAGCGTCGCGCCCGGGCATCCTCGACATCGATGAACATGCCCACCTGCTGCAGGTGCGGGTCGTTCTCCAGATCGTCCAGTGAGTTGATGCGGGTCGCGGGAATCTCGATGCGTTCGAACAGTTCCAGCCATTCGTCGGTGCGGCGGGTGGCGGCTATTTCCTGCGCCAGCGAGTACAGGGCGTCGATATGGCGGGTGCGTGCGCTGATGTCCGTGAAACGGGGATCCTGCGCGTATTCGGGGTGGCCGCTGTGCGTGAAGAAGTTGCGCCAGTGGGCGTCCGTGTACGGCATCATGCACAGATAGCCGTCCGCGGTGCGGTAGGGCTTGCGCCAGCGCGACATCAGCCGCGGGTAGCCGGTCTGGCCGGGCTGATCCCGGAAGTGGTGACCGTAGAAATGTTCGACCAGATTGAAAGACACCATGGATTCGAACATGGGCACTTCCACGGTCTGGCCGACCCCGGTCTGGGCGCGCTGGTAGAGCGCAGCCAGAATCGCGTGGGCAGCCACCAGCCCGCAGGTTTTGTCGGCGGCAATGGTCGGGAAGTACTGCGGTTCCCCGGTCTGACGCGCCATGATGTCGGCAATGCCGCTCATGCCTTGAATGGTGTCATCGTAGGCGGGACGGCCTTCATAAGCGCCCCCCGTGCCGAAGCCCAGCAGGGCGGCATAGATCAGTTTCGGGTTGCGGGCCTGGAGATCGTCAGGGCCCAGTCCCAATGCGGCCATTTTCTGCGGGCGGATGCTGTGCATGAAGACGTCGGCGCCGTCCACCAGCTTGAGCAGGGCGGAGCGGGCCTCGGGTTTCTTGAGGTCCAGCACGATGCTGCGCTTGTTGCGGTTCACGCTGATGAACAGGGCGGCCAGCCCGTCTTCGTAGCGCGGGCCGGTATTGCGGGTGGAATCGCCCTGCGGTGATTCCAGCTTGATCACATCAGCCCCATAGTCGGCCAGGATCTGCGAGGCGTAGGGCCCGAAAATCACCGAAGTCAGGTCAATCACGCGGACGCCGTCGAGCGGGCGCCCGGAAGCAGAAACAGCTGGATTCATGGTGTGCAGCATCAAAACTCCGACGTCTGCATCTTATCGATCGGCTACATAATCTACTAATATAAGAT
>JAJUFT010000007.1 GCA_029263615.1 Alcaligenaceae bacterium | reverse complement strand
TCAAACCCTGGTACCCAGTTACGATTTCCCTGCAATCAGAGGAGCACGACGGTGCTCCTCAAGCTGAATGTAACCGTACATTGCCTATGTTTCGGTAGGTGCCATTCATTCGCAATACGGTTCTTTCCTGGGGGAAGGTATATGCTATTAGGTTACGCCGAGATTCACGGGACGGGCGGCCCTGATTCATTACGTGCATTTCATGGTCACGCCATATATGCAGGGCCCGATAATGACACTATCACGCTAAGTGCAGACACACACGCGTACCTGATGGGAGGCGACCACTACGCAACCGCAGGATGGAAAGAAGGACGAAATCCCTCCGCAATGTTCAATACTAACTACTATCTCGACGCTCACCCTGACGTGGCTTTAGCAGGCATGAATCCATTGCACCATTACCTCAACTGGAGCATTGAGGAAGCCAGAGAAATCACACCTGCCGTCTAGCATCCGCCTACGCGGCCCGCGTCGGGCCAATCTCCGCACTACACCCTCACTTGAGTATGGGCAAGGAGCGAGACAGAGACGCATCGTATCGTCCACATCGCCCCACTATAATGAGGCGGACCCCGTCCCCGTTTCACTTTCACACCAGGCTCGCATCGCGCGAGCCTGCTGCTGAACGCAACCCGACCCTGTTCCGAGCTTGATGACACAACCCGATCTTTCCGGTCATACTCCCATGATGCAGCAATATCTCCGCCTTAAAGCCGAGGCGGGGAATTATCTGCTGTTCTACCGCATGGGCGACTTCTACGAATTGTTTTACGAAGATGCGGAACGTGGCGCTCGCCTGCTGAATCTGACGCTCGCAAAGCGGGGAATGTCCAACGGCCAGCCCGTGCCCATGGCGGGCGTACCCTTTCATTCCGTGGAGGGCTACCTCGCGCGTCTGGTGGCCATGGGCGAGTCTGTCGCCATCTGTGAACAGGTCGGCGACCCGGCAACCAGCAAGGGGCCGGTGGAACGCAAGATCGTGCGCATCGTCACTCCGGGAACGCTGACCGACGACGCCCTGTTGCCAAGCAAGGCCGATCGCATGATTGCCGCCGTCTGGATGCGTGGCAAGGGCCGCAACGAGCGCTGCGGCGTGGCCTGGATGAACGTGGCCAATGGCGAGTTCCGTGTGACGGAATGCGCACCCGACATGCTGGAGACGGAACTGCACCGGATTGCCCCCGCCGAGCTTGTCTGCGCGGAGAACTGGCGCGACGCCGCGGCGCTGCACGCCACCCTGAGCCGCATTCCCGACTGGCATTTCGAAGACGACGGCGCGCGTCATGTGCTGGAATCCCACTTCAAGGTCGAGGGACTGCAGGCCCTGGGGCTCGCCGACGTGCCCGTTGCGGCCTGTGCGGCCGGCGCCCTGCTGCGCTATGTGAGTCGCACTCAGAGCCAGGCCCTCGAACACATCCACAGCATTCAGGTGGACCACGGCAGCGAGTATCTGGTGCTGGACCCGGTGTCGCGCCGCAATCTCGAGATCACCGATACGATCAGCGGGGACGACGGCCCCACGCTCTTCAAGGTGCTGGACCACTGTGCCACCCCTATGGGCAGCCGTCTGCTGCGACGCTGGCTGCATCAGCCCCTGCGCCACCGGCAGACAGTTCTGGAACGGCAGGAAGTGATTTCCACCTTGCTGTCGCCAGTGCCGACGGGCGGGCTGGAGGCCGAGGAACCCCTCGACACCCTGCGCCGCAGCCTGAAGCGCGTGCCCGATCTGGAACGCATTGCCACCCGCTTGTGGCTGCGTTCCGTGCGTCCCCGGGAACTGGCCAGCCTGCGGGACTGCCTACATCAGTTGCCGGAGGTCATCGCTCTGCTGGAACAGCGTTACCCCGACGGGCGCGCACTGCAAGGCCTGAGCAGCCAGCTCATCGTCGACCCGGCCGCCGCCCAACTGCTGCAACGTGCGATTGCCCCCGAGCCCGCCGCCCAGGTGCGAGACGGCGGTGTTCTGGCCGCCGGATACGACGAGGAACTGGACGAGCTGCGGCGGCTGGCGACAGACAGTGGCGAATTCCTGATGGAAATCGAGCAGCGTGAAAGGGAACGCACCGGCATCGCCAACCTGCGCGTCGAATACAACCGCGTCCATGGCTTCTTCATCGAAGTGTCTCGCGGCCAAGCGGATAAGGTGCCCGATGACTACCGCCGCCGCCAGACCCTGAAGAATGCCGAACGCTACATCACGCCCGAGCTCAAGGCATGGGAAGACAAGGTGCTGTCTGCCCAGGAGCGCAGCCTGACGCGCGAGAAATGGCTGTACGAACAGCTGCTGGACGCCCTGATCGAGCATGCGGCGGCGCTCAGCGGCTGTGCCGCTGCCCTCGCCCAGATCGATGCCCTGGCATCGCTCGCCCTGCACGCCCGCGAGAACGACTGGACGGCGCCGGAACTGACGGATGCCCCGGAAATCATGATCGAGGCAGGCCGCCATCCGATCGTGGAGCGCAGCATCGAACGCTTCACCCCGAATGACTGCACCTTGGGCCCCAGCCAGCGGATGCTGCTCATCACCGGGCCCAACATGGGGGGCAAGTCCACCTACATGCGTCAGGTGGCACTCATCGTACTGCTGGCACGCACCGGGAGCTTCGTGCCGGCCGCCTCGGCCCGCATCGGAGACATCGACCGCATTTTCACGCGGATCGGGGCCGGAGACGACCTGGCCGGCGGGCGTTCCACCTTCATGATGGAAATGACGGAAGCCGCGAGCATTCTCCAGTCCAGCACGGCGCGCAGCCTGGTGCTCATGGATGAAATCGGCCGCGGCACCTCGACCTACGACGGGCTTGCCCTGGCCTGGGCCATCGCCCACCGTCTGCTCAATCACAATCAGGCGCTCACCCTGTTCGCCACACATTACTTCGAACTCACCCGCCTGCCTGCCGAAGCGCCCGCAGCCAGCAACAGTCATCTGGCGGCGGCCGAATCCTCGTCGGGCATCGTCTTTCTGCACGAGGTCCGCCCGGGGCCGGCCAGCCGAAGCTACGGCATCCAGGTCGCCCAGCGCGCGGGAATTCCCAGCGCCGTGATCCGCCATGCCAGCCGGGAACTCTCGCGTCTGGAAGCCCTGGGGGTGGCTACGCCCCAGCTCGACCTGTTCGGCGCGGGCAACGGCAGTGATGATCCCTCCATGACCCATCCGGCGGCCGACGCCCCGGACAACCCCGAGATCGAGAACGCGCTCGCCTTGCGTGAACGGCTGCGCGAGATCGATCCGAATCAGTTGAGCCCGCGCGAAGCGCTCGATCTCCTCTACGCACTGCACGAAGAACTCTCATCATGAACATTGACGAACCTCTGACCCTGCTCGGCGGCCTGACGCCGCAGGAATTCATGAGCCGATACTGGCAACGACAGCCTTTGCTGATCCGCCAGGCCATTCCCGACTATCGGCCGAATCTTCGTCCGGTCGACATCCGCGAACTGGTGAAGCGCGAAGAGGTGGAATCCCGCCTGATCTGGAAAGAAGGCGACACCTGGAACATGGAGAAGGGTCCGTTCACCAAACTGCCCTCGGCGCGGCAGCCCGGCTGGACTGTGCTTGCGCAGAGCGTCGATCTGCACGATGACGGCATGGCCGAACTCATGCGGCAGTTCCGCTTCATTTCCGACGCGCGGCTGGATGACGTGATGATCAGCGTCGCCACCAAGGAAGGGGGGGTCGGCCCCCATTTCGACAGCTACGACGTCTTTCTGCTGCAGGGTCATGGCCGGCGTCGCTGGCGCATCAGCCAGCAGACCGACCTGGACCTCATTCCCGGCCTGCCCTGCAAGATTCTGCAACGCTTCGAGGCGGAACAGGAGTACGTGCTGGAGCCTGGAGATATGCTGTATCTACCTCCCCATGTCGCGCACGACGGGATTGCAGAAACGCATAATTGCATGACCATCTCCATCGGCTTTCGCGCGCCGACACACGGGGCCCTCGCCTACGGAATGCTGCATGCCATGTCGGACCAACTGATGGCCAATCTGGGGAACGATGACGGACTGTACGCACGGCCTGTGATCCCCGGCCCGAATATGGAAGAGACCTACAAGGATCCCGGGATTCCGGCCACCGCCACGCCCGCCAAGCTGCCCACCCGGCTTCTGGATACGACCATCGAGGCCACCCGCCGTCTGCCCCTCGACCGTCGTCAGGCGGCCCGCTTTCTGGGGCAATGGCTGACGGAACTTCCCGAGAATGCCTATTTTGTTCCGGGTGACGACGTTCTGCCCGAGCATGCACCGTTGCCCGCGGCGGGCCGCTTCGTGCTGGATCGCTGCACGCGCATGATGTATCGCGGCAAGGAGCTGTACATCAACGGCGAAGTCGCGCCCGTCAAGGCGAGTCGCCGCATGCGCGCTCTGGCAGACGAGCGGATGCTGGTCTGCTCGCACGAATTGCTGGAAACGCTCAAGAAAAAGGAAGAAGCCGCCTTGCGCGAGTGGGTCGCCGAAGGCTGGGTACACTACCTGGAAGACTGACCGCTGCGCACCCCAAAAAAAAACCGGCCGGTTCCTGGATGGACCGGCCGGTCTTGCGTGGAGCCTGAGGGCGCGGCCCCGAGGGGCCCACGGATCAGTTGGAACGCATGTGGTCTGCCAGCACCGAAAGAATGCGCTTGGCGGTGTCGTCTTCCTGCACCACACCGTTGGCATCCAGCACCTGCACCAGCGAAGTGCCGCCCTGCTCCTGTACATGGATGCGATAGGGAACGGGTTCAGCCGTGTTCTTCCCACCGAACATGCGGGTGAAGATGTTGGGCTGTTCGATCTTCTGACCGAGGTCGACATCCAGGTAACGGATGAAGTAGTCACCCGAGGAACGGTCGCGATCTTCGACCGAGAAGCCGGCCGAATCGATGGCAACGCCCACACGGCGCCAGGCACGGTCGAAGTTTTCTGCCAGGGCAAGTGCCGTGCGGTCAGGCAGGGCTTGCACCGAAGGCCGCGTTTCGACCTTTTCGGCTTCGGTCACGCGAGCGGACGCCGTTCCGACGTCGGTGCCCAGATAGACCATCAGGCGTGCCAGCATGGCGGCGTTCAGACCCTGGTCTTCCTTGCCATAGACCCAGCGGAAGGTCGTGCCGTCGGCGGTCGGCTGTTCCACCATGTGCTGGTGGCTGATGTAGATTTCCGTCGTGTCCGGGGAAACACGTTCGAGGCGGGTGCGGAAGCGTTCCCGCTCGCCGCTGTCAAACACCTGGTCAATGACCGAACCCAGCGCCTTGCGGATCCAGCCTTCAGGAATCTTGGCACGGTTTTCGGCCCAGTCGGTTTCGATGAGACCGGCCCGCGGGTCGTCGGAGTGGATCGTGAAACCCTGGTCATTCCAGAATTCCAGCAGCTGCGGGTAAATGGCTTCGGCGGGACGTTTGACCACCAGCCAGCGCAGGTCGCCATCACGCTTGACCTCGATATCCTCGGACTGGGGTAGCACCTGCGTCTGACCCACGGCGGGGCGAGCGGTCTGCGAGGCGGCGTATTCCGAGAAGGTCGCCACGCCGGCAGGCGCCGTGTAGCGGACGTCGCGATTGGCTTGTGTGAGGTCGGGCGGGATGGTCAGAGGGTCGCCCGCCACCGTGCTCTTGTAGTTGACCGTGTCTTCGAGACCCAATACTTGGTTGACCGAAGAGCAGCCGGACAGCAGCAGCGCACTCAGGCCGATCGCCGACCCGAGCAAGCATGTCTTGTTGAGATGAATGGTCATGTTCAGAGTACGCCAGCTTCTTTCAGGGAGGTACGAACGAGATCGTGGTACTGCTCAGACAGCGGCACCAGCGGCAAACGGTAGCCCAGTTCGGAAAGGCCCATTTCCGCAACGGCCCACTTGACCGGGATGGGATTGGCCTCGACGAACAGCACCCGGTTCAGCTGGGCCAGTCGGGTGTTGAGCTCACGCGTACGTGCGACGTCGCCCGACATGGCGGCCACACACAGCTCGTGCATCATGCGTGGTGCCACGTTGGCCGTGACCGAAATATTGCCGTGACCGCCCAGCAGCATCAGCGCTGCCGCGGTGGGGTCGTCGCCACTGAGAATGCGGAAGTCGGCCGGCGCGTCACGCAGCAGCTCCACGCCGCGCGGAATGTCACCGGTAGCATCCTTGATGCCGATGATGTTCGGGACTTCTGCCAGGCGCAGGACGGTGGCGTTGGACAGATCAGCCACGCAGCGACCCGGAACGTTGTAAAGAATGAGGGGCAGGTCGACGGTTTCCGCGATCTTGCGAAAATGCTGATACATGCCTTCCTGAGTGGGACGGTTGTAATAAGGAACAACCGATAGCCCCGCCTGAGCGCCGACGTTGGCGGCGTGCTGGGTCAGTTCAATGGCTTCGCTGGTGGAGTTGCCCCCCACCCCTGCGATGACCGGAATGCGCCCGGCAGCATGTTCGACCGCGATGCGGATGATTTCAAAGTGCTCATCGAAATCGACCGTGGGCGATTCACCCGACGTGCCGACCACGACCAGCGCGTCCGTGCCTTCCGCCACGTGCCAGTCGATGAGTTTTCGAAATGCGTCGAGATCAAGGCTGCCGTCGGGATGCATGGGTGTGACAAGGGCCACCATGCTGCCCTTAAAAATCGAAGAATCCGTGCTTGCCATAATATTTCAGTTGATCTCCACTAACTCATCGGCCTGGCCTGTTTTTGCGCAAACCGAACCCAATCTGCAAGTTTACTCGCATTGAAGTCGAAGTTGTAAAAAGAGCCCGTCCGGGCTCTCGCCTGCGCATCATCGCTGTTCACCCGACAACACACAAGCGGGAAAACCATGCAGCCGCCCGCCTACAGAAACCACTCGATGATGCTCTGTCCGAAATACAGGAAGGGACTGATCAGGAACCAGAGCATGCCGGTCATCATCAGCAGGATGAGGATCAGGATGCCATAGGGTTCAATACGTGAAAACTGATAGGCAAGCCGGTGAGGCAGCAGACTGACGACGATGCGCCCACCATCGAGCGGTGGCAGCGGCACCAGGTTGAGTGCCATGAGAACGAGGTTCACCTGCACGCCGGCAATCGCCATGCGCGCCCAGAAATCGGTGGCCGAGGCACCGGATTCTGCCAGCAGGCGCAGGGTGATGGCCCACAGCACGGCCATGATGAGGTTCGACATCGGCCCGGCCAGGGCCACCCAGGCCATGTCCCGCTTGGGATGGCGCAGCCGGCTCCAGTCAACGGGCACGGGCTTCGCCCACCCGAACAGCAGGCCGGCCCCGCCGAGCAATTTGGTCGAGAGCAGCAAGACCAGCGGCACCAGAATGGTGCCGACCGGGTCGATGTGCCGAGCTGGGTTCAGGCTGACGCGCCCGGCCTGCCACGCCGTCGGGTCACCGAACATGCGGGCAACATAGCCATGAGAGGCTTCATGCAGCGTGATGCCCAATAGCACGGGAAGGGCATAAACCGTAATCGTCTGGATGAGGTCGGACATCGGGGGCCTGGATCAGTCCAAACCCACTGCTGCGAGGTCTCCCTGGCCTTGACGCACCACTTCCGGCATGGGGCCGGTCAGATCGATGACGGTGGTGGGCGCCAGCGAGCACGCCCCGCCGTCGATCACGGCCGCCAGTTCATTGCCGTAACGCTGGAAGATTTCCTGAGCATCGTTCAGGGGCGCTTCCTCGCCGTCAGGAATGAGGGTGGTGGACACCAGGGGCGTGCCGGCCGCTTCGATGAACGCCAGGGTGATGCGGTGGTCGGGGACCCGGATGCCGATGGTCTTGCGGGACGGATGCGACACACGCCTCGGCACTTCCTTGGTGGCTTCCAGAATGAAGGTGTAGGCGCCCGGCGTGGCCAGTTTGAGGAAACGATATTGCCGATTGTCGACCCGCGCGAAATGACTGATTTCGGCCAGGTCGCGACAAAGCAGCGTGAGATGATGGCGTTCGTCCAGGCCGCGCAAGCGACGCAAGGCATCGGCGGCGGACTTGTCGTCAAGCCGTGCCACAACGGCATAACTGGAATCAGTGGGGATGGCAACCAGGCCGCCTTCTGCCAGTAACTGGCCGGCCTGTGCGAGCAGCCGTGACTGCGGATTCTCGGGGTGAACGACGAAGAGTTGGGCCATGTAAGCTTCCTGACATTCTTGGGTTCAAAGGAACGGAACACGCATCAACCGGTCTGTGCCACGGAACATCAACGTGACGCGGCTCTACGATACAACGGGCGCCATGGCCAGGCAAACGCGTTTCTGCCCTCGCAATACGGGGGCTGGCACCGCGCCAAAAAAATATGCTAGAATCATTTTTCTTTCACGGGCGGTTCTACTTTTCCAGACAGAATACGGCGTGAAAGGAATTGGGTACCAACCCCAATTTGGGTGCAAACCCCATTAATGGTGACCGTAGCTCAGTTGGTAGAGTCCCGGATTGTGATTCCGGTTGTCGTGGGTTCGAGTCCCATCGGTCACCCCAGAATTCTCTTGTGAAAACAAGCAAAAACGCCGCTGCCTTCAGCGGCGTTTTTTGTTGGTGGACCCAAGGAATGAATCCCCGCCAGCAGCGCCATTCGATTGCCACGCCCGCCAGCGCGGGCTGCCCGAAAAGGGCCCGGTATCGAAAAGCCCGCGCGAGCGGGCTTTTGGCTTTCTCGCCGCCCTGTTACCAGAACAGCATGATGAGAAGAATAATGGGCAGGGGGATACCAATCAACCAAAGCAACAAGGGGCGCATGAAATTTCTCCTTTTGTTCTGCCGAGGCTCTTCTCCCCGGCTTGAACGGCTTATTGCAAGTATCGGGCCACCCCTGCGGCACGCGGCCGATCACTCGCCCGTCACCCTCGCAAATTCAAGGCCCCCATCGGGTACACTGCCCGCATCATCGCGACCTCCTGCTGGCATCCGGTGCTTGCATGACGACTCTCCAGACCCTCTTCGACGCGTACTGGCCGCATCTCGTGCTGCTGCTCAACATTGTCGTGGGCGGCAGCGCAGCCGTGCATGCGGCCATGACAAAGACGGATGTCCGCGCTGCCATCGCCTGGGTCGGGGTCATCATCATGTCGCCGCTCCTGGGGCCCTTCCTGTACTTGATCGCGGGCATCAACCGCATCCGGCACGACCACATCTCGGACCAACGCGACCGCAGCCTGCCCGAGACCCAGCCCGACCGGCCGCTCACGCCGATTGACGTGGCCTACCTCGCGGCGCCACAGTTCAAGTCGCTCCACCAGCTGAGCGACAAGCTGAGCCGCTTTCCCCTGATCGACGGCAACAATGTCCGCATCCTGCGCAGTGGGGACGAGGCCTACCCGGCCATGATTGCCGCCATTGAGGCTGCGCAGCGCACCATTGCGCTGGAAACCTACATCTTCGACAACGACTCGCAGGGCAAGGCGTTTGTCGAGGCCCTGGCGCGCGCCCGTCAAAGGGGGGTGGACATCCGTGTACTGATCGACGCCGTGGGCGTGCGCTACTCCCAGCCGTCCATCACCTGGGCCCTGCGGCGCAACGGTATTCCCTATGCGCTATTCATGAGCAATCCGATGGGCGTCCGCACGCTCTACGCCAACCTGCGCAGCCACCGGAAGATTCTGGTGGTGGACGGCCGCGTGGGTTTCACGGGGGGGATGAACATCCGCGAAAACTTCGTGTCAACGAGCGCGGGCGACAAGGCCGACAACGACACCCACTTCCACGTAGAAGGGCCGGTGGTGGCCCAGCTGATGGCGGTGTTCGCGCACGACTGGGAATTCACCACACGCGAAGCGCTGCCCTTCGACACCTGGATGGCGCGCGAGTGGAACCCGCCCGAACCCCATATTGCGGCGCGCTGCATCCATTCCGGGCCCGACCGCTACATGGCCAGCACCCACAGCCTGCTGCTGGGCGCTTTCGCAGTCGCGCAGCACCACATCCGCATTCAGTCCCCTTACTTCCTGCCGGATCAGGTGCTGCTCGGTGCCATCAATACGGCGGCCCGCCGCGGGGTACTGGTGGACATCGTGATTCAGGGCAAGAACAACCTGCGTCTGGTCAATTACGCCATGACCGCACAGCTGGACCAGGTCGTGCGGGCGGGATGCCGGGTATGGCGCACGGCCGGCAATTTCAATCATTCCAAACTGACGACCATCGACGGCGCCTGGAGCCTGATCGGCTCCTCCAACCTCGACCCGCGCAGTCTGCGCCTGAATTTCGAGCTGGACATGGAAATCTACAGCCGCAGTCTGGCGCGCCGAATCGAAGACCTGATCGACCTCGAGATCGCGCATTCCGAATTGGTGACCCTGGAATCCCTAGCGGCCATTCCCTTCCGCAAGCGATTGCGCAACCGCATCATCTGGCTGGCCAGCCCCTATCTGTAGTGCCCGGAATGCCTGTAATGTGATACGGATTTCAGCCCATTCATGCAATACTGCATAATAAAACACTGACCCTTGATCCCACTGGGGCTCGCCGACCGCTTGCCCGAAGCCACCCACAACAATGCAAACCACCCGGACACGTTCACTGCAGGATTGGGCCGACCGCTTTTTGGAAGCAAACCCGCCGCGCGCCAAATCACTGGTGATGACATTATTTGGCGATGCCATTCGCCCCCACGGAGGAGCACTCTGGCTGGGCAGCCTCATCCGGCTCCTCGCGCCCTTCGGCATCAGCGATCGTCTGGTCCGCACCAGTGTTTTCCGGCTGGCGGAAGACGGCTGGCTCAGCGGGCAACGCGAAGGGCGGCGCAGCCTGTACACGCTGCGGGAAAGCGCAGAGCGACGCTTCACCCGGGCGTACAACCGGGTGTACTCCCCCACCTATCTGGCGTGGTCGGGCTTATGGACGCTGGTGTTCGCCAGCACCGGTGCCCTGAATCCCCAGACGCGCAGTGAGCTGCGCAAGGAACTCAACTGGGAAGGGTTCAGTGCTATTTCGCCCACCGTTTTCGTCCACCCGAACCCCGACCACGAAACGCTGCATGAAATTCTGCAGGGCTACGGCGTTCAGCGTGATGTATTCGTCACCACTATGGAGCAGGCGACGGGCATGCCGGGGCGGCCGCTGGCCGAGCTCGTGGATGAATACTGGCCGCTGGAAGCGATCAGCCAGAATTACAGTCGCTTCATCGACCATTTCGACGAGCTTCCGGGCTTGATCGAAGAGCTCGGTGCCCAGCTGACGCCCGAGCACGCCTTCGTGACGCGCAGCCTGCTGATTCACGAATACCGGCGCGCCCTGTTGCACGACCCCCGGCTTCCGATCGAACTGCTGCCGCCGGACTGGGCAGGGAAGGTTGCCTACGAACTGTGCCGCGACGTCTATAACGCCACCTGGCAGCGGGCGGAGGACTACATCATGGAGGCCCTCCGGGAGGAAGACCCCGAGGCCCCGCCGACCGCCGAGTTCTTCTTTGCCCGCTTCGGCGGTCTGACACACTGATCGAGCCCTCAGGCGGCGGGCTGGAGCCCCAGCCGCTCCATCAAATGACGGTCTTTCTGCTGCTGCGGGTTGGCCGTGGTCAGCAGCTCGTCGCCATAGAAGATGGAGTTCGCACCGGCCATGAAGCACAAGGCCTGCATGGTGTCGCTCATTTCCGTCCGCCCTGCCGACAAGCGCAGGACCGCCTTGGGCATGATGACGCGGGCAACGGCGATGGTGCGCACGAATTCAAATTCATCCACGGCCGGCACATCGGCAAGCGGCGTCCCCTCCACCCTCACCAGATTGTTGATGGGGACGGAATCCGGATAGGGATTCAGGTTGGCCAGCTGAGCCAGCAGCCCGGCGCGCTCGCGGCGGGATTCCCCCAGCCCGACAATGCCGCCGCAACAGACCTTGATGCCGGCCTCCCGCACTGCTTCCAGCGTGTCCAGGCGGTCCTGATAGGTGCGCGTGGTGATGATGTTGCCGTAGAACTCCGGCGACGTATCGAGATTGTGGTTGTAATAATCCAGCCCCGCCTGTTTGAGCCGCTCGGCCTGGCCGGCCTTGAGCATGCCCAGGGTGACACAGGTTTCCATGCCCAGGGCCTTCACGGCCTGCACCATCTCGACGACATCATCCAGCTGCCGTTCGGTCGGCGAACGCCAGGCGGCTCCCATGCAGAAACGCTGAGCCCCTTGAGCGCGCGCGGCCTTCGCCTCAGCCACGACAGCTTCCAGGGCCGCCAGCCGGCTGTCCTGTTCCAGCCCCGTGTCGTGATGTTTCGACTGCGGGCAATACGCACAGTCTTCAGTGCAGGCACCTGTCTTGATGGACATCAGCGTGGACAGCTGCACGGTATTCGGAGCGTGATGGTTGCGATGAACGATCTGCGCTCGATGCAGCAGATCCATGAAAGGAAGTTCGTACAGCTCAAGAACGGCATCCCGCTGCCACCGTTGCACATTTCGAGTCACAGCCACTGCTTCCATGAGACCTCCTGTTTAAAAAGGCCCATGCTACGCAGGGAAATCGCCGATCACAAAACCCGCTCCGATCTATTTCAGTGAAAATGACAACAATTTCAGCCAATTTCTTTCATCTTATTCAAATTATGGGGTTTTTGAACTTTCGATCAACGATTTCCTCAGTCCTGTGATATTGAAACCATTTGTAAGTATGACCACAGTAAATTCCTGACAGAATCCGCGCCTGGGCACGCCACATGCATGTGTCGCCGCGCTTGCACGGACAGGCGATCCCGGTACGTTCTCGTCGAGCCGAGGTCTTCCTGTTGCAATTGATCGTTAGGTAAGCGCTGACAGGCAGCGTAAGCTGGGACTCGTAGTACCACTATAGTCAGCCGCACGGGATCATCCCCGGCTGGCGATCAGGAACCTTATGACTGCGAGTCAAAGTTCAGCTTCCTCCGTCAGAACCTTGGGAAGCAATATGAATACCCCGCCCACCCCGCCGTCTCCTGCTGACGAGGAGACTCGCCGGCGGCGACAGGCCCTGTGGCAACCCCCAACCACATGGAACGAGAAGCGGCATTCTTCCGGCTTCCCCCAACGAGGATAGGAAAATGGAGAAAGACATGAAATTCGATCTTGAGAATGCACTGGGTCAGAGAAAATCCATCACCGTCCAGATCGAGGACATTGAACAAATCATGGGAGACGACTGGCTGCTGGAATTCAGCGCCCAGGCTCAGGAACTGGGACTGCGCATCGACCCTCATAAGACCGACCCCTCCTTGCTATCCGTGACACGCGTCTAGTCCATGACACGGCTTGCGTTTCCACCGGATGCCCGCACACCGCGGGCTTTTTTTTGTCCAGGTGTCAGAGGTATTACAATTTGTGAAGGACCCCCTTTGCGCACCGTGCGCCGCATCAGAGGGGCAGAGTTCACGCAAGCACCTCCAGATCATGACCATGACACCGTTGACCGCGAGCCCGTCCGTCTCCTCCCCGATCAGCGGCGAGTGCAAAGCCCACGCCGTTCGCCAGGCAAATTCCTCTCGTCCCGAAGGTCGCTCGGGGCGCATTATCGTGAGTGTCTTACTCGCCGTGACCTTGAGCGCCTGCGCCAGCATGTCTGAAGAAGAATGCCTGACCGCCGACTGGAAGGAGCAAGGCTACCGTGACGGTCGCTCGGGCTTCCCCCTGAGCCGCGTCGAAGAGCATCGCGAAGCCTGCGCAAAAGTGGGCGTGGTGCCGAATGTCACCCTCTACACCGCGGGTCGCAATGTGGGGATCCGCGAATACTGCACGCCCGAAAACGGCCTCAATCAAGGACTGGCTGGATACAGCTACCGGAACGCCTGCCCCATGGAACTGGAGCGCGATTTTCTGATCCAGTACAAACGCGGCTACCGCGTTTACGAGGCTCAACAGCGCGTGAACACGCTCAAACGAGACGTGGAAAACAAGGAACGCCAGCTCGACAAGGAAAAGGACGACAAGAAACGCAGGGCACTGCGCCGCGAGCTCCGGGATCTGGACGACCGTCTGATGCGGGCTCGTCGCGATCTGTTCGACGAGGAAAGGCGGCTGCGGCGCAGCCACTGAGGGGTGAGCGAAGCGGCGACCCGCACCGAGGACCAGGGTGGGGGCCGCACTGAAGACCAAGGTGTTGGCCCGCACCCAGTGGCCAGGTGGGAGCCCGCCAGGAAATTGGCGCGGCAGGAGGGTCTCGAACCCCCGACCTCAGGCTTAGAAGGCCCGTGCTCTATCCAGCTGAGCTACTGCCGCGCGCGAAGTGGGGCATTTTAACGTCGAGAGGGCAAAGCACCAAACGATGAGTTGCTCAGTCGAGGGGCCACGGACAGGTGGTCAGGCGCGGCTCGGGCACGATGTTCGCTGAACGCTGGGCAGTTACATCCGGTATTCGGGTATTCCCCGAGTGGGTGATACATTCCTTCCGTTACATTTTCGACCTACATCATGACGACACCGATTCACAGGACGCCTGCTGCCCGGCTGACTACACTCTCCCTTGCTCTGCTGTTGGGCTGGAATGCGCCCGCCTGGGCCGGCGTGAGCTACTCGCTCGACCGCAACCACGCGAGTGCAGGGGAAACCGTGCTGGTTCGCGCCGTGGTGTTCAACGACACCCCCAACGCGCTGGACTGGACCGCCCCTCCCACAATCGTGCTGCAGTGGCGCAATGAGCGCGGCGAAGCCATCCGCAGCATCGCCCGGCTGCACTTCGGCGCGGCCGAAGCCAGTATTCCGGTGAACAATTTCGCCCGTTTCGAATGGCGTGCTGTCGTTCCACAGGCGGCCGTCGGTCTGCAGGCGGTGAATGTTGAAGGAGACACCACCTTGCTCGCGCTGGACACCAGCCCCACCGAGGCGGGCAAGGTCGTGGCGTCTCGTGCGGATGGCCCGGTCCTGGACGCCAGCAAGGGGGACACGGTATACGGTGACCCGATTGCGGCCTCCGACGACGTGGCCCGGGCGGGGTCCAGTCACGCCGGCGGCCCGGTGCCGGTGGCGGCCCTGGGTGGCCAGACCAACCCGGGTTTCGAGCGCTTTCGCAGTGCCATTTCGCCCTACGAGGCGGTCTATTTCGACGTCGGCGGTCATGGCAGTCGCACGGCCCGGTTCCAGATCAGTCTCAAGTACCGACTCTTCACGCCACAAGACCCGCAGAACCCTGGCTTCCTGGACAACCTGTACGTCGGCTACACCCAGACCTCCCTGTGGGACCTGCATTCCGATTCCCATCCGTTCGTGGACACCTCGTTCAAGCCGAGTGTCTTCTGGCGGCAAGATGCCCTCTACCGCCCCGAGAACAGCGCATTTTTCCTCGGCCTTCAGGCCGGTGTGGAACATGAGTCCAATGGCAAGAGCGGAGACGATTCAAGGGCCCTGAACTTCCTCTACATTCAGCCCGAGTTCAACTACCGGATGGGCCACGGCAGCACCCTCACCTTCGCCCCTCGGGTCAAGCAATACTTCAGTGATTCCGAGAATCCCGACTACCGCGACTATGTGGGGAATGTGGATTGGAAGCTGCGCTGGGCCCAGGACGACGGCCTGGTACTGACCGGGCTGTACCGACACGGCAAGGGCGGGCGCAACAGTACGCAACTGGAAGCCGCCTGGCCTTTGAAGCGCACTTTCCTGAACATGAACGGCTACTTCCACGTGCAGTACTTCAAGGGATACAACGAGACCCTGCTCGGCTACGACCAGAAGACGGGTTCGCAGCTGCGGTTCGGGCTGGCGCTGGTGCCCTGACAACGGGCCCCTTGCAAGCGTGCGCATTCACGCAGCCGTGGGCCGCGCGTCCGTCCCCTCGCAGGCCTGAATCAGGAACTGGCGGAAGGTGTCCACCAAGCCCCGGGGTTCGCTCCGGGCGCGCCACAGCAGCCCCACCTCCATCGGTTCGAGCGGGTCGGACACGGGCAGCGCAATGATGCGCTTGCCTTCCAGTGACCAGGGCCGATACACCAGGTCGGACAGAATCGACACGCCGAAGCCATGAGCCACCAGGCCGCGCAGGGCTTCCAGCGAAGCCGTGCGCATGGCGACCTTCAAATGGCTTCCACCATCCGGCCAGTGACGCATGGCCGCCGCTTCCGCATCATCGATCTGCAGGACGATGTAGGGGTGCTCGGAGATCTGATCCAGCGTCACCGAAGCATGATTCGCCAGCGCATGGCCGGCCCCCACCCAGACACGCCGCCGTGATCGCACCAGCGTATGAACGTGGAAGCCATCCCTCTGCTCCAGATTGGAGGTGAGCCCGATGCCCAGGTCCACGTTTCCCTCGCGCACGGCCCGCTCCAGCTGGCGTCGCTCCATGTCGACCAGGTCGATTTCCACATTGGGGTAGCTGCGCTTATAACGACTGAGCAGATCCGGCAGGAAATAACCCAGCACGGTGTAGGTCGCGGCCAGACGGATCGTTCCCTCCATGGCCTGCGGTTTGAGCGTGGCATGGTTCAGGGCATCATTCACGGCATCCATGACGTGCAGTGCATGGTGGAAGAACACCTGCCCCTCGGGCGTCAGAGACACGCCATGCGGCAAGCGTTCGAACAGCTTGAGCTTGAGCCGTCGCTCCAGGCTCTGGACCGCGTTGGTGATGGCAGACTGCGACACATGCTCGGCAATGGCGGCGGTGGAAAACTGGCCGGTGGTCGCGGCGGCAATGAAATAGCGGAATTGGCGCAGGGTGACTTCGTTCTTCATCTGATTTTCAGATACCTGCTAATCAAAAATTTGATTTTACGATAACGGCAGCCCGCCCTACACTGAGCCGAAAGAACACATCGACGCAGATACCATGCTCCGGATTCGCCGCGCAGCAGGCATCACGACAACAGGAGACAACGCCATGAATGCCCCACTTCCGGCAGCTGCATTGCCGCATGGCAGCGAACTTTCTCTGGACGACAAGTACACAGTCAAGGAAGGCCGCATCTACCTGAGCGGCACCCAGGCCCTGGTTCGCCTGCCTCTGATTCAGAAAGCCCGTGACACCGCAGCCGGCCTGAACACGGCCGGCTTCATCTCCGGCTATCGCGGCTCGCCCCTGGGCGCCTACGACCAGGCCCTCTGGCAGGCGCGCGAACACCTCAAGAAACACGACATCGTGTTTCAGCCGGGCGTCAACGAAGATCTGGCGGCAACCGCCTGCTGGGGCACGCAGCAGGTCACGCTCTACCCCGATGCCACCCACGATGGCGTGTTCTCCATCTGGTACGGCAAGGGTCCGGGGGTGGACCGCAGCATGGATGTCCTGAAACATGCCAACAATGCGGGCACGTCGCGACATGGCGGCGTGCTGGTGCTGGCGGGCGACGATCACGCCGCCAAGTCCTCGACCGTGGCGCACCAGTCCGAACACAATCTCATCTCCGCGGGCATTCCCCTGCTCTACCCCGCCAGCGTGCAGGAATATCTCGACTACGGCCTGCACGGCTGGGCCATGAGCCGCTGGACCGGCCTGTGGGTGGGCATGAAATGCGTGACGGAAGTCATCGAATCCAGCGCCTCGGTCTATGTCGACCCCTACCGGCCCACGATCCTGCTGCCCGACGACTTCCTCATGCCGCCCGACGGCCTGAATCTGCGGTGGCCGGATACGCCGCTGGCTCAGGAAGCCCGCTTGATGGACCATAAGCTCTACGCGGCCCTGGCCTACATTCGCAAGAACCGCCTGAACCAGGTGGTGCTCGACAGCCCTGGTGCCCAGTTCGGCATTATGGCGGCCGGCAAGGCCTATGTCGACATGCGCGAGGCCCTGCGCAACCTGGGCCTGGATGACGCCACCTGTCGTCGCGTCGGCATCCGCATCATGAAGGTCGGCTGCGTGTGGCCCCTCAACGCCCAGGATGCACGCGAGTTCGCCACTGGCCTGCAGGAGATCCTGGTGGTGGAAGAGAAGCGCCAGGTGCTGGAATACGCCCTCAAGGAGGAGCTCTACAACTGGCGCGACGACGTCCGCCCACGCGTATCGGGCAAGTTTGCCGACCGGGGTGACGGGGGTGGGGAATGGACGGAACCACGCGGCCCATGGCTGCTGCCGCCGCAGGCCGACCTGTCCCCGGCACTGATTGCACGCGCCATCGCCCAGCGCCTGGGCCGCCTGACCCTGCCGGAAGACGTCCGTGCCCGCATGGACGCGCACCTGGCCGTGCTGGACGCCAAGGAAAAAGCCCGCACGCAGACGCCTTCCACGATCGAGCGCAAGCCCTGGTTCTGTTCCGGCTGTCCGCACAACACCTCGACGCGCGTGCCGGAAGGGTCGCGCGCCCTGGCTGGAATCGGCTGCCACTACATGACCATCTGGATGGATCGTCGCACGGAGACCTTCAGCCACATGGGTGGCGAAGGGGCGGCCTGGACCGGCCAGCAGCATTTCACCCGGGAAAAGCACGTCTTCGTGAACCTCGGAGACGGCACCTACTTCCACTCCGGCCTGCTGGCCATTCGGGCCGCGGTTGCGGCCAAGGCCAACATCACCTACAAGATCCTGTTCAATGACGCGGTCGCCATGACGGGCGGCCAGCCGGTCGACGGCAGCCTGTCCGTGCCCATGATCGTCGCCCAGGTGGCGGCCGAAGGGGTCAGCCGGGTGGTCATCGTGACGGATGAACCCGATAAATACAAAGGGGTGGACCTGCACGGGAACCCGCCCGTCCACCATCGCGATGAACTCGATCGCATCCAGCGTGAACTGCGTGAGTTGGAGGGCACGACCGTCCTCATCTACGACCAGACCTGCGCGACCGAGAAACGCCGGCGTCGCAAGCGCGGCACCTACCCCGACCCGGCGCTGCGCGCCTTCATACACCCTGAAGTCTGCGAAGGCTGTGGTGACTGCTCCAAGGCGTCCAACTGTCTGTCCGTGGAACCCCTGGAAACCCCGCGCGGAACCAAGCGGCGCATCAATCAGTCCTCTTGCAACAAGGACTTCTCCTGCGTCAAGGGCTATTGCCCGAGCTTCGTCACGCTCGAAGGGGCGCAACCACGCAAACCCAAACCGCTGGCGCAGACCCCTGCCGACGCGGCCGCCCTGCCGTCCCTGCCGGAACCCGACCTGTCGGAGCTGACCGACCCTTACGGCATTCTCGTGACCGGTGTGGGCGGAACCGGGGTGATCACCATCGGCAACTTGCTGGGCATGGCCGCCCATCTCGAAGGTAAGGGTGTGTCCGTGCTGGACATGGCCGGTCTTGCTCAAAAAGGCGGCGCCGTCGCCAGCCATATCCTGATCGCACCGCAGCCGGAAGCCATTTTCTCCACGCGTGTGCCCACGGCCGGCGCCCGAGTCCTGCTGGGCTGCGATGCTATTGTGAGCACGGCGCCCGACGTGCTCGATCGCATGCAGCATGGCCGCACCCAGGCGGTCGTGAATGCCGCCCCGGCGCCCACGGCCGAGATCATCCACAACCCCTCGTGGCGCTTTCCCACTGCGCAAACTCAAGACCGATTGCGCGCCGCCATTGGCGAACACTGCGAATTCTTCGACGCCAGCGCCCTGGCCCTGCGCCTGTTGGGCGACACCCTCTACGCCAACCCGTTGCTGCTGGGCTACGCCTGGCAGAAAGGCTGGATTCCTCTGAAGGGCGACAGTCTGCGGCGCGCCATCCAGATCAACGGCGTCATGGTGGAAAAGAACCTCAGTGCGTTCGAATGGGGCCGGCGGGCCGCGCAGGAGGGGGTGGAGCTGGCCGTCCCGGCTGAACCCGCGCGGGTACTGGCCATGCCGGAAACGCTGGATCAGATCATCGAACGCAATGTGCAGTGGCTGACGGCCTACCAGAACCGCGCCTACGCCGAACGCTACCGGCACGCCGTATCCGCCCTGCGCAAAAAGGAAGCGGAAACGCTGGCCCGGGCGGGCGGCGCGCACGGGGGTGAATCCTCCGGCAATGCCTCCCGGGATTTCCTGCGTCTGCCGCTGACGGAAGCAGTGGCCCACAACCTGGCCAAACTCATGGCCTACAAGGATGAATACGAGGTGGCGCGGCTCTATACCGATCCGGCCTTCCTTGAACAGCTGCGGGAAACCTTCGAAGGGGAACCCGGGCAGGATTATCAGGTGCGGTTCCACTTGGCGCCGCCGCGCCTTGCACGGCGCGATGAGGATGGCCACCCGAAGAAATCCGCCTATGGCCCGTGGATGTTCAAGGCCATGAAGCTGCTGGCCAGAATGCGTGGCCTGCGGGGGTCGGCACTGGACTTCTTCGGCAAAACCGGGGAGCGCCGACGCGAACGCCAGTGGGTGGAAGACTATTTCGCCCTGGTGGAGGAATTCCGGAACAGCCTGGACGACGCCCGGATGAGCACTGCCCTTGAACTGGCCCGCCTGCCGGAAACCATCCGCGGCTACGGCCACATCAAGGAGACCGCCATGGACGCGGCGGAGGCACGCCGCGAGGCCCTGCTCCAGCAGTATCGAAGCGGTTCACCTGCGGCCGTGGAAGTGCGCCGCAACGTCGCCTGAACCCACCGGCAGCACGCCGCCCGATGCGGCGCGGGGACGCTGCCGGCCCTCAGAGCGTCAGATACTTGCGCTTGAGGGTTTCGTCCTGGAACAGCGATTCCATGCTGCCCGCATGGCGGACCACGCCTTTCTCCAGCACGTAGCTGCGATCCGCCACCAGGCGGGCGAAGGGCAGATTCTGTTCAGACAACAGAATGCTGGTGCCACGGGCTTTGAGGGCCTGCACCATGCCGACCATCTGCTCGACCACGACCGGCGCCACCCCCTCCGACGGCTCATCAAGCAAGAGCAGGAAGGGGTTGCCCATCAGGGTGCGCGCGATCGTCAGCATCTGTTGTTCTCCCCCGCTGAGGGTGCCTGCAAGACGTTTGCGCAAGGGCTGAAGGGGCGGGAACAGTGTGTAGAGTTCCTCGACATCCCAGTTGGCCGCCGGTTTGCCATCCGGCCAATGACGCGGCGGCAGCCGGCCCAGGGACAGGTTTTCATCCACGGTCAGTTCGGTGAAGACGCGCCGGTCCTCGGGCACATACCCCACGCCGCAGCGCGCCATCTCGAAGGGCCGCAGGTCGTGCACCGACCGGCCCATGAATTCCAGCGTCCGAGCCCGGCGTTTTACCAGCCCCATGATGGCCTTGAGCGTGGTCGACTTTCCTGCCCCATTCCGCCCCATGAGCGCCACCACCTCGCCGCGCCGGACTTCCAGATCCACTTCGCGCAGTATCTGGGCCGCGCCATACCAGGCGTCGAGCTGCCGCACTTCGAGCAGAGCCGCCGTCCGTTGGACCGCGACGGGCGCGGCCGGACCGATCTCGAAACGGCTCATTGCGCCCCCTCCTGTTGCTGAGCCAACCCGTCACTCTGCGCGGACTCGACCAACAGAGAGGGCGTGCTACCGAAGTACACCTCCCTAACCTGCGGATGGTTCTGAATCTCCGCTGCACTGCCGTCCGCAATGAGCCGGCCCCGGGCCAGAACGATGATGCGATCCGCATGCTCAAAGACAACGTCCATGCTGTGCTCGGTGAACAGAACGCCCATATTGCGTTCCTGCACAATGCGTTTCACCAGTGCGACCAGCGCATTGCGCTCTCCCGCCCCCATGCCGGCGGTGGGTTCGTCCATGAGCAGCAGCTTTGGGTTGCCCGCCAGGCTCATGGCCAGCTCCAGGCGCTTCACATCGCCATAGGCCAGATCAGCACAGGTGTGATGCGCGAGCGATTCCATGCCCACCTGCGCCAGCAGGTCAATGGCCTCTTCGCGCGCGAAACCGTCCGCACGGGAGAAGAAAGAAAATACACGTCGGCGACTGGCAATGAGCGCCATCTGCACATTCTGCAGAACGGAGAGCGAGGGAAAGGTGGCCGCAATCTGAAAGCTGCGCCCGACACCCAGACGCACGACCTTGTGGGCCGGCATGCCGAGAATCTCCCGCCCATTGAACTGCACCGAACCCGCGGTGGCCGGCAACTGCCCGTTGATCATGTTGAAGGTGGTGGACTTCCCGGCGCCATTCGGACCGATCAGGGCCAGCAATTCGCCCGCATGCACATCGAAATCGATGTGATCCACCGCCAGGTTCCCCCCGAAGCGCCGCGTGAGGCCGCGCACCTGCAGCAGACGGTTCATGATCGCCTCCGCATCGCGTTCCAACGGGCCGCCTGCCCGGCCAGCCCCTGCGGAAAGACCAGGACAATGAACAGAATGACCGCACCGAACAGGGCGCCCCAGTATTCCGTCATCCCCACCAGCACGTCACGCATCAGGGTGAAGGCAACACCGCCGATTACGGGCCCGGCCAGCTGCTGGATGCCGCCCAGCAGGACCATCACCAGCGCATCGACGGAGGTTCCCACCATCAGGGTTTCCGGAGAAACTCCGCCTTTGGAAAACACGAACAGCCCGCCGGCCACGCCCGCGAGCACACCGGCGATCACGAAACCCGTCAATTGGACGCGTCGCACGTTCATGCCCAGCGCATCGGCGCGCAGGGCCGAGTCCCGGACGGCACGCAGGGCCAGACCGAAATGGGAAAACGCCATGTGTCGCACGCACATGACCACCACAATGGCCACCGCCGCCACGAAGACGAACCAAGCCTCACCGCTCAGCCACGCTTCGGGCCACACGCCGATCAGGCCATTGGAACCGCCCGTGACCGCATCCCACTGGTACACCACCGACCAGACAATCTGCGCAAATGCCAGCGTGAGCATGGCCAGATACACGCCGGCGAGCCGTACACAGAACCAGCCGAAGATCAGCGCTGCCAGGCCCGCCAGCACCGGCGCGACCAGCAGGGACGCGGCCATGCTCCAGCCCAGATTCTTGAATGCCAGCGCCACCCCGTAAGCGCCGAGGCCGAAGTAGGCCGCATGCCCGAACGAGACCATGCCGCCAAGCCCCATCATGAAATGCAAGCTGACGGCGAAGATCACGGCAATCAGCATGTCCTGCACGAGCACGCTGGCATAGGGCAGCGCACTGCCCATCAGGGGCAGCAGCAACACCGCGGCACAGACGGCCCAGCCCAGCCACCGCACACCGCGCCCTGCCCTGAGAAGCGGCACCTCGGTGCCGGCGGCCACCCGCGGCAGACTGAGCGGTTTGCCCAGCAGGCCCCACGGCCGGAAGACCAGGACGACCGCCATGAACAGGAACTCGACCACGAGCGTGAGTTTGGGGAAGGCGACTGAAACACCGAGAATTTCAACGGTGCCCAAGGCAATGCACAGGGCCTTGAGCTGGGCAATGAGAATGGCGGCCAGCGCCGCCCCGGAAATCGAGCCCATGCCCCCCACCACCACGACGACAAAAGCATCGCCGATCACCGCGAGATCGAGGCCGAGATTGGCCGGCTGGCGCGGCAGCTGCAAGGCCCCGGCCAGGCCAGCCAGGAAGGCGCCCAGGGCGAACACGCTGGTGAACAACCAGACCGGGTTGACACCGAGCGCGCCCAACATTTCGCGATCCTGTGTGGCGGCGCGGATCTGCCTGCCCCAGTGACTGCGGTTCAGCAAGATCCACAGCAGGAACCAGACCACCGGACCGATGAGGATCAAGGCCAGATCGTAGGTGGGAACATAGCGCCCCAGCACCGGAACCGAACCGTCCAGGCCGGGGGCCAGCGGCCCCAGCAGGTCTTCCGGCCCCCAGAGCCAGAGCGCCAGGTCGTCGAACACCAGTACCAGTGCAAACGTGGCCAGCAGCTGAAACATCGCGGGCGCACGATAGATGCGTTTGAGCACCGCAATTTCCATGAGTGCGCCCAGCAGCCCGATGGACACCGCGGCCGCCAGCACGGCCCCCCAGAACCCCGGCACCGTGTCGCCCCAGGCCTGGACCAGTGTCCACGCCACGTACAGGCCCAGCATGTAAAGCGAGCCGTGGGCAAAGTTGACGATGCGGCTGACGCCGAAAATCAGCGAAAGGCCGACCGCCACCAGAAACAGAGAAGATGCCTCGGCAAGGCCGTTGAGCGCCTGGATCAGCAAGGATGACAGCGTCACGCCTCCCCCTTACGCCTCACTCTCGACAGAACATCAGCGCGCGTCCGCCGGACGCCACGCCTGCACTTGGGCATCGTCGGGCTGCACAGTGGCGCCATCCACATAGCGGATGTCGGTCATCACGCCTTTTCCGTCCTGCACGGCCAGTCGCCCCAGGTAGGCGCCCATGGTGGATTGATGATCCTGGGGCCGATAGGTGATGGGCCCGAACGGTGTCACCACCTCCAGCCCTCGAAACGCCTCGATCAGGGCCTCGGGGTCGGTGGAACCGGCCTTGCGCAGACCTTCGGCCAATGACACGATGGTGCTGTAGCCGATGACGGTACCCAGACGGGGGTAGTCGTTGTAACGCGCCTGATAGGCGTCGAGAAATGCCTTGTGCTCCGGCGTGTCGATGGCATACCACGGGTAGCCGGTCACCACCCAGCCCTCAGGCGTTTCCCGCCCAAGGGGGTCAAGATACTCCGGTTCACCGGAAAGCAGGCTCACGGCCGGCAAGCCATCCAGGAAATGGCGCTGCTTGGCAGCGCGCACGAACTTGGCCAGGTCGGAGGCAAACAGCACATTGAAGAGCGCATCCGGCTTGGCATCCGCCAATGCCTGCACCACATTGCCTGCGTCGATCCGGCCCAGGGGCGTGGCCTGCTCGGCCACGAATTCCACATCGGGCTGGGCCTCCTTGAGCAGCGTCTTGAAGGTCGCCACGGCGGACTGCCCGTACTCATAATTCGGGTAGACGATCGCCCAGCGCTTGCGATTCAGCTTCACCGCTTCCGGAATCAGCATGGCCACCTGCATGTAGGTGGAGGTACGCAGCCGGAACGTGTAACGGTTGCCCTGTTCCCACACGATCTTGTCGGTCAGCGGCTCGCTGGCCAGAAAGAAAACCTTGCGATGGCGGGCGAAATCCGCCACGGCCAGCCCGATATTGGAAAGAAAGGTGCCCGTCAGCAGATCGACCTTTTCCCGTGTGACGAGTTCCTCGGCCGTCCGGACGGCGTCGCCCGGGTTGGAGTTGTCGTCGCGGATGATCAGCGCCAGCGGCCGGCCATTGATGCCGCCAGCGGCATTCACCTGCTCCACCGCCAGCTCCATGCCCATACGGTAGGGTCCCAGGAAGGCCGGTTGCGTCTTGTAGCTGTTCAGTTCGCCGATACGGATGGCCTGCTGCGCATGCGCCGCACTTGCGCCACACATGGCCAGAGTCAGAATGAGTGTGTGCGCGATGCGCCGTGCAAGAGGAGTCGTCATGCCCGCTCCAGAATGATGGCGGTTGGAGTGATCCGGGACACGGCCGGCGCGCATGCGCACTCGCCGCTTCCGATTGCCATTATGCTAAACCTGAGCATAAATACCCGTCAAGCACCGGAATCGCGTTTTCCACCGGCGTCTTTATAATGAATCTTTCAGTTTCCGGATTACACCGTAATGGAGATATTGCTTGACCCGTCCATATGGGTCGGCCTATTCACCCTGGTCGTCCTCGAGATCGTGCTCGGGATCGACAACCTCATCTTCATCGCCATTCTGGCGGACAAACTCCCCCCTCATCAACGCGACAAGGCCCGCGTCATGGGGCTCTCGCTCGCCCTGCTCATGCGTCTGGGCCTGTTGTCCGCCATCTCGTGGATGTTCCACCTCACGGAGCCGCTGTTCCATGTGGGCGGCTCTCCGTTCTCCGGGCGCGATCTGATCCTGATCCTGGGTGGTTTCTTCCTGGTGTTCAAAGGCACCATGGAAATGCATGAGCGCGTCGAAGGAAAGAATCACGCGGTCCTGCAGTCGCCGGCCTACGCCAGCTTCGGCATCATCGTGACCCAGATCGTGGTGCTGGATGCCGTGTTCTCGCTGGACGCGGTAATCACTGCCGTGGGCATGGTCGAGCACCTGGAAGTCATGATGGCGGCCGTGGTCATTGCGATCGGCGTCATGCTGGTGGCGTCCAGGCCGCTCACCCGTTTCGTGAACGCGCACCCCACGGTCGTCATTCTGTGTTTGGGCTTCCTGCTGATGATCGGCTTCTCCCTGGTCGCCGAAGGGTTCGGCTTCAAGGTGCCCAAGGGCTATCTGTACGCCGCCATCGGCTTCTCCGTCATCATCGAGGCCCTGAACCAGCTGGCCCGCCGCAACCTGCTGCTGCGCACCGACCGCCCCATGCGCGAACGGACCGCCGAAGCCGTCATGCGCATGCTGGGCAAGCGCACGGCCGCCGACATCGACAGTGCCGACAATCGGCGCAGCTCGGAGGAACCCCTGCCCTTTGCTGACGAAGAACGGCATATGGTCAGCGGCGTGCTGCGCCTAGCCGAGCGGCATGTGCATTCGGTGATGACCCCGCGGACGGACATCACCTGGCTCAATCTCGAGAGCGACGCCGAGACCTTGCGCGCCGAGATCAACCGGACTCCTCACGGTTTCTACCCGGTGTGCAAGGGCTCTCTGGATGAAATCGTCGGGATCGGCCGCGCCAAGGATCTCATCACTGATCTCATCGTTGACGGCAAAGTCAACCAGCAGCGTCTGCGTCCTCCCATCATCGTGCACGAAACGGTGCGCATGCTGGATCTCATCGATACGCTCAAGTCGGCACGCGGCCAGCTGGTGATCGTCATCAATGAGTTCGGCACGGTGGAAGGGCTGGTGACGCCCATGGACGTCTTCGAAGCGATCGCGGGCGACTTCCCCGATGAAGACGAAACCCCGGACATCATCGTCAAGAGCGAGAATCAGTGGGTCGTGGAAGGCGGCACCGATCTGCATCACTTCGAGCAAACGCTTGACGTGGAAGGCCTGTCCCAGGAAACCGAAGACTTCAGCACCGTGGCGGGCTTTCTGCTTCAGCAGCTGGGCAAGCTGCCGGAAGTCGGGGAAACCTTCACGCTCAGGTACAGCGGCTACGAATTGCGGTTCCGTATTCTTCAGCTAGAAGGGCGACGCATCGCCAAGGTGTTCGTGGAACGCGTCACGCTCGACGAAGAGGCCCTGGCGCCCGATGCCGCTTGAGGCCACCACGCGGCGGTTTGGCCTTGTGTTATAGTTACGCGCTTGTCGGGGCGTAGCGCAGCCTGGTAGCGCATCTGGTTTGGGACCAGAGGGTCGCGAGTTCGAATCCCGCCGCCCCGACCACAATTTTCAAGGGCTTGCAGTGAATGCGCTGCAAGCCCTTGTCCGCTTCTGGCTTCACCATGGCCGTTTCTTCGCCAGCAGCCCGAATCCACCCGGGTTCGTCGGGGTCGCCCCGGCGAAGCCGATGCAGGCGCTGCCTTATTTCGGGATCGTGAAGTGGTTGATATCGACGTAGGTGGGTTGCAGCGACCACTTGAGCACCGTGCATGTGCCAAGGAGCGAGGTGACACCCAGGCCTGCCGGCCCGACCATGGTGACTCCCGTGCCGCCGATGACCCCTTCCAGGTGTTCGTCGCTCAATTCCTGTGGCGCGGAGGCCCGGGGTTGCCGCTTCCGTTCCACGACCAGAGAAGGCTGCTGTTCGTTTCGTTGCTGAAGCTTTTCAGTGAGCTGAGGATCGAGACGCATGGTGTTCCTCCTTCTACTCTTGAGGGGCAATTCAACCGCACAATGTTCAGCGTCAGGCAAAAGTGTAAAAAATCTGGCGGCGCCTGCGCCATGGGTCATTCGAACCATGGCACCTTATTCGCCCGCTGCGGTCATGCGCGCACTGCCCGCGCCTTGCCCGGGTCGGCACACAGGACACACGCCAACGGAATCGTGACTTCATGAGCCACATAACGATACTCAAGCACGGCGACATCCGTAGCCTGCATTTTGGAACGCCGGCCGTACAAGGCGCCATGCACGTCGAGCGGCCCAATGAAATTCTGCTCGAGTACGTGCAGCAGATGATGATGTGGCTGCTGTTTCGCGAGCCGGAGGGCCATATTGTTCAGCTGGGGCTCGGTGCAGCGGCCCTCACCAAGTTCTGCCACGCCCACTTCCCGAAGACGCACGTCACCGCGGTGGAGCTTGATCCGGAGGTCATCGACGTCTGTCGTCGCGAATTTGCGCTGCCGCCTGACGACGAGCGTCTCAACGTGTTGAACATGGACGCCCTGGATTTTGTCGGCGACTTCTCACGGCGCCGCACCATCGATGTGTTGCAGGTCGACCTGTACGATGCGCAAGCCCACGAACCGGTACTGAGCTCCGAGGCCTTTTACAAGGCCTGTGCCCGCTGCCTGACGCCCGATGGCATGATGACGGTGAATCTCTACTGTGACTGGCCCGAGCACGCGCGGCACATTCGGCGCCTGGAGGCGTGCTTCGAGTCGGTGGCCTGGTTGCCCCTGGTGCATGACAACAATATCGTCGCCATCGCCTTCAAGCGTTCCCCTGCCGTGGATTTCGAATGGCTCAGACAACGCGCCGCCGAGATCCGGCTGGCCCATGGCCTGCCGGCAGACCGCTGGGTGGAGGGCCTACTCGCCTGGATGATGGGCGAGCTGGACATGCCGGTGCCGGCAGGCTGACGTCACCCGGCTGCGAGCGCTGACGCCGTGCTACAGGTCGAGCACTAGCTTCCCGCCTTGGCGGGCCCGCGAGCAGCACGCCATCATGCGCTTGTTCTCGCGACGCTCGGCCGGGCTGAGAATGCTGTCGCGGTGGTCGACCTCACCCTCCAGTACGGCCACTTCACACACCCCGCAGAGCCCTTCCTCGCAGTCACTCTGCACGTCTATGTTCTTGGCCCGCAGGGTATCCAGCAGGCTGTGCTCATTGGACACCGTCAGCGTCAGCCCGGTATTGCGCAGCTCCACTTCAAAGGGAACTTCCCTGGAGGGGTCGAGCTTGGGCCGTTCGTTGCTGAAATGCTCCACGTGCAGCGAGGTTTCAGGCAAGCCGGCTGCGGCGACCGCTGCTTGCAGGCCTTCCAGCATGCGGGTCGGGCCGCAGGCGTAGATCTGCACATCACGATTGACCAGTCCGGCACACAGCGCCGCGAAATCATTGCGACGTCCTTCTTCGCTAATGTGCAGATGCAGACAATCGGCATGCAGGTCCGCCAGTGCCTCGGCGAACGCCAGCCCGTCGCGACGGTGGCAGCTGTAATGGAACTCGTAGGGGCGGCCTAGCGCCCTCGCACGATGCGCCATGGCCATGACCGGCGTCACGCCGATGCCACCGGCAATGAACACAAAGTGGCCAGCGTGGTTTTCATCCATGTGGAAGTGGTTGCGCGGGCCCCGCACGCGCAGAATCGCGCCCGGCCTGACATGTTCGTGAATCCACACCGAGCCGCCACGACTTTCCGGGTCTTTCAACACCGCGACTTCCCAAGCGCCGCGATCGGCCGGGTCGCCGCACAGGGAATACTGGCGCGCCAGGCCGGTGTCCCCGCACTCAATGTCGATGTGCGCACCGGGCGCCCACTGCGGCAGCGCCGAGCCATGCTGCGAGACCAGCCGCAATAGCAGGGTATCGCGCGCGATTTCCCGCACACTTTCCACACGCAACAGACGAACGGCATTCTTGGCCAGGGGCGCCCCCAGGCGGACTTCCTGCTTCCACTCACGAACCGACGGGTTGCGGCGCTCGGGGTTCTCGGCCGGGTCCCACTCGACGATCAGGGCACGCGGCCCTCGGAAGGCCAGGTTGTGCACGTATTCGAACTTCTGCGGAGCAAGCTTCATGTGCGGCAAACGACGTGAGAGTTCGCCGATCATGATCTGCATTTCCATGCGACCGATGTTCTTGCCCAGGCACTGGTGCGCCCCATAGCCGAAGGTGAGATGCTCCACCGAGTTGTCGCGCCGAATGTCGAAGAGATCGGGGTCGCCGAACTGGCGCGGGTCATGATTGGCCGAACTGACCACCAGCAGCAGGCGTGCTCCGGCCGGCACTTTCACGCCGTCGATTTCCACCTCGCGGGTGGTTCGCCGCCGCCAGGACGCGATGGAGCCGCTATGTCGCAGACACTCTTCCATCGCCGGAGAAATGAGCTCCGGGTTGGCGCAGAGGTCGCGCCAGTCGTCGGGGTGCTCCAGCAACAGCTTGAGCGCGTTGGTCGACGCGAACGCCGTGGTTTCGTGCGCCGCCACAATGATGGCCATCATCATCGAGTGCAAGTAGGAATCGGTGACCACATCCGGGTGCGCCTTCTGTTGCCGGATGGAATAGCGCATCCAGCCCGGACCGTCGGGTGTCTTGCGCATTTTCTCGAGCACCTCGCCGGAGAACTGCCAGAACTGGCCGACGGTGTGGGCGATTTCGATCCGTTCTTCGGGGGTGGGCCGGCCAAACGCATTCACCGTGTGAGCGATGGCAAACCGTTTCATCGTGGCCCGATCGGCCGCGTCGTCAATGCCGAGAAAGTGCAACGCCACCGAAAAAGGTACGTCCCAGAACAGCTCGCGGACCAGGTCCACCCTGCCCCGATCGATGAAGCGATCAATACTTTCCGTGACCAGGCGGCGCACCATGGGTTCGTGTTCGCGCAAGTGCTCCGGGGTGAAGGGCTCCATCAGCACGCGGCGCCGGGCCATGTGCATGGGTTCGTCCTCATTCACCAGAGTGCGATTCATGGCGTAGCCGTACTCATCAAGTACCGCCTTGACCTCGGCCGGCGGCGGCGCCACCGGTTCGAGCACGTTGGAGGGGCTGAAGGTGATCGGGTCGCGGAAGATGTCCTTCACGGCCTGATAGCGCGTCACCACCCAGTAATCGAGTTCCGGGCTGTAGAACACCGGCTGTTCTTCACGGGCCCACCGGACGAACTCTGACGGGTTCTCCATGTAGGCATCCTGGAAGGGGTTGAAGTCGGCTGCCATGCGGCTCAGAGGGCAACCCTCGGCCTGAGACGCGGCAGGGGTGACGGGACATCGGCTGAGGTCTTGTGCAACGGTATTCATGAAAACTCCTGATCCGGAATGATCAGCGGAATTGATCTTTGCGTAACTCTAACACGCATTGCGTAAATTCTGGCGTCAGGAAAACCCTCAACGATATACTTCGCCATTGCTTCGACCGACGAGATTGCCGATGACCCAGTCTTCCTCTCCCAGCCCGCTTCCCCCTCGCGACCGCCGTCAACGTGTGCAGGCCGCCACCACCGGCATGCAACTGCTCAAGGCACTGGCCCGCATGGGAGGGCGCGCCACGCTCACGGGTCTGGCACGGCATGTGGACGAGAATCCCGCCAAGGTGCACCGCTATCTCATCAGCATGATGGAAGAAGGTCTCGTCGAGCAGGACCCGCTCTCGCTGCAATACTTTCTCGGCGCCGAGGCCATTCAAATTGGCCTGGTGGCCATGAGGCTGGCCGACCCGCTGCGCGTGGCCGAGCCCGCACTGGTGCGCCTGCGTCAGACCTTGGAAATGACCTGCTTTCTTGCCGTCATGGGCAACAAAGGGCCGACCATTGTCCGCTTCGAGGAGCCGGGTCTGCCCGTGACGCTCAACGTGCGTGTCGGTTCCGTCCTGCCGCTGCTGTGGTCGGCCACGGGGCGCGTGTTCCTGGCCTATCTGGACGACAGCCGGGTCGAGAAGCTAGCGGGTGAAGAACTGGCGAGCATTTCACCAGAACAGCGGGCCACGCTGGACGCGCACGACCCCATTGGCGTGCTCAAGCGGGAAGTCCGCAACGCCGGCATGGCGATCGTGCGCGACACCAACCTGCAGGGCATCAGTGCCATTGCGCTGCCCATTTTCGATTTTTCCGATCACCTGGCGGCGGTCATCACCGTACTGGGGGCCACGGGCAGCTTCGATACCAGCCCGGCGGGTTCGGTCGCCGCGGCGCTGCACGCCGAGAGCGCCGCCATCAGCCACTCGCTGGGCCAGAGTCCGACGTCGGCCACCACTTCCGCCGCAGAACTGGGCGACTGATTCTCGGTCCCCCGCGATTGGGTGCGGGCCAGCCAGCGCCCCATATGGCTGCAAGACGGGCTGCCAGCCTGCGCAGGTGACACCGAGTCAGGGTTATTGCTGAGGCCAATTTACGCACTGCGTATACCTTGTACGCTTAGAATGTTGGTCCATAAAAGAAGTGCGGGCACCCGCTCGCACGCGGCAATAATTCACAAGGGGACACAATGAAGATGTTCAAGACCCTGGCGCTGGCTGCACTGATCAGTGCTCCGCTTTCCGCATTCACCCCGGCTCAGGCGGCCTACCCCGACCAGCCCATCCGCTGGATTGTGCCCTACCCGGCAGGCGGCGGTTCGGACTTTCTCGCCCGCACCATCAGCAATGCCCTGGGGCCGATCACCGGTCAATCCGTCGTGGTCGAAAACAAGCCGGGCGGCAACACAGCCATCGGGGCGGCGGAAACCGCGCGCGCGCAGCCGGATGGCTACACCGTCCTGTCGGCCGACAACGGCACGCTGGTCTTCAATTCAGCGCTCTATTCCAAGCTGACCTACGACCCTCAGAAGGATCTCGCTCCCGTCACGCTGCTGGGCCGCTTCCCGATGATTCTGGTGGCCGACCCGGCCTCCGGCCTGGACAGCGTGCAGAAAGTCATTGACCGCGCCCGCAGCGAGCCGTCCGGGCTGAACTTCGCATCTGCGGGTGCTGGCAGCCCTCACCACCTGGCCATGGAATTGTTCAAGCATGAGCTCAAGCTGAACATGACCCACATTCCCTACAAGGGAGCGGCGCCCTCGCTGACCGACGTCGCAGGGGGCCAGGTCCCCGTCATGATGGTCGACCTGGCGGCCGGCGCGGGCTTCATCAAGGGTGGCAAGGTCAAACCGCTGGCCGTGGCACACCCAGAGCGCCTGCCCCAACTGCCCGACGTGCCCACCTTTGCCGAACTTGGCTATCCCTCGATCGTCGCTGCTGCCCACGTCGGCATGGTCGTACCGGCCGCCACGCCGGCAGACACCATCAAGACGCTTAATGAAAAGGTGGTTCAGGCCCTGAAGGACCCGAAGGTCAACACCACGCTCGTCGAGTTTGGCATCCAGCCGGTGGGCAACACCCCCGAGGAATACGCCCAGATGCTTCAGGAAGAGATCAAGCGCTGGCATGCATTGATCAAAGAACAAGGCATCACGCTCGACTGAGCCATGCCCTGAAACAGGAACCGGGTTCGTCGCTCGACTGCGCCCGGTTCCCCCGCAGAGGCACCCCAATTCCTCACCCAATCACGCATCACGCCTGCATTTGCAGCATGCGCTTGAGGATCCCGGCGGAGTAAAGACTGGCCACTTCCTCGAGAAAGCGGTTGAAGTCGTGAAACGCCGCATCGTCAGCGCGGTCGGAGACGGTGCGTATCACCGCGAAGCGCGCCTCGTACTCGTGGCAGATCTGCGCCACGGCCGCCCCTTCCATTTCGACACACAGCGCCTCCGGAACAAGGTCGCGCAAGCGCCCGACCTCCGCACCTGCATCGACGAACTGGTCTCCGCTGATGATCAGCCCCCGGTGCAGCCGGGGCTGCGACAGCCCGAATGCGTCGCGCGTGGCCGGCAGAATGTCGCCCCCCCAGTCTTCTTCAAGATAAGCCGACGCCGCCACCGCAAGCTGTTGCGTGAGCTCGGCATCGGCAGCCAGCCGGCTGCGCCCCAGCAAGGGCACTTCAAAACGCGGAAACAGCGGACTGGCGTCAAGATCATGATGCAGCAGTTCGTCGCCCACCACCACATCGCCGATGCGGGCTTCGTTCGCCACCCCACCGGCCAGCCCGGAAAACACCAGGCGATCCACTTCAAATTCCCGCAGCAGCGTGACCGTGCTGGCCGCGGCGGCCACCTTGCCCATGCGCGCCAGAACCACCACGCAGGGCTGACCATGCAGCGTGCCGACGTGGTAATCGCGCATGCCGATGCGATGTGTCTGCATCTCCTCCATATCGCGAAGCAGCTGTGCAATCTCTTCATGCACGGCCGCCATGATGCCGAGACGCTTCATCAGGCCCTCCTGTGTTCGGAAAAGGCGAGCTTACCGCATGGGGAAAGTCCTTAGGAATCCTGCACGACATCGACAGAGCGACTCTCTATACTTGTTCGGCCCGTCCGTATACAAGGAAGCTGAATCATGTCACCCGTGCAGTACCTGAATTCGATCGCAGAGAAATTTGGCGACCATATCGCGCTGGACGATTCCGAGATTGCGGTTTCCTATTCCGAGCTGGCCACCGCCGTGCACGCCATGAGCGTCGCGCTGGCCAACATGAATCCGATTCCCGGCAGCACGGTGGCCATCTGCGCCGACTACTGCCATGAATACCTCGTGGCCGTGCTGGCCACGCAGGCAGCCAACAAAAAGCTGCTGCCCCTGAGCACGCACGCGAATCCGGAAGAACTCGCCGAGGTCATCAACGCTGCCTGTCCCAGCACCATCATTGTCGATGCGCGCGGCCACGAACTCATTCCCTGCGAGGAAGATTTCAAGATCCATTTCTCGCAATTTCCCGGCCTGGTGTACACCTACCGCGACGCCGAGTTCCCCACGCCGGAATCCTTCGAGAGCTTTTTCGAGAAAGCCGAGGAAAAAAACAGGGTCTGACTGAACCAGGGCGTGCAAGGCTGCGTGGCACCTATAATCAGTGGCAACGCAAACCACTCGCCCGCCTCCATGTCACAGACCACCCTGGACGATCTCGCAAGACTGCTGCTGCGCCTTGTGCTCGGCATCCTCATCTTCTTTCACGGCTGGGCCAAGCTGCGCAGCGGTATCGGCGGCATTGAAGCGATGCTGGCCGTACACGGCCTGCCGGCTTTCCTCGCCTGGGGCGTGTATCTCGGGGAAGTCCTGGCGCCGGCCCTGCTGATCCTGGGCGTGTTCACCCGACTGGGGGCCGCCCTCATCGTGGTGAACATGCTGTTCGCCCTCTTCCTTGCCCATACCGGCCACTTCGGTTCGTTCACCTCCAGCGGCGGCTGGCGCCTGGAGCTCCAGGGAATGTTCCTGGTTGCCGCACTGGCCATCCTCATGCTGGGCGCCGGTCGCTTCGCCCTGGGCGGGCGCTGGAACTGAACGGCCCATGTTGACGAACTCACGCCCCCGCCGACTCGCCCTGGTATTGGGCAGCGGCTCGGCCCGTGGCTGGGCCCACATCGGCGTGATTCGTGCCCTGGAAGAGGCGGGCATCCGGCCGGACGTCATCTGCGGCAGCTCGATCGGCGCGCTGGTGGGTGCAGCCTACGCGGCCGGCGAACTCGACCGATTTGAAGCGTGGGTATGCTCGCTGAACCTGAGAGATGTCGTCTCGCTCATGGATTTCCGGCTCAATGGCGGCATGCTCAAGGGCGAACGTCTCATGAACTTCTTCCAGAAGCATTTCATGGACTGCCCGATCGAGGCGCTGCAGCTGCCCTTCGTCGCCGTGGCCACCGACCTTCACACCGGCCAGGAAGTCTGGCTCAAGGAAGGATCGACCATCAACGCCGTCCGGGCATCGATCGCCCTGCCCGGCCTGTTCTCGCCCATGCGACTGAACGACCGCTTGCTGGTCGATGGTGGCCTAGTGAACCCCGTGCCGGTGACCCTGGCGCGCGCCATGGACGCCGATTTTGTGGTCGCGGTTGACCTGAATGCCGACCTGATCGGCCGGCATCTGGAGGCACAACAACCGCTTCCGCGGCTCCGGTCGGTCGTGGGTAGCGCGTGGCGCGCCCGCCTTCCGGAAAGCGTCTCCGCGCTACTGCCATTGAGCGGTACCGCCGAACCCGAGACCGAAGCCATGCCCTCGATGATCGATGTCCTGGCCAGCAGCATCAACATCATGCAGGTCCGCATCACGCGCAGTCGCCTGGCCGGTGACCCACCCGACATCGTGATTGCACCCAAGCTGGCGTCGCTGGGTCTGCTGGACTTTCACCGCGCCGAACAAGCGATCGAACAGGGCAGGCTGGCCACTCGTCTGATGCTGCCCGCCCTGCGCGAACGCGGGTTGAGCCGGCACTGAAGGTTCAGGCCGGCAAGGCGACCTGGCGTCGGCGCGCCTTCACGAAGTCGGACGGCGCCATGCCGAGGTTGCGCCGGAACATGGTGGTGAAGGCGCTCTGGTTCTGATAACCGAGATCGAAGGCGACATCCACCACCGACTTCCCAGCCTCCAGCCACTCCATGGCGGTGCGCAGGCGAATATGCTGACGCCACTGCATGAACGACATGCCGAGTTCCTGGACAAAGAGCCGATGCAGGGTGCGTGGGTCACAGCCCAGTTCCAGGGCCCATTCCTGCAGGGTCTTGACGTCGTCCAGCTGCTGCTGGATATGGGTGCAGATGCGCACCAGCCGCGGGTCGCGCGGCGCCGGCAGTTGTGAGCGGCCCGCATTGTTGTGCCGCATTTCTTCCAGCAGGGCCGCCAGCAGCAGGGACACGCGCTGGTCCTCGAGAGGGCTCCAGAGATCGGCGACCTGAGAGATCAGTTCGCGCATCAGCGTCGTGGCGTGCAGCATGCGGCTCTCGGCCCAGATTTCCCCGTGATTCCGGAGATTCAGATGCAGGGACCGCAGGCGCACCTTACCCAGCATGCGCAGCTTGTAGGGCGTGTGAGGCGCCAGCCACAACACGCTGCCGGTATCCACCACCCAGCTGCCCTGCGGGCTGGTCACCAGCAAAGCGCCACTCAGCGGAAGTTGCAGCACTCCGACGTCTTCCTGGCCTCTGCCCGTGATGAGGGTCGAGTCGGTAAAGTCTCTACACAGCCCACCCAACAGTACATCTCTCGTGTCAGTTCTCAAACTGCTTGTCGATGCCATTGCGGATGCTTCCTTCCACCCCTGCGCCCGAACGTACCGCACCATGCGGCCGGTTTGGAGGTGGTTTGAATACCAGTGCAAGACAGCTCCATCAGGGACGTCCCCCGACGCATGCGCTCACTGGGGGACCGCGCTGCCGTCCCCCCCCCTTCACAGCCCCCCCTAGTACACGTCAGAAAACTGCTTCAGTACATCAGGGTTTTCAAGCGTGGAAGTGTCCTGATCGATGTCCCGACCTTCTGCAACCAGCCTGAGCAGACGCCGCATGATCTTGCCCGAACGCGTCTTGGGCAGACTGTTGCCGAAGCGGATGTCGCGCGGCTTGGCGATCGGGCCCACTTCCCGCGCCACCCAGTTGCGCAGCGTTTCCGCAATGCGCTGGGCCTCTTCACCGTCGGGCGCCGCCTGCTTGAGCATGATGAAGGCGACGATGGCTTCACCCGTGGTGGCGTCGGGTCGCCCCACGACGGCCGCTTCTGCGACCAGCTCATGCGCCACCAGGGCGGATTCGATCTCGGTGCCCCCCAGTCGGTGCCCGGAAACGCTCAGTACGTCGTCGGTGCGGCCCAGGATCCAGAAATAGCCATCCTCATCACGCTGGGCATTGTCGCCAGCCATGTACATGCCCCCCAGCTCTTCAGGGAAATAGCTGGTGCGGAAGCGCTTTTCGTCGCCCCAGACCGTGCGGATCATGGCCGGCCAGGGGCGCCGGATGACTAGCAGCCCCCCGGCCCCGGCGGGGAGTTCCTTGCCCGATTCGTCGACCACGGCGGCGTCGATGCCCGGCAGCGGCAGGGTGCAGGAGCCCGGTTTCAGAGGCGTGGCGCCTGGCAGCGGCGTCAGGATGTGTCCACCGGTTTCGGTCTGCCACCATGTATCTACAATGGGGCAACGTGAGCCCCCGACGTTCTCGTAGTACCACATCCAGGCTTCCGGGTTGATGGGCTCGCCCACCGACCCGAGCAGACGCAGGCTGGAAAGGTCGTAGCGTCGTGGGTGGTGTTCCGGATTCTGTTCCGACGCCTTGATCAGGGAACGAATGGCCGTGGGCGCCGTATAGAAGATGGTGACCTTGTGCCGCTGAATCATTTCCCAGAAACGACCGGCGTTCGGATAGGTGGGAATGCCTTCGAACACGATCTGCGTCAGGCCGGCCGCCATCGATCCATAGGCAATGTAGGAGTGGCCGGTCACCCAGCCCACGTCGGCAGTACACCAGAAGATGTCTTCCGGCTTGGCGTCGAACGTCCAGAGGGCCGTCATCTTGGCCCAGAGCAGATAGCCCCCCGACGAATGCTGCACGCCTTTGGGCTTGCCCGTGGACCCGGAGGTATACAGCACGAAGAGCGGGTGCTCCGCGCCCACCTGCACGGGTTCGCATTCCTCGGGCTGCCCCGCCTCGATGTCGCTCAGGCGCACATCGCGGCCTTCCACCCAGTCGATCTCGGCGCCCGCCCGTTCGTAAACCACGACTTTCTCGACGACGTCGCCCCCCTCATAAGAGAGTGCTTCATCGACGGCCGCCTTGAGGGGAATCTGCCGGCCGCCCCGCAGTTGGGCGTCGGCCGTCAGCACCAGCTTGGCGCCGACATCGACGATGCGCTGATGCAGGCTGCGCGCCGAGAAGCCGCCGAACACCACGGAATGCGTCAGACCCAGCCGTGCACAGGCCTGCATGATGGCAATGGCCTCGATGGACATGGGCAGATAGATGATGGCGCGGTCGCCTTTCCCGTAGCCCAGGGACCGGATGCCATTGGCGATGTGGCAAACACGCGCGAGAAGATCGCGGTAGGAGATGGTCTGGACGGTGCCGTCGTCCGCTTCGAAAATGATGGCTGTTTTGTCGCCGTTCCCATTCTTCACATGGACGTCAAGGCAGTTCTCCGAGACGTTGAGCTCGCCGTCCTCGAACCAGGTATAGAAGGGTGCATTCGAATCGTCGAGAACCTTGGTGAATGGCTTGCGCCAAAACAGGTTTTCCTGCGCCAGCGTGCGCCAGAAGGTATCCGGATTGCGTTCTGCTTCCTCGTACATCGCCCGGTACTGATCCATGCCGGAAATCCGTGCGTTCGCCACGAATTCCTTGGAAGGGTTCAGAACCCTTTTCTCGATCAGCATGGTGTTGATGGTAGACGACATTTGTTGCTCCTCTAAATGAAGTGTGCCGCCGCACGAGGCGGCGGCATTCCATACCGTCAGGCCGCCGCTCCGAGATAGCGGCTCATGATGTCGGGCCGGGAACGCAGTTCGTCACTGCTGCCCTCGAACACGATGTGGCCGGTATTCAGCATGTAGACCCGGCTGGCCATCGACAGCGCTGCCGAGACGTTCTGCTCCACGACGATGACCGTGCGCCCTTCTTCGGCCAGTTGCCGACACACCTGCATGAGGTCGCGCACGATGATGGGCGCCAGCCCTTCGAAGGGCTCGTCCAGGAGGATGAGTCGCGCATCGCGGATCATCGCCCGGGCGATGGCGATCATCTGCTGTTCCCCCCCCGACAGTTCGCGCCCCTTGTTGGTACGACGTTCGAACAGGCGGGGGAAGGTCTGATAGATGCGCTCGAAGGACATCGGGTTGGGCGCAGTCATGGCAGCCAGCTCGAGGTTCTCGTGGACCGTGATGCCCCCGATGATGCGGCGTTCCTCCGGCACCAGCTGAAGGCCTTCCCTGGCAATCAGGTGGGTGGCCATGTTGTGGATCGGTTTGCCATTGAAGGTAATGGTTCCGGATCTCGGCTGCAGGGCCCCGGCAATGGTCTTGAGCAGGGTCGACTTGCCCGCGCCGTTTCGGCCCAGCAGGGCGACCACCTCGTTCTCGTTCACGTGCAGTGACACGTCGAAGAGAATGTGCGAATCGCCGTAGAACGTATTGACCTTGGATACATCAAGCAGAGTCATGCCTCTTCCTCCATGCCGCCCAGGTAGGCATCCTGTACAGCCTTGCTGTTGCGAATTTCCTCGGGCGTGCCCTCTGCGAGGAAGTTGCCGTCATACAGGACGGTGATGCGGTCGGCGAGCTCGAACATGGCGTCCATGTCGTGTTCGACGATGAGCACCGTGCGGCCCTTGCGGATCTTCTTGAGCAGCGCCACCGTCTGCACCCGCTCCTCGGGGCTCATGCCGGCCAGCGGTTCGTCCAGCAGCAGGACGTTTGCACCGGTCGCGAGGGCCAGACCGATCTCCACCCGGCGCTTCTCGCCGTAAGAAAGCTCATGGATGGGCGTATCGGCCCGATGGGTGAGCTCGACCATGGCCAGGACGGCGGCGACCTGCTCGGTGGCACCCCGCACCGACTCGACCGACTTCAGGGCGTCGAGCTTGAAGGCCCCCCGCTTGTGCCCCAGCACCGACATCAGGACGTTCTGCTTGACGGTCAGCTGATCGAACAGCGTGTTGACCTGATAGCTCTTGCTCATGCCCATCTGGCAGACCTGGGTGACGCCGATGCCCGTGATATCCTGTTCACGCAGATAGACGCGACCATGGGTGGGCTGGATCTCGCCCGCCAACATGCGGAAGAAGGTGGATTTCCCCGCACCGTTGGGCCCGATCAGGCCGCGCAATTCGCCCTCCTCGATGGCAATCGAGACCCCTTTGACCGCCTTGAGACCGCCATAGTGTTTGGCGATGTTGTCGGCACGCAGCACGGGGCGGCCGCGCTCCATGGGCGGTGCATCGCGCATCACAAGCCTGGCGTGCATGTCGGGGCCCGGCGTGTGTGATGTGGACGGAACGGCCGCCGCCATACGCTTGCTCACGCGACGGTTGCGCCAAGCCAGAAATTCCCCGCAGATGCCACGGCGGAACAGGGTGACCAGGATCACGAAGATGATGCCCAGAATGAGTCGCCAGTAGGGCCCCACCGCATCGACGAATTGCAGGACTTCATACAGATAGAGCCAGATCAGCGCGCCCAGCAGCGGCCCGAACAGGGTGCCTGCGCCCCCCATCACCGTCTGGATCACCAGTTCGGCCGAGGTGTGGAGGTTGAAGGCGTCGGGCGGCATGTAGCCCTGGAACATGCCCAGCAGCCCGCCCGCCAGCCCTCCGTAGGCAGCCGCAATGACGAACACCGCCAGTTTGTAGCGCTGGATGGTGTGCCCCACGGCCATGGCGCGCTCGGGATTCTCGCGGATGGCCGTGAGAATCACGCCAAACGGCGACAGCGAAATACGGCGGGCAACGGCAAAGCCAAGGAAGAACAGCACCGCCAGGAAGGTGTACATCGGCCATCCGTAGCCCACAAAGAACTCGACGAAACCGAAATCGACCACGGCTTCCGGAATGCCCGGAATGCCGTTTTCCCCGCCGGTCCAGTCCCGCAAGGGACCGAATTCGAGGAAGTAGATCATCTCGGCAAAGGCCAGCGTACTCATGGCAAAGTAGATGCCACTGCGCCGCAGGGTGAGGTAGCCGATCAACACCCCCAGGATGCTGGCCCCGATGATTGAACACAGCAGTGCCAGCAGCATGTTGTCGATGATGCCGGCGGTCAGCAGGTAAGCCGTGATGAAGCTGCCGGTGCCATAGAAGGCCGCCTGTCCGAAGGACAGCAGGCCCGTGTAGCCGAAGAGCAGGTCGAAGCCCAGGCCGAACAGGCCCCAGATCAGCACCCGGCTCAGAAGATCGGGACCCGCGCCGAAGATGGGCGCCACGACCGGCGCCACGATGAGAATGAGACCGGCAATCAGCAGCGCGCCGTAGCGCTGCATCAGGGTCGGACTGCCAAGATGCACGGCCGGGGCAGCGGCCTGGCCGCCCTGAATGACGGATTCGTTGGACTGGCTCATGCTCTACCCTCCACACCCATGAGACCTTGCGGCCTGATGATCAGGATCAGCGCCATGGCAGCGAACAGCATGACGTCGGAATAAACAGGGTTGATCAGCGAAGTGAGACTGAGAATCTGGCCCGCAATCAGGCCTCCCAGAATCGCCCCGGGGAACGACCCCACGCCGCCCAGCACCACCACCACGAAGGATTGGATCAGCACCCGGAAGCCCATGTCCGGCACAATGGACACCATGGGCCCGTAGATCATGCCGGCAAAGCCCGCGGCCGCTGCACCAATGCCGAAGACCAGCATGAAATACCGCTGCACGTTGATGCCCAGCAGACGCACCATCATGGCGTCTTCAATGCCTGAACGGATGATCAGGCCCAGACGCGTTCGGTACAGTACATACCAGCATGCGAAGAGGACGGACGCCGCGATGGCCATGATCTCGAGCCGGTACAGGGGATAAGTGAGAAAGCCCAGATTGACCGTGCCCTCGCCCCAGCTGGGCAACGGAACGCGCTGGCCCACGCCCCCGTAGATGCCGCGAATGATCTCGACGATCACGATGCTGATGCCGAAGGTGACCAGTATCTGGTCTTCATGTGGCCGGTGATAGAACCGTTTGATCAGGCCACGTTCCATGACGAGCCCCACAGCCATTGCCACGACGGCGGCACCGATGAGACTGAGCACGAAGGAACCGGTCGCCGTGAACAGAGAGAAGCCCGCATACGCCCCGACGACGAACAGGGCGCCGTGCGCAAAGTTGATGACCCCCAGCGTGCCATAGATGATGGTGAGGCCTGTCGCAATGAGTGCCAGAAGGACACCCAAGGCCAGACCATTGAAAACCTGCGACATGAATAAACTCATGTCCGTCCCCCCTCATTTGCCTTTGTTATGCGGATCCGGATGAAGACTGGGTTCACCCCGGAAACGTCGACCGTATCCGGGGTGAACGCTTCATCAGGCAGCCGGCCCCATCTTGCAGCCCGCGTAGTCGACCGGCGGCAGGGTCTCCAGCCCATTCGCCACCGCCACCACGTCAACGAGGTCGTCCTTGTTCTGGATTTCGGATGGCTTCTTGCCCCGCACGATGGCGAAGTCGGCCACGCCATCGTGGTCTTCGGCACGGAAGTAGACTTCGCCGCCCATGGAGTACGGACGCTTGTGGTTGATGCCGTCTTCCAGGGCCTCGACCACCGCGGCCGGGTAGAAGGTGCCGGCGCGTTCGCAGGCGTCGGCCCACAGCAGCATGGTCATGTAGGCGTTGTGCTCGGGATCGCGCGGAATGGCGTTGTACTTTTCCTTATAGGCCTCGACGAAATCGCGGCCGACCTCGTGCTTCATGCCTTCGGTCCACCAGAAGACCATGGTGCCCAGCACGCCTTCCATGATTTCAGGGCCGACTTCTTCCAGCATGTAGGCCGGCAGGTAGGGCACGCACATCTTCATCTTCTTGAGCACGCCGAACTCGTAAGCCTGCTTGGCGGAGTTCACCGCGTCGGCACCGTAGTCGTGGTTGATCAGGATGTCTGCACCGCTGTTGGCGATGTTCAGCATCCAGGAGCTGTAATCGGTGGCCCCCAGCGGATGGATCTGCGGGTTGTCGATGGTGGTCCAGCCCTGCTCCTCGGTGAACTTCTTCATGAAGTGGTGAATGGAGTGCCCGTAGTTGTAGTCCGGCACCAGGTGAATGGCCTTCATGTTCTTGCCGTATTCACGTGCCAGGATCGGAGCAATGGCCTTGGAAGCCGTATACGCGTGGTGACACAGCCGGAAGCCATAGCGACGGCAGTCTTTGCCCGTGGTGTCGCTGGAACCGCTGATGACGGAGAAGTAAAGCGTCTTGGCGCGGTCGCAGGTATTTTGCAGGGCGATGGCGACCGAGCTGCTGACGCTACCCGAAATCATCATGGCCTTATCCTGGCGGATGAACCGGGTGGCGGCCTGCACCGCACTGTTGGGCTTGGTTTCGGCGTCGCCAATGGCCAGCACCAGCTTCTTGCCGAGAATGCCCTCCTTGGTGAGCGGTGAAACCTTCTTGATGCGGGGGTCGCCCTTGTTGATCAGTTCGGCCGCCAGCTCGAAGCCCCGCTTCTGACCCGCGCCTTCGGCGGAGTACGGCCCGGTGAGGTCCAGCGTCAGGCCGGCAACCACCGTGTCGCCCGACACCCCTGCCGGAAAGTTGCCCAAGGGGGGATAATCCTTCTTCTGCGCCCAGACATTGCCCGAGACGGTGGGCAGCAGCAGCCCACCGGCCACCCCTGCAGAGGTCTTCATGAAACGACGGCGACCATCCGATGTATCACATGCCACGTGTATCTTCTTCACTTGAATATCTCCCTTGATACCACCTGTGATTGAGACCGAGCGTTTCCAACCCGCGTGAACAGGCCTTCCCAGGAAAAGGGAATTTCTTTGAGAAGTAGGGAAACGGACTCAGCTGTATGGTGCTGCAGTCAAACCGGGACGCCGATTATGTCGGCGCGAGTCGTGCATGTATCAAATTATGTTTTCTGCACGCTCGAAGGCAGGTTATCAAAAAGCCGAAGAGAGCAACTATCGTGAAACGGACATAAAGTTTCTCGATTCGGACTTCTCGGCGAAATCCAAGGGTTAACCTGCAGCCAAATCGCGAGAATTTGTTGGCTTCACGCAGAAAATTGCAGCCAACGTGCAGACGCCATTCGCGTGTCGGACGGGTCTTAAACCGGATTTCGCTCCGATGGGCGTGACTCGAAGAAAAACACCCCGACGCCGGAAACGCCGGTGCCGGGGACATGCCTCAGCCGAAGCGACCCGTGATGTAGTCTTCGGTTTCCTTGCGCGCCGGCTTCACGAAGATCTGGTCGGTTTCGCCGTATTCCATCAGTTCACCCAGGTACATGTAGGCCGTGTAATCGGAACAACGCGCCGCCTGCTGCATGTTGTGCGTCACGATGACCACGGTGTAATCGGACTTCAGTTCGGCGATGAGTTCTTCGATCTTGGCGGTGGAAATCGGATCGAGCGCCGAGCACGGTTCATCGAGCAACAGGATCTCGGGCTTGATCGCAACACCCCGTGCAATGCACAGGCGCTGCTGCTGCCCGCCGGACAGGCTGTTGCCGCTCTGATGCAGCTTGTCCTTCACTTCATTCCAGATGGCCGCCTTTGTGAGCGCCCACTCGACCCGCTCGTCCATTTCCGCCTTGCTCAGCTTCTCGAACAGTCGCACGCCGAAAGCGACGTTGTCGTAGATGCTCATGGGAAACGGAGTGGGCTTCTGGAACACCATGCCCACCTTGGCGCGAATCAGGGAAATATCCAGGCGAGACTGCAGCAGGTCTTCCCCGTCGAGAAGAATCTGTCCTTCGGCACGCTGCCCCGGATAGAGCTCGAACATCCGATTGAAGGTGCGCAGCAGGGTGGACTTGCCACACCCGGACGGGCCGATGAACGCCGTCACCTTCTTCTCGTAAATGGACATGCTGACGTTCTTGATGGCGTGGAAGTCGCCATAGTAGAAATTCAGATTCTTGACGTCGAGCTTGATGCGGTCGGCGAAAGCGGAAGTAGTCATTTGTCAATCCGGGCGGCCGGGGCCGCCGTCAGCTTATTTGTTGCGGAAAAGGCTGCGGGCCAGAATGTTGATGCCCAGCACCAGCAAAGTGATCATGACGGCGCCGGCCCACGCCAGACGATTCCAGTCCTCGAAGGGGCTGGCCGCGTACTGGAAGATGACCACCGGCAGGTTCGCAATGGGTGCATTCATGTTCATCGACATGAACTGGTTGTTGAGCGCGGTGAACAGCAGGGGCGCGGTTTCACCCGAAATCCGGGCGATGGCCAGCAGCACGCCCGTGATCATGCCCGAGCGGGCGGCTCGATAGCACACCATGGTGATCACGCGCCACTTCGGGCAGCCCAGGGCGGCCGCCGCTTCGCGCAGGCTGTTGGGCACCAGCAGCAACATGTTGTCGGTGGAACGCACGACCACCGGCACCACGATGATGGCCAGGGCAAGCGCGCCCGCCCAGCCGGAATAGTGCCCCACCTGGGCCACATAAACGGCGTAAATGAACAGGCCGATGACGATGGAAGGAGCCGACAGCAGCACGTCATTCAGAAAGCGGGTGGCGGGCGCCAGCCAGCCCCGGTTTCCGTATTCGGCCAGGTAGGTGCCGGCCAGCACTCCCACGGGGGTCCCCACCACGGTGGCCACGGCAGCCATCAGCACGCTACCGACAATGGCATTGAGCAGGCCGCCCTCGCCGCCCGGCGGCGGAGTGGGCTGGGTCAGCAAGGTGAAGGACAGCGCGGACGCCCCCTTGGTGAGCAGGGTCAGGATGATCCAGAACAACCAGAACAGGCCGAAGGCCACGGCGGCGCCGGAGAGCGTCAGCATCACACGATTGACCACGCGGCGACGGCGATAGACGCGGTTGGACAGGCTGATGACGGAATCGGAATCGAACATGGTGATATTCCCGCTTAGCGCGAGCTTCCCTCTGACTTGGACAGGCGCAGCAGCAGGACCTTGGAGAAGGCCAGGACAATGGTGGTGATGAGGAACAGGATCAGACCCAGTTCCAGCAGCGCCGCCTTCTGCATGCCCCCGGCCTCGTTGAACTCGTTGGCCAGGGCCGAGGCGATCGAGTTGGAAGGTGCGAAGATGGAGTCCGGCAGATTGAACGAGTTGCCGATCACGAAGGTGACCGCCATGGTTTCACCCAGCGCACGGCCCAGGCCCAGCATGATGCCACCGATCACACCGCTCTTGGTGAAGGGCAGAACGACTTTCCAGACCACTTCCCAAGTGGTGCTGCCCAGCCCGTAGGCCGATTCCTTCAGCATGGGCGGCACGAGCTCGAAGACGTCACGCATCACTGCGGCGATGAAGGGAATGATCATGATGGACAGAATCAGGCCCGCCGTGAACACGCCGATGCCGAAAGGAGGCCCCCCGAAGATCTGTTCGAGCACCGGCACCCCTTCGAAGGCTTCGATGAGGTGCGGTTGAATGTATTGCTGGAAAATCGGCACGAAGACGAACAGGCCCCACATGCCGTAAATGATGGAGGGAATCGCGGCCAGCATCTCGATGGCCGTGCCCAGGGGACGGCGCAGCCACACGGGCGACAGCTCCGTGAGGAACATGGCGATACCGAAGGAGATCGGCACGGCAATGATCAGCGCAATGAAGGAAGTCAGCAGTGTCCCGGTGATGGGCACGAGGGCGCCATACACGTTCTGGACGGGGTCCCATTCATTGGTCCAGAGAAAGGCCAGGCCATGCTGGGCAATGGACTCTCGGCTGCCCCAGACGAGCGAGACCATGATCCCTGCCAGCAGGATGAACACCAGGAACGCGAACAGGCGCGTCAGGTTCTTGAACAGGAGATCCATCAGCGCGTTGGAGTGACTCTTCATGACGGCAGTATGGCGTTACACCGGTGGGAGAAACAGGAAAAGAAGCAGATGAAAACAGACGGCGCCATTTCAGTGCAGCGCCGTCTTGATGCAGGACGGTCTCGGACCGTTGCGGCCCGATTTTAACCTTACTGCCAGATCGCGGTGCCGTCGGCCGCCTTGACTTCGGTTTTCCAGATCTCGGCGATCTGATTCACGACCGATTCCGGCATGGGAACGTAGTCCAGCTCGCTGGCCATCTTCTGACCGTTCTTGAACGCCCAGTCAAAGAACTGCAGCACGGCCTTGCCATTCTCGGGCTTGTCCTGAACCTTGTGCATCAGGATGAAGCTGGCGGCGGTGATCGGCCAGGAGTCGGCACCGGGCTCGTCGGTCAGGACCACACCCATGCCCGGCACGCTGCCCCAGTCGGCATTGGCAGCAGCGGCGGCAAAAGTTTCTTCGGAAGGCTGAACGAAGTTGCCATCCTTGTTCTGCAGCTGGGCCCAGGAGAGGTTGTTCTGCTTGGCGTAGGCGTATTCCACGTAGCCAATGGAGTTCTTCAGCTGGCGCACGTAGGCGGCGACCCCTTCGTTACCCTTGCCACCCTGCCCCACGGGCCACTTCACGGCCTTGCCTTCACCCACGGTGCTCTTCCAGTCGGGCGAAACCTTGGAAAGGTAGTTCGTCCAGTTGAACGTCGTCCCCGAACCGTCGGAACGGTGCACCACGATGATGGACGCGTTGGGCAGTTCGAGGTCGGGGTTGAGCGCCTTGATGGCGTCGTCATTCCACTTGGTGATCTTCTTCAGGTAGATGTCGGCCAGGACGGCGCCCGAGAGCTTCAGCTCACCCGGCTTGATGCCCTGAATGTTGATGACCGGCACCACGCCGCCAATGATGGCCGGGAACTGCAGCAGGTTGTGCTCCTTCAGGGCATCGGCCTTCATCGGGTCATCGGACGCACCAAAATCGACGGTCTTGGCGATGATCTGCTGCTGCCCGCCGCCCGAACCGATCGACTGGTAATTGATGCGATGTCCGACTTCCTCGTGATACTTGGCCGCCCACTTCGCGTAAGCGGGATAGGGGAAGGACGCGCCTGCGCCGGTGATGTCGACCGCGTGGGCCGTCAGTGCCGCTGCGGACAGAGCCACACCGATGGAAACTTGCTTGAAGATGCGTTTGAACATAAAGGGAATCCTCTTGGACAATCCGGTGAATCGGGATACAAAAGCGTCGACAGAGGAATAGTAGGCGAGCAATGTGACATGTCTATGACAAGCTGCCACATGGCTTATCAGCCGTTCCCGCCCAGTTCCTGCATCAGCACCTCATGCAGGTTCACGGGCTTGCTGCGGCTGCGCACCCGGACATAACTGCCGTTTGGCAAGGCCTTCCAGGCCAGCTGGTTGTCACGCAGGGCAAGGGTGAAGGATTCCCGGATGACACGCCGCTTGAGACGCCGGTCCAGCACGGGGAAGGCGACTTCCACGCGCCGGAAGAAGTTGCGGTCCATCCAGTCCGCCGAGGACAGATAGACGTTTTCCGCACCGTTGGCATGGAAATAGAACACCCGCGAATGTTCCAGGAAGCGCCCGACGATGGACCGGACGCGGATGTTTTCCGACAGGCCCGGCACGCCGGCGCGCAGGGCGCAGGCACCGCGCACGATGAGGTCGATCTTCACCCCGGCCTGGCTGGCCTTGTACAGTGCATCGATGATGCCCGGTTCCAGCAGAGAGTTCATCTTGGCCATGATGCGGGCGCGTTTGCCTTCCCGTGCTGCCTGAGCTTCCGCACGGACCATGGCCAGCATGGTCTCGTGCAGAGTGAAGGGGGACTGCAGCATGAGCCTCAGAGGTCGGCGCGCGCCCAGGCCGGTCAGGAGGGAAAATACCTTGTCCATGTCCTCGCACAGGCGCTGGTCGGCCGTGAGCAGACCGAAATCCGTATAGAGCCTTGCGGTACGGGGGTGATAGTTGCCGGTACCCAGGTG